>DASUBV010000411.1:0-23763 GCA_035763085.1 Streptosporangiaceae bacterium | reverse complement strand
CTGCCGGTGCCCGGCTGGACCCTGCCGGGCGTGATGGCCGCCGGAGCCGCGCAGTCCCTGCTCAAGAGCAGCGCGGTGACCGCCGGCCGCCAGGTCGTGGTCGCCGGCGCCGGCCCGTTCCTGCTGCCGGTCGCGGCCGGGCTGGCCGGGGCCGGCGCCCGCGTCGTGGCGGTCGTCGAGGCCGGGCAGCCCCTGGATTACCTGCGGCACCCGGCCGGGCTGGCCGCGTCCTGGCGCAAGGTGCCCGAGGCCGGCGGCTACCTGGCCCGGCTGGCCCGGCACCGCGTCCCGGTGCTGCGCCGGCATGCCGTGACCGGCGCCCGCGGCGACGGCCGGCTGGAGTCGGTCACCATCGCCCGCCTGGACCGGCAGTGGCTGCCGGTGCCCGGCACCGAGCGGAGCCTGGAAGCTGACGTGCTGGCGGCCGGGTATGGCTTCGTGCCCCAGGTGGAGCTGCTCGGCGAGGCCGGAGCGCGGCTGGCCGGCGGGGCCCCGCTCGCGCCCGGCGCGGCCGCGACCGTCGCCGTCGCCGGGCCGGACCAGCAGACCACCGTGCCGGGCCTGTTCGCCGCCGGGGAGACCACCGGGGTGGGCGGCGCCGACCTGGCCTGCGCCGAGGGGGAGATCGCCGGCCGCGCCGCCGCCCGGCACGCCGGCCGGCCAGTCGCGCCGCCGCCGCGCGCCGTCGTCCGGGAGCGAGCCGCGCTGCGCCGGTTCGCGGCGGTCATGCAGGCCGTGCACGCGGTGCAGCCGGGCTGGGCCTGGTGGCCCGGCGACGACACCGTCGTGTGCCGGTGCGAGGAGGTCACGCTGGGCGCGCTGCGTGCCGCCGCCGGGCTGGGAGCCGACGACGCGCGCAGCATCAGGCTGCTGGCCCGGCCGGGCATGGGCTGGTGCCAGGGCCGGATCTGCGGCCCGCCCGTGGCCGCGCTGCTCGCCGCGGGCCTGAGTCCGGCCGGGGTGGCAGGCGGCGGGCAGCCGGCCCCGACACGGCCGCTGGCTCAGCCGGTGCCGCTCGGCGTCCTGGCCCGGCTCGCCGGAGCCGGGGAGCCGGGCGGCGCGCAGGCCACCGGGCCGGGCCTCAGCAGCACGGCCGGCAGCCGGGCATCGAGCCCGGCTGAGGCCGGGCCGGGTGCGGCTGGTGCCCGCCCGGATGACGGCGGTAAAATGTGACATGTCACTGGAGGTGAACTGTGCCAACCGAGCCGCAGACCCAGCCGTGGCATGGCGTGCTAGTAGCTAACGCCCTGCCCTACACCGCGGACCTGGAAGTCGACTTTGATCGCTACGCCGAGCATGTAGCGTGGCTGGCCGCCTCGGGCTGCGACGGGATCACCCCCAACGGGTCGCTGGGGGAGTACCAGGTCCTGACCCCCGAGGAGCGGGCCCGCGTGGTGGAGACCGCCGTCGCCGCGGCGCCGGCCGGGTTCTCGGTCATCCCCGGCGTCGCCGCTTACGGCGCGCAGGAGGCGGCCCGGCTGGCCGAGCAGGCGGCCAAGGCCGGCGCCGCGGCGGTCATGCTGCTGCCGCCGAACACCTACCGCGCCGATGAGCGCGCCGTGCTGGAGCACTACCGCATCGTCGCGTCGGTGGGCCTGCCGGTGATGGCCTACAACAACCCGGTCGACACCAAGGTTGACCTGACGCCCGCGCTGCTGGCCAGGCTGTCGGGCGAGGGCCTGATCGTCGGGGTCAAGGAGTTCACCGGCGACCCGCGCCGCGCCTACGAGACCGCCGAGCTCGCGCCCGCCCTGGACGTGCTGATCGGCTCGGACGACTCGGTCCTGGAGTTCGCCATCGCCGGGGCCAGGGGCTGGGTATCGGGGTACACCAACGCCTTCCCGCGCAGCTGCGCCGAGCTGTACCGGGCTAGCATGGCCGGAGACCTGGACAAGGCCCGGCCGCTGTACCAGCTGCTGCACCCGCTGCTGCGCTGGGACGCCAAGACCGAGTTTGTCCAGGCCATCAAGCTGTCGATGGAGCTGGCCGGCCGGTACGGCGGCCCGTGCCGCCCGCCGCGCCAGCCGCTGACCGCAGAGCAGGAGGCCGAGGTGCGCGCCGCAACCGAGAAGGCACTGGCCCGGGGCTGCGCCTGATGCGCTCCCGGCGCGTGTTCCATGCCGTCGACTCCCACACCGAGGGGATGCCGACCCGGGTCATCGTCGGCGGCGTCGGCAAGATCCCCGGCGACACCATGTTCGACCGGCGCCGGTACTTCATGGCCAACCTGGACGGCATCCGCAAGGCGCTGATGTACGAGCCGCGCGGGCATGCCGCCATGTCCGGTGCCATCCTGCAGCCGCCGGCCCGGCCCGACGCCGACTGGGGGGTGGTGTACATCGAGGTGTCCGGCTGCCTGCCCATGTGCGGGCACGGCACCATGGGCGTGGCCACGGTGCTGGTCGAGACCGGCATGGTCGAGGTCACCGAGCCGGTCACCACGGTGCGGCTGGACACCCCGGCCGGCCTGGTCGTGGCCGAGGTCAGCGTCACCGGCGGCGCCGCCACCAGCGTCAGCATCACCAACGTGCCCGCCTTCACCCTCGGCCTGGACCAGGCCGTGGCCGTGCCCGGCTACGGCCGGGTCAGCTACGACATGGCCTACGGCGGCAACTTCTACGCCATCCTGCCGCTGGAGCAGGTCGGCATCGAGTTCGACCGGAAGCACAAGGAGGCCATCCTGGCCGCCGGGCTGCAGGTCATGGCCGCCATCAACGACGCCAGCGAGCCCGTGCACCCGGAAAACCCGGAGATCCGCGGCTGCCACCACGTGCAGTTCCTGGCCCCCGGCGCCAGCGCGCAGCACTCCCGGCACGCGATGGCCATCTACCCCGGCTGGTTCGACCGGTCGCCGTGCGGCACCGGCACCTCGGCCCGGCTGGCCCAGCTGCACTCCCGGGGCGAGATCAAGCCGGGCGATGACTTCATCAACGAGTCATTCATCGGCTCGCGGTTCACCGGCACGATCATCGAGGAGACCACCGCGGGCGGGCTGCCCGCCGTCGTCCCGAGGATCACCGGCCGGGCCTGGGTCACCGGCACCGCGCAGTACATGATCGACCCCGCCGACCCGTTCCCCGAGGGCTTCCAGCTCTGAGCGGCTCTGGCACCGGGGACTGGCCGTCACGGGGGCGGCTCAGCCGGACCGCGCCTCGTCGCCCGAGCGCCCGACCCACAGCCCGCGGGTGTGCCCGATATGCGCGGTCATCACCGACTCGGCCGCGGCCACATCGCCGGACTGCAGCACCTTCAGCATGCCCCGGTGCTCGCGGGCCGAGGCCAGCAGCCGGCCGCTGTCGGCCAGCTCCTGCAGCCCGAACAGCCGGGCCTGGCGGCGCAGCCGGTCGACCAGGTCGGTCAGCCGCGGGTTGCCGATCGTCGAGATGAGCTGGGCGTGGAAGCGCCGGTCGCAGTCGAGGTAGTCGATCAGGTCGCCGCGCTCGGCGGCCGACTCGATGGCCTGACCGGTCTCGTTCAGCGCCGCGATCATCTCCGGGGTCAGCAGCTTGGCCACCTGACCCATGATCGGCACCTCGATCAGCAGGCGGATCTGCGAGATCTGGTCCAGGTCTGCCTCGGAGACGGCCACCACCCGGAAGCCGCGGTTGCGGACTGCCTCCACCATGCCCTCGCCGACCAGGTCGAGCATGGCCTCGCGGACCGGGGTGGCCGACACGTGAAACTGCTCCGCCAGCGTAGGCGCGGAGTAGATCACGCCGGGCTGCAGCTCGCCCGCCACGACCGCGGCCTCCAGGGCCCGGGTCACCTGCTCGCGCAGGCTGTCGGAGCGGACGGCGGAGATCTTCTCCGGCCCTCCAAGACGGTCGATGGTCATGCCACCTGGCTCCCGTGACTAGCCCGGAGCCAAGCGAAGAGCCCCAGAACGTGGTAGCTCATCCTACCGAGCGTTGATCAGCGGTTATATCGGCGCGACCGCATTTGCGCGCACCCCGCCTGCACCGGGCCCGCAGGAGGCCGCCGCCGGCTACCCGGTGCGGGCTCCCGCTAACGTAGAGCGATGACCAGGGCAGCTGACCCGGCGGCGGAGATCGCCGCGCTGGATGCCACCGGCCAGGCGGAGCTGGTGCGGCGCGGCGAGGTCACCGCTGCCGAGCTGACGGACTGGGGCATCGCCCGCATCGAGCGGCTGAACCCGCAGCTCAACGCCGTCATCACGCCGATGTTCGAGCGGGCCGCGGCGCAGGCCGCGGCCGGCCCGCGCGGGCCGTTCGCGGGCGTGCCCTACCTGGTCAAGGACCTGGTGACCGAGGTGCGCGGCACCCGGTTCTGCGAGGGCTCGGTGTTCCTGCGCGACAACATCTCGGCGTTCGACTCCGAGCTGGTGGTGCGGCTGCGCCGCGCCGGGCTGGTGATCGCGGGCAAGACCAGCACCCCGGAGTTCGGGATGGTCCCGGCGTGCGAGCCGGTGCTGTCCGGCGCGACGCGCAACCCGTGGGACCTGACCCGCTCGACCAGCGGCTCCAGCGGCGGCGCGGCCGCGGCGGTGGCGTCCGGCATGGTGCCGATGGCACACGGCAGTGACCTGGGCGGCTCGCTGCGCTACCCGGCGTCGGCGTGCGGGGTGTTCGGCCTCAAGCCGACCCGGGCCCGCAACCCGCTCGGCCCTGAGTACGGCGACGCGGTGAGCGGCAGCGCGGTCGAGCACGCGGTGACCCGCTCGGTCCGCGACAGCGCGGCGCTGCTGGACGCGACCTCCGGGCCGCAGGCGGGCGACCCGTACTGGGCGCCGCCGCCGGTGGGCCGGTTCGCGGACGAGACCGGCGTGTACCCGGGACGGCTGCGGATCGGCTACACGCCGCTCACCGCTGACGGCTCGCCGGGCCACCCGGACTGCGTGGCGGCGCTGGAGGACGCGCTGGCGCTGTGCGAGGCGCTGGGCCACCACATCACCGAGGACAAGCTGCCGGAGATCACCCCCGAGGTCGGCGCCGCCATCGGGACCGGGTTCAGCGCGGCCACGGCGTGGATCATCGGGTACTGGGCCCGGCGGCTGGGCCGCGAGCCCGGCCCCGGCGAGCTGGAGCCGCTGACCCGCGCGCTCTGGGCCGCCGGGCGCCAGGTCAGCGCCGCGGACTACCTGCTGGCGGTGGAGGACACCCAGGCCTACAGCCGCCGGGTCGCGGCCTACTTCGGCAAGGCCGACCTGTGGCTGACCCCGACGCTGTCCGAGCCGCCGGCCCTGCTGGGCGAGATCACCTCGACCGAGGACGAGCCACTGCGCGCGCTGCACCGCGGCGGGCAGACGGTGGCCTACTCCGGCGTCATCGCCAACATCACCGGCCAGCCGGCGATGTCGGTGCCGCTGTGGTGGAACGCCGCCGGGCTGCCGGTGGGCGTGCACTTCCTGGGCCGGTTCGGCGACGAGGCGACGCTGCTGCGGGTGGCCGCCCAGCTGGAGCAGGCCCGCCCGTGGGCCGGGCGCACGCCCCCGGTCTGCGCCCGCGCGCCAGCCTGACCTGCCGCACGGGCACGCTGGCCCGCGGGAGAATGTCCCGCCGCGCCTGGCTGACCTGCGCCGGGCGGCCCGCTTATATTGACTGTCATGGCGGAGCCCGCGGCGCGGCCGGGAGTCCGGCTGGCCGAGCTGCTCGCTGTCTTGTCTCTCGCGACCGACCTGGGCATGGGCCAGCCGATGGAGCACGTGCTGCGCCAGTGCCTGATCTCGCTGCGGCTGGCGCAGCGCCTGGGCCTGGCCGAGGCCGACCGCGAGGTGGTGTTCTACGCGGCGCTGCTGGCCTGGGTGGGCTGCCACGTCGACGCCTACGAGCAGGCCAAGTGGTTCGGCGATGACCTGGCCCTCAAGGCCGACTTCCGCCGGGTCGACTTTGCCTCCGCCGCGGCGGGGCCGCTGTTCATGCTCCGCCACCTCGGCGCAGGCCGGCCGGCGGCCGAGCGCGCCCGGATCGGCGCGGCGTTCGCCGGCGACGGGCGCCGGGCCGCCGAGGCGATGCTGGAGAACCACTGGCTGGCCGCCGACGACCTGGCCGCCCGGCTCGGCCTGGCCCAGCGGGTCCGCGACAGCGTGGAGCAGACCTTCGAGCGCTGGGACGGCCGCGGGGTGCCCAGGGGCGCCCGGGGCGAGGAGATCCTGCTGACCTCGCGGCTGGTCGCGCTCGCTGACGTGGTGGAGGTCTACCACCACGCGGGCGGCACCGAGGCGGCGGTCGCCGTCGCGCTGGAGCGGCGCGGGACGCAGTTCGACCCGCACGTCGCGGACATGTTCGCGGCCGAGGCGCCGGCGCTGCTCGCCGGCCTGGACGAGGCCAGCAGCTGGGAGGCGGTGATCGCGTCCGAGCCGGGGCCGGGGATGCGGCTGGCCGGCGCCGACCTCGACAGCGCGCTGGCGGCGATCGCGGACTTCACCGACGTGAAGTCGCCGTTCACGATCGGCCACTCGCGCGGCGTGGCCGACCTGGCCGGGCAGGCCGCCCGCGGCCTCGGGCTGGATGAGCGGGCCGCCCGGCTGGTGCGCCAGGCCGGGCTGGTGCACGACCTGGGCCGGCTGGGCGTCTCCAACGCGGTCTGGGACAAGCCGGGCGCGCTCAGCGCGGCCGAGACCGAGCGGGTGCGGCTGCACCCCTACCTCACCGAGCGGATGCTGGCCCGCTCGCCCGCGCTGGCCCCGCTGGCCGCGATCGCCGTCCAGCATCACGAGCGGCTGGACGGCTCGGGCTACCCGCGCGGCCTGACCGCCACCGCGATGAGCGCCGAAGGACGGATCCTGGCCGCTGCCGACTTCTACCAGGCGCGGACGGAACCGCGGCCGCACCGGCCCGCGGTCCCGGCGGCCGAGGCGGCCGGGCAGCTGCGGGCCGAGGTGCGCGCGGGGCGGCTGGACGGCGACGCGGCGGCGGCGGTCCTCGGCGCGGCCGGCCACCGGGCCACCCGGCGCCCGGCCCGGCCCGCCGGGCTGACCGGCCGCGAGGTGGAGGTGCTGCGGCTGCTGGCCCGCGGGCTGTCGAACAAGGAGATCGCCGGGCAGCTGGTCATCTCGCGCCGGACGGCGGCCCACCACGTGGAGCACATCTACGCCAAGACCGGAACCTCCAACCGGGCGCTGGCCTGCTTGTTCGCCGCCCGGAGCGGGCTGATCGGCGAGCCGCCCGGCGCAGGCGCCAGCTGACCCGCCCGGCCGCCGGCCGCCCTGGAGCCAGCTAGGCCGCCGCGTCCAGTGCGTAGGCGCGGCGGGCGGTGCCGCTGAGGATCGCCGCCTGCTCGGCCTGGCTGAGGTCGCTGATCAGCTCCCGCGCGATGGCCACGATGCTGGCGTAGGGGGCGTCGATGGCGGACACCGGCCAGTCCGAGCCGAACATCAGCCGGCCGGGGCCGAAGCAGTCCAGCGCGAGCTGGTAGTACGGCCGCAGGTGGGCCAGGGCATCGCCCCGGCCCGGCGCGCCGTCCGGCGGCGGCACGCCGAGTATCCCGGACAGCTTGCAGACCGTGTGCGGCAGCGCGGCCAGCTGCCGGAAGGACGCAGCCCAGCCCGCATCGACACCTGACTGCACGCCGGGATTGCCGAGGTGATCGATAACGAAGGCGAGCTCGGGCCGGGCCGCCGCGGCCTGCACGGCCGCGGGCAGCTGGCCGGGCCGGGCCACGACGTCGTAGGCCAGGCCGGCGGCGGCCACGGCGCCCAGCCCGGCCAGCACGTCCGGCCGGGCCAGCCAGCGCGGGTCGGGCTCGGCGAGGACCGGATGCCGGATTCCGGCCAGGTACGCGCCGCCGGGCCCGCCGGCCAGCCGGGCCAGCTGGTCGGCCACGTCCGGGGCGGTCAGGTCGACCCAGCCGACAACGGCCGTGACCAGGCCGCCGGCGGCGGCGAGCGCGAGCATCTCGGGAGTCTCGCCCGGATCGGCGACGGTCTGCACGATGACCGTGCTGGCCACCCCGGCGGCCGCCGCCTGCGGCTCTAGCTCGGCCACGGTGAAGGTCCTGCGCAGCGGGGCCAGGGCGGGGTCGGTGTCCAGCCAGGGCTGCGGCCTGGCGGCCAGGTCCCACAGGTGGTGATGCGCGTCCAGCACCGGAAGGGCAGGCGATGGTGTCCGGCCGGCGGTCGTCATGTCCTGGTCCCCAGCATCCGCCATCCTCGGTCAGGGCCATGCCGGCCGCGTCCCCTGCCGCACGGGCTCCAGAGCCCCGCGCGCTAGCCCGGTGCTGCGCGCCGCGGCACCCCGGACACTAGCCCATCCGGCGGCCATCGCGGGCCCGGGCGGCACGGACGGGCACCGGTCGGCCGGCCCGCCGGGGAACCCGCGGTCCCCGCCGGGCCGCGGCTCCCTGCCGGGAGATCTCCGCCGCCGGCTCGCAGCGCCTGCCCGGCGGCGGCGGGTCAGCCGCCGGCTGGCTCAGCGCGGGGCCGGCCGGAGCTCGCCGGTGGCCAGCGCGGCGACCGCGATGACGATGACCAGCAGCGCGTAGACGGCCACCGTGGCGTGCAGCCCGGCGCGTGTCGCGGCGTAGCCCGCCGCCAGGGCCGGCACGCTGAAGGCCAGGTAGGCCACCACGTAGGCGACGGCGAACAGCCCGCTGCGCTCGGCCGGGCCGGCGGGCCCGGCAAGCCGGGCCATCGACCCGAAGGCCGCCAGCCCGGACGCGCCGTAGCCGACGCCGGCCGCCACCGTGCCCGCGATGGCGGCCGGCACCGAGCCGGCGAGCATGCCGGCCAGGGTGACCGCGGTGCCGGCCGCCAGCAGGATGGTGCTGATCCGCAGCACCGCGGCGGCCCCTGCGCCGCGCAGCGCGTACGCGGCCACCGCGCCGGTCCCGCACAGCAGGGTCACCACCAGGCCGCCGTAGAAGTGGCTGGTGAGGCCGAAGATGCCGACCGCGGCCGACGGGCCGAGGGACAGGTACAGGCCGCCCAGCGCCCAGCTGGCCACGATCACCGGGAACAGCGCGAGCACCTCGCGCCGCAGCCGCTGCGGGATGCCCAGCCGGGGGACCAGTGACCGCACGGCGCCCGGCTGGCAGGCTGCGGACTCGGGCAGCGCGAGCACCGCGGCCAGCGCCGCCGCCATCGCGGCCAGCAGCAGGATCCAGACCAGGTGCGTCGGATCCGGCGCGAACTGCGCCAGCGAGCTGCAGGCCAGGGCGCCGGCGGCCAGCCCGGCGACGGGCACCACGCCGCTGACCACGGCTGCCCGGCCCGGCGCGTGCGGCGGGTTGAAGTCGACCAGGGCAGCGCCGAGCGCGGGCAGCACCATCCCGGTGGCGATGCCCTGCACGGCGCGGGCCAGCAGCAGCATGGTCACGTTCCCGGCCAGCAGGAACAGCAGCAGGGCCGCGGTCTCCAGCGCGATCGCGGCGGCCAGGACCGGCCGGCGGCCCGCGTAGTCCGACAGCTTGCCCGCCACCAGCAGGGTGCCGAGCAGGGCGAACACGAAGATCGCGAAGATCAGCGTGAGCGTCGCCGCGGAGAATCCCCATAGCCGCTGGTAGACGACATACAGCGGCGCGGGTGCGCTGGACGCCGCCTGGAACAGCACCATGATCGCCACGATCACGGCAAAGCCGGCCGAGCGCGGCAGCCGCCGGGCCGGGGGCGCGGCGGCCGTGCCGGGCGCGGCGGCCAGCACCTTCGAGTCGGACATCGCACTCACTTCCTGGTGGTCAGGGCAGACAGCAGACAGGCGCGGAACGGGAATGAGGGAAAGCAGCTGAGGGGCCGGTATTGTCAGCCCGCCGGCCCGCGGTCCAGGCGCCAGGCAGGCGCCCGGACAGGCACCCGGATCAGGCGGCGAGCCGGGCCTGGATGTCGAGCTGGACGGTGATGCTGTCGCTGATCACGGCCGCGGGCAGCTTCTGGCTGAAGCCGAACTCGGCCCGGGTGATGGTCGTCGTCGCCGACAGCCCGAGCACGTGACCGCCCTCGGCCGGGTCGGCGGCGAAGCCGCCGGGCTGCAGCGCCAGGCTGACCGGCCGGGTCACGCCGCGGATGGTCAGCCCGCCGTCGATCGCGAGCTCGCCGGCCGCGGCCCGGATGCCGGTGGACACGAAGCTCAGCTCCTTGTGCTCGTCGGCCCGCAGCACATCGCCGCCGCGCAGGTAGTTATCGCGGCCGGGAAACCCGGTGTCGATGCTGGCCGCGGCGATGCTGGCGCGCACCGACGACCCGGCGACCGTCGGGCCGGTCACGATCTCCCCGGCGATCTCGTTGAACCGGCCGTGCACCCGGGTCACCCCGAGGTAGCGGACGGTGAAACTGACATCAGAGTTGACCGGCTCGATGATCCAGGTGCCGGCCTGGTAGCCGGGGATCTGCGCGGGCGTGGTCATGGACAGGTGCCTCCTGGTTGCTGCGGGTGAATCCGGACACAGGCCAGCCCCGGCGCGGCACCCGGCGACCGGGCGCTGGCGGCGGAAGAGGAGGTTCGCCGCCAGCCCGGCCGCGGCCGGGCCCCGCCGGGGCTGTCTACTGAGCTGACGGATGCCACCGCCAGAAGGTGACCCGTCCCAGGTCAGCGACCATTTGCCCGAGGATCCCGGGGTAGCCCCGCAGGGCCCTGCGCGGGGCCGGCGCGACCGGGCTCAGCCGGGCGCTCGCGGCGGCCGCGGTGCTGCGGCCTGCGGCGTGGTCGCGGCCTGGCCGTCCCGGACCGGGCCGCGGCCGCCGGCGACGGCGTTAGCGGGGGAGGGTCTGGCCGTCGCCGCCCGCTGGCGGGGCTGGCGCCGGGCAGCGTCGCAGCCCGCACGATCCCGCTGCGCCAGCGGCCGCCGGGCGGCCGCGCGGGCCGGCCGCCACCCGGCCGCCGGTCAGGGGTGCGCGGCGGGCAGCTGGAACGGGGCCAGCGTGACCTGGTCGATGCTGGGCGCGGTGTCGGAGCGCAGCGGCTGGCCGATGCCCTGGCCGGAGTAGATGACGCCGATCGTCTTGCCGTCGTAGTTGTACTGCTGGCTGGCGCTGAAGGTGATCGTGTTGGCGCCGCGCCGCAGCTGCACCGGGATGGTGAGGTTCCAGAACTGGTTCCAGCTGAAGGTGCTGGCGAAGTTGACGTGGACGGCCGGGCCGCCGTTGACGCTGATGTCGGCCGGGGCCGTCATCAGGTCAGGGTTGTAGTGGTTGGCCTGCACCATCTGGTTGTTGGCGAACCGGACTGTCATCCCGTACCGGCCCGCGGCCGCGGCGTGCACGGTCAGCGTCAGCGAGTTGGCCGCGCCGCCGCTGATGCCGGTCACCACCCCGCCGCTGGCCTGGCTGTAGCTGTTGTCCGCGTGCGCGGTGCCCGTCAGGGTGCCGTCCTCGGCCTGGTAGGTCGCGGTCGCCGCGTGCACGGCCGGGTCGCTGGCTGCCACCGGGGTGACTGTCAGGTTGTCCAGGGTCAGCGCGCCGCCTGCTCCGGTGACCACGACCTTGTTCACGCCCGCGCTCAGGTAGACCCGGCGGGCCGCGGTGACCCAGCCCGGGCCGCCGGCCAGCGCGCCGGCCACCGGCTCGCCGTTGACCGTGGCCTGCGCCGACCCCGGCCCGCGGTAGCGGAAGGCGAGGTCGGAGTAGCCATCGGCGGCGGAGTATGTCCAGAAGGTCACCGCCCCGCCCTGGCTCAGGTCCGCCGCGCCCGCCCCCGACTGACCCTGCGGCCGGAAGTCGGTGCCGGCGCCGCCGGACAGGCCGGCCTGCTCGGCCTCGTAGACCGCCGGGTCCTGCACCGCCGGGTCCTCCAGCTGCAGGTCGATCTTGTTGATGATCGCGTCGCCGCTGGTGGCCTGCCCGTTCGCGCCGGTGGTGGACAGGCTGATCTGGTGCGATCCCGCGGTCAGGTGGACCGTGGTCCCGGCGTGGTTCCAGATCACCCAGTTGTATCCGGCCGGCAGCCAGATCTGCTGCGGGTCACCGCCGTCGACCCGGGCGAAGATGTTCGTCGGCCCGTTGACGTCGCCGGCGCTGGCATTGCTGCCGTCGAACACCGACAGCTGGTAATTGCCGGTCTGCGGCACGGTCACGCTGAAGGTGATGACCGTGCTGGAGCCGGTCCGCAGGCCGCCCACGTCCTGGTCGCCGGCGGTGGCAAAGCCGCCGAGGTTGCCCGGCGTGCCCTCGGTGTTGATGTTCCAGCCCGAGCCGGTCATGGTCGCGTCGGCGGCCAGGTAGCTGTGCAGCCAGGTGGCATCGGCCGGCGTGGCCGAGCCGCCGCCGGGGGACAGGATCACCTCGTAGGCCGACATGGCCGGCGGCTGCTGCGGGTCGGAGATGATCGTGGCGTTGCTGCCGCTGCCCGAGGAGTCGGCGGCCGTGGCGCCGCCGGACTCATCGAAGGCGTAGTCGGCGACGTCGCCCGCGCCGGGCTGGCCGCCGGCCAGTGCCGCCACCTCGGCGCCCGACAGCGCCCGGCTGTAGACACCGAAGTCGTCGATGCTGCCGTTGAGGTACGGGTCGGCCGGGTACTGCGAGCGGCCGATCCAGTCCTGGGTGGTGGCGCCCAGGGCGGCGGGGGTGAGCGTCATGTTCGTGTTGGTGCCGACCGGCGTGCCGTTGACATACAGCGTCCCGGTGGTCCCCGACAGCGTGACCGCGACGTGCGACCAGGTGTTCAGCGGCAGCGTGGCGGTGCCGTTGATCTGCTGCTCGCCGCCCGCGCCGCTGTTGGTGATCGCGAACCGGATCGGCCCGCCGCCGGCGCTGAGGGTCAGGAACATGTAGTCGTTCGTGCCGGTGCCGAAGTCGAAGACCCGCGACCAGGCCGTGTTCTGCGACGGCTTGACCCACGCCGAGATGGTGAAGTTCGTCAGGCCCGAGACCAGGTCTTTCGGCGCGCTGACGTACTCGTTGTTGCCGCACAGCGTCAGGGCGCCGGGGCCGATCCTGCCCGGTGACCGCGGTCCGGTCGCATCGCAGCTGACCTGCCCGCCGTCGCCCTGGTCGGCGGCGGTGACCGGGAGCGTCACCGAGCCGTCCGCGCTGACCGGGAGGCTGCCGTCGAAGGTCCGGGTCGGCTGCGCCGCGGCCCCGGTCATGCCGCTCCACCGGTCCTGCAGGACGGTGGCGTGCACGGTGTGCCCGAAGATGGCCGGGTCGATGTGGCTGATCACCGCGTTCACCGGCTGGTTCGGGCCGCCGCCGAGAATGATCCGGGCCTGCCGCCGGGCCTTGTCCAGCGTGGCCAGGCCCTGCAGCGTGTCGTTGCTCACCCCGCCCGGCGTGGTCACGGCGACATCCTGGCCGTTCATCGAGGAGTACCAGTTGTACAGCCACCACTGGGCGTTGGGGATGTTCTGCTGGGCCACCGAGTCGCCCAGCGAGCCGTTGATGTTCCAGTACGGCAGGTCCCCGTCGACCCGCGCGTCCTCCAGCGCCGACAGCCAGGCCACCATCTGGCCCGGGCTGGTCAGCTGGTACCGGGCGGCGTACTCGTCGATGTTGACCGGCAGGTGGCCGGGCAGCCCGACCGTCGTCTCCAGCGCCCGGTAGGCGCTCACGTCGGCCCGGACGGTGGCGGGCACCTGCAGCTCGTGCCAGGTCATGACGTCGGGCAGGCAGTTGTTGGCCAGGCAGAACTGCAGGAACGAGCCGAGCGCGGCCGGGAAGAAGCCGCTGAAGTTCGGCCCGGCGATCTTCGCCTGCGGCCACAGGCCCCTGAGGAACCGGTAGGTCTGCAGCCACTCGCTCTCGAAGGCGGCCAGGGTCGTGGCATTCCTGGTCAGCCCGCCGAACCAGTTGCCGTCCGGCTCGTTGTAGGGAACCAGCACGATGCGGCTGCGGTAGGGCGAGGTGAGTACCTGGTCCACCTGGTTCTTCATGTAGCCCCGGTACTGGGCGTAGCTGGTGCGCTCGTACGGGAAGTTGCGGTAGACGTCGGTCATGTAGATGTAGACGTACCGGCCGCCGCTGGCCGTGAACGGCGCGGCCACCTCCAGGGCGTCGGAGCCGGGATGCTGCTGGCCGTCCTGGGCCTTGGTGTCGGTGGTCTGCAGGCCCATGCCCTGGATCAGGTTGTCGCTGGGCACGCCCTGGTCGTAGATCCCGTACAGGCTGCCCGAGGCGCCGCCGCGGAACTGGCCGGCGGGGTCGGCCAGGTTCACCTGAACGGTCTCCGGGGCCGGGCTGCTGGCCGGGGCGGCGGCCGTGGCGGGGGCTGCGGTGGCCAGGCGGGCGGCCGGGGAGGCTTGCGCTGCCCGGGCGGCGTGTCCGGCCGGGCCGGCCACCGAGCCGCTGGCCGGCGCGGCGGCCGCGAGGCCGGCCCCCGAGATCGCCAGGATGACCGCTACCGCGCTCGCCGCCTGCCGCCGCATGCCGCCTCGCTCTCCTGGCCCGCGCCCGGTCCCGGGTGTGCCAGTGTGGCAGAGAATACGTTTTCCTGAGGAATGTAAGGCGGCATAAATCGGGAGTCAAGCCCTAAACATCGCGAACGTCGAGGCATCGGATGAGACGCCGTGGCCGTGACGGCCAGGAAAACCATTTTCCCGCGCGCCGCCCGGCCCGGCGGCCGGCCGCGGCGGGGTGCCTCGCGCCGTTATCCAGAACGAGTGCTGTCCCGCGCGGCGGTATGCCCGGTCGGCCTGGCCCGTCGCCGCTGCCGTCGGTCCCTGCGGGGTTAATCACCCCAGACGTCCCGGTCTGGCCACGCCTGGTCCGGGCCGCCGCGCCGCGAGCCGCAGCTGGCGGGCCGGGCGGCGCAGCCAGCCTGACACGACACGCGACTATCCATCACAGGCAGTCAGCGGTTACACGGGACATGCACATCCGGGCGGGAACATAGGCAAGCGTGGGGATCTTGTCCAGGCGGCGGTCCGCGGGGGGAATGGCTGCGGCGGTGCTGACGGCGCTGGCGCTCGCCGCGGCCTGTGACCAGGCGGCGCCGGGCCAGTCCGGCACGCCCAGCTCGCCCCCGTCACCACAGGCCAGCAAGCCGTTCAAGCCGGCCGGGCCGCACGGCGGGGTGAACCTGAAGGTGCTGGTGGTGACCGACGGCACGCCAGCCGTCGAAGCTATCCGCAGCCGGCTGGCGATCGAGGGAGTGCCGTTCACCGTCGTCAACCTCAAGGACGACTCCCGGCAGCACATCGGCCGGGCCTTCCTGTCCCGCACCCTGCCCGGCGGCGTGCGCGGCGGCAACTACAACGGCATTGTCCTGCCCGGGCCGTCCCCGGCGGGCCTGTCGAAGGCCGAGCTGAGCGCCCTGGCCCGGTACGAGCGGCAGTTCAGGGTCCGCCAGGTGGATGCCTACTCACCGCCCGGCCCGGCCAACGGCATGAGCGCGCCGGTCTACAGCGGCCTGCTCAAGGGCAACACCCTGCTGACCAGCGCGGGCGCCAGAGCCGGGTTCGGCTATCTGAAGGACTCGTTCCCGTTCTCCGGCGGGGCCGCCGGCCCGCCGCAGTTCGGGTACCTGGCCAGGCCGCTGCCAGGCGCGAACGTGACACCGCTGGTGAACGCGGAAATCCCGGGCACGTCAGGCTCGGCCACGCTGGTCTGGCAGTTCACCACGGGCGGCCGCCAGCAGCTGGGATTCGGCTTCGGCTATAGCGACACGACCGCGCAGGGCCGCTACCTGACTCCGGGGATCGTCAGCTGGGTCACCCGCGGGGTCTACGTCGGGTACTGGCGCAACTACCTCACCGTCGACTACGACGACGTGATCAACGGCGGCGCCCAGTGGAGCATGCAGGGTCACTGCACGCCGGGCGCCGACATCTGCCCGCCCGGCACCAAGAAGACGGCGCTGATCCGGATGAAGCCGGCCGACGTGGACTACGCGGTGCGCTGGCAGCGCCAGCACGACTTCACGATGGAGTTCCTCTACAACGGCGGCTCGGCCGCCCGGTTCGAGGTCCGCGGGACTGACCCGCTGCTGGCCGCGTTCAAGCCGGTGGCCGGGGACTTCTACTGGGTCAACCACACCTACACGCACGCCGACCTGGGCTGCAAGCAGAACCGCGCGGTCGTGCCCTGGCGGTGCGACAAGTCGGGCGGGCGCATTATCTGGGCGCCGGCCAGCCTGATCCGCAGCCAGATCGCCGACAACTTCACCTGGGCGAAGGACAACGGGATCCCGGCCGAGCAGCGCACCGTCGCCACTGGCGGGTACTCCGGCCTGCGGATCCTCCCGCAGCAGCCCGTCGACAGCCCGTATCTGCTGGAGGAACTGCGCGCCGAGGACATCAAGTGGATCGTGCTGGACGCCTCGCGTGATCCGGGCATGCGCCGGGTCGGGCCGGCCCTGGGCATTCCGCGGCACCCGATCGATGTGGGCTACGACGTCGACAACATCAACGAGGAGATCAACGAGTACAACTGGTACAACACCTCGAAGAAGGACGGCGGCAGCGGGATCTGCGAGACCAGCAAGGTCATGACGTGCATCAAGCCGGTGCACCCGAAGACCGGCTGGAAGGACCACATCGTGCCGGTCTCGGTTCAGGTCGCCTTCTCCGATCTGCTGAACAGCGACCCGCGGCCGTTCTTCATGCACCAGGCCAACCTGACCGGCGACCGCCTCGGCTACCCGGTGATGGAAGGCATCCTGTCGGCCTACCGGGCGGTGTTCAGCGATCGCGCCCCGTTCCTGAACGTGCCGCTCCCGGCGGTCGGGGCCGCGATGCGCGACCAGCAACTGTGGTCGCGGGCTCTGGACAGCGGCAAGGTGACCGCCTGGGTCAAGGGCAGCACGGTGACGGTCCACGGGCCGCCCGGCACGACGGTGCCGGTCACGGCGCCGCCGGGGACCACGGTGGGCTCGCAGACCGGGCCGGCCTTCGGGCATGCCTACGGCACCGAGGTGTCCGGCTACGTCAGGCTGGGCGACCAGCCGCTCAGGCTCGACGTCAGCAAGGCTCCCTTCCGCACGCCGCACGCCAGATCCCACGGCAGCCTCGCCAGCGCCAGCCAGGGCAGTGCCAGTCAGGGCAGTGCCGCCGGGGACGGTCAGGAGCAGGCAGCCATGGCCCCCGGCCGGGAGAACCCGTCCGTCAGAGGGTCTTGATCATGATGAGGCATGGGTTCCCCAGCCACAGGCCGTGAATCTCCTCCAGTGGCTGGAAGCCGGCCGCGGCGTAGAACTTGCGGGTCAGGGCGTAGCCCGGATCCGGGCGCGCCGGGCCCAGCGTCTTGACCTGGAGGAACCGCGTGCCGTCGGCGATCAGGTCAGCCTCCAGCGCGGCCACCAGCGCGCGCCCGGCGCCGCGCCGGTGCTGATCCGGTGCGACGGCCATCAGGTAGATCTCGGCCGCGCCGGGGAAGTGCCGGGCAGCCAGCAGCACGCCGGCCGGCTGGCCGTCCCGTTCGCCGTCGGCTGGGTCCGCCGGCCCGGCCGGCTGCCGGCCCGGCTCGCCGCTGGCCGCCCTGCCGGCCGGCCAGGCGAGATAGGCGGGCATGTGCCGGGCGGCCTCGATGTAGTCCAGCACTGACGACTCGATGCCAAACCAGCCCGGCAGCTGGCGCAGCAGCCGCTCCACCGCCGCCGGGTCCGGCTGTCCCGAGGTGATCCGCCAGGCGCGCTGCTGGGTCATGTCGTCACCGTAGGCGGGCGGCGCGCCCGGATGCCACGGGTTTAGCGCGCGGCCGCCGGCGCCGCGATCAGGCGGCCTCGCGGTGCAGTACCACGGCCGCGGGCGCGACCCGCCGGGCGTGCTGCGGGCCGGCGTGCGCGCCGCGGCGCAGCAGCACGGGGGAGCACAGGTAGCCGGCCAGCACCGCCAGGCCGCCCAGGTCGGCCACGGCCCGCAGCGCCGGGTAGGGCGTCAGGCTGACCAGGCCGAGCAGGCTGAGCGCCGCGGTCAGGCCGGCGGCCGCCGCGATGACCTGCGGACGGGACCAGCCGGCGGCGCGCAGCCGGTGGCAGGTGGCGGCACGCCCGGCGCCGGACCGCGGCCGTCCGTCCCGCAGCTGTCCCTGCAGCGTCCAGGCGGCGTCGGCCAGGAACAGCGCCACCGGGCCGGCTGCGGCCTCCGGCGGGACCCCGCGCAGCACGGCGCACGCGGCGAGCAGCGCCAGCGCGGAGCCGAGCCCGCAGCAGCCGACGTCACCGAGCAGCGCCCGGGCCCGGCCGGCGGTGAAGGGCAGGAACGCGCCGCTGCCCGCGGCGACCGCGCCGCCCGCGACGACCAGCAGCCAGTCGCCGCGCAGCGCGCCGATGACGGCGAAGGCGGTGCCGCCGGCGAGCGCGCTGACGGTGCACAGCCCGGCTATCTCATCCAGAAACGTGAACGCGCTGATGCAGCCCACCAGCCACAGCGCGAGCGGGACGGCCGCGCCGATCTCGGCGATGGCCGGCAGCGCCAGCAGCCCGGCCAGCGACCACCCGACGACCAGCCCCGCGGCGGCCTGCAAGACCAGCCGGCGGCGCGCGGGCAGCCCCGCGAAGTCGCTGGCCAGCCCGATGCCAGTGAAGGCCAGCACCGCCGCGGCGAAGGTGAGGCCGTCGGTCAGGCGGCTCAGCAGCAGGGCGATGACCAGTCCCGCCACGACGGGCCCGCCGCCGCCGCGCGGAGCGGGCACGAAGCGCGGCGAGCGGATGTCGGGCGTGTCAGGTGCGGCCAGCCGGCGCAGCAGCGGGATGGTGACCGGCTCGGTGGCGATCACGACAAGCCCGCTGCTCAGCGCCGCCCCCGCGGCTAGTAGCGCTTGCACGGGGATGGATACTACCGACGGAAACTACCGTGCGTGACTACTCGACTACTTTACGTTGTAGCAACGGCCCGGAGTTGGGCCGCGTGAACCGCGCGCAGCCAGTCCGCCGTGCACCGCGGGTCCTCGAAGGGCTGGCCCGCGGTCAGCTGATCAAGATAGCGCTGGTCGGCCGCCAGCCGCTGGCGGAAGCCGGCGCCGTCGGTGAGGTGGCCGTGGCCGGGCACCAGCCAGCGCACGCCCGGCACCGCGCCGAGCCGCTCCAGGGCGGTCCGGTAGCTGGCGAGCTGGCCGGGCTCGCCGAAGTCCAGGATCGGGATCTCGGTATCGGAGAGCATGTCGCCGGCCAGCAGCACGCCGGTGCCGGGCAGGAACACCGCGCCGTGCCCGGCTGCGTGCCCGTCATGCACGATGACCTGCGCCTCCGGGCCGTCCCACGGGATGGTGTCGCCGGCCAGCGGCACCAGCCGGCTGAACAGCCCCAGGTCGTGGCCGGGAGCGGCCTCCTCGACCCCGCTGATCAGGCCCTCGCGCTCCCGCTCGGCAACGCGAACGGCGTCCGCCGAGGCGTACCGGGGCACCCCGGCACCCAGCTCACGGCTCCACAGCAGGTGGTCCCAGTGCGGGTGGGTGGCAAAGCCGGCCCGCGGCGTCAGCCCCGCCCCGGCGAGGTCGGCGGCCAGCCCGGCTACCTCGGTGACCGACACGGCCGGGTCAACCACCAGGCACCCGCCGGCGCCGTCGGTCACCACCGTGCTGACGGTGGCGTACTTCTCGGCGGTGGCGACCAGGACACCGGGGGCGATTTCCCGCAAGCGCTGCATCGCGCCTTTCTACCCGCCGGGCGGTCCCGCTGGCCAGCGAGCCCGGCGGCACGCCGCCGCGGGCCCGCCCGGCGGCATCGCGTGCCCGGCCCGCTTTGCGGCGCGCCCGGAATCCTGGTACATCGGACACGCCGCGCATGGTCAGGCACCGGGCGGCCCGGACGGGAGGCAGAGGCGATGGCAGGTGAGATGCCGGATCACGGTCAGGCGGCCGGCGGTGCGGCGGTGCGGCACTATGTGCAGCCAGACGGACTGCCGCCGGGCAACGGGTACAGCCACGCGGTCGCCTTCAGCGGCCGGACAGTCGTGATCTCCGGTCAGGTGCCTGCCGACGCGCAGGGCCGGGTCGTCGGGGCGGGCGACCCGGTAGCCCAGGCGCGCCAGGTGTTCGCGAACCTGTCCGCCGCCCTGGCCGCGGCGGGCGCGACGATGGCCCAGGTGGTGAAGCTGACCGTGTTCCTCACCGACCTGGCTGACCTGGGCGCGTTCCGGCAGGTCCGCGACGAGTACATCGCGGCAGGCACCCCGCCGGCCAGCTCGCTGGTCCAGGTCAGCGGCCTGGTCCACCCGGAGTTCCGGATGGAGATCGAGGCCCTGGCTGCCCTGTAGCGCCCCGGCAGCGGCCGCGGGGCGGCGGGCCGGCGGCCTGCCGCGGCCGCCGGGCGCGGTCAGCCGGCGGCGTGGACGCGCACCGCCGGCGGCGGGTCCGGCAGGCCGGTCACCGCAGTGGGATGCACGAGCGGCTGGTAGCCCGCCGCGATCGCCGCCACCGTGGACGGCGGCGTGAGCACTTCCACCGTTCCCGGCAGGACGCCCGCGTCCGGTGCCGCGTACCCGGCGAACGACCAGGGCCGCAGCCGGCCGCCGAGCAGCAGCCCGGTCGTGCCGCCCGCGCGGATCATGACCCCGTCGGGCAGGGCCGCGGCGGGCATCAGGCGGGTGCGCTTGCGGCGGCTGCGGTCCACCCGCTCCCGGTGCAGCACCGCGTCCATCTCCTGGGCGCCAGGGCGCTGCGCCAGGTGCGCCGCCGCCTGCCAGGCCTGCGCATAGCCGAGGTAGTCGCCGCGCCGGCAGTACGCGCACGGGCGGTGCCCGGCGGCCAGCGCGGTCGCCTCGTCCAGGAAGAACAGCGCCGTCCACCGGCCCGGCGGCATCGGGTCGCGGCGCACGCCCTTCCACTCGAGCACACAGCAGATCCACAGCTTCGACCGCCACCGGGTGATGCCCAGCTCGCGGCCCTGACCGTGCAGGCAGCCGCGGTTGCCCATCATCAGTCCCCGGTCCGGGACGGTGACGATCTCGCCGGCCGGGGTCACGCGGTTCTGCAGGGGCATGGTCTTATCTTGCGCTCTGGTCAGTTCGGCGTCCGCCCAACTGAGCGCATCGCCGGCTGCCGGCAATCGGCCGGGCAGCCGGCGCGGCGTACCCCAGTTGCGCACGTTAGGTACCAGAGCGAGTCATACTGGGACATGACCTTTTTACCTGTGAACGACAGCGTGCCTGTCGCTGTCCGGCGGCTTCGCGATGGCCTGGAGGTGCCGGGCCTGGCCAGTGCCCTTGCGGTGTACTTCAGCCCCGGCTCGGGACTCGCCGGGCGCACCTTCTCCTTCCTGGGCGCCAACCCCCGCGATGCCATCACCGCCGATGATCTGCTGGCGGTTTCCCTGCTCGACATCACCTGGCGGCCCGGTGCCGTCCGGGACCTGCTGGAGAACCGGGCCGAGCTGCTCAGCGAACTGCTGGCCGGCATCAGCAGTGACCTGGACCTGTGGGAGGCGGCCGACGCCGACCTGGCCGCGATCGACCCGATGTGGCAGGCGCTGACCGCCGTGGAGGGCGTCGGCACCGCCACCGCCGCCAAGCTGCTGGCCCGCAAGCGCCCGCGGCTGTGCCCGGTCACCGACAAGGTGGTGATCCAGGCCGCCGGCGTGCCCGGCCGGACCTGGACGGTCCTGCGCGCACTGCTCAGCGACCCGGACGCGCGCACCGGGATCGAGCGGCTCCGCCCGCCCGCAGCGCCCGACATCACCCTGCTGCGAGTCCTGGACGTGGCCATCTGGGCCCGGTACAGCCCGTCCCGCACGGCGGCCAGGCTGCGGCGGGTCAGCGGCATGCCGGAGCCCCCGGAGGGCTCGTCCGCCGCCAGTGTCACGATGATGCGACAGGCCGTCGGGCACACCGCGTCGTTAGGCCCTCAGCGTGACCGCTACCACCGTCGTGAACCTCAAGGGGCACCGCGGCGACCCTGACTACGGCGATGTGGTGTACGTGGGGCGGGCCATGCACCGCGGCGGGTGGCACCTGGCAGCCGCGCCGCTGGCCAGCCCGTTCCGTCCCGGCCGGACGGCAGCCGGGCCGAGTGCGTGGCCCGGTACCGCGAGTACCTGCTGAGCCGTCCCGGCCTGCTGGCCCTGCTCCCGGACCTGCGCGGCCGGCGCCTGGGCTGCTGGTGCGTCCCGGAGCTGTGCCACGCCCGGGTCATTGCCGAGCTCGCCGACGCCGGGTACGGCGAGCCCGGCTGAGCCGCTGCCCGGACGGCGGGGACGGGGCGCTGGGCGGGGCTGGCACGATGGCGTCATGGAGGATCTGCTGTCCCCGGCCGCCAGCGCGCCGCCGCTCATCCGCCCCGCTGTGCCCGGCGACGCCGGCGCCGTGCACCAGTTCATTGTCGAGCTCGCCGAGACCGAGGAGTTCCCCGGCGCCGTCACCGCCCGGCCCGCGGACGTGGCCCGCGCGCTGTTCGGGCCGCGTCCGGTAGCCGAGGCCGTCGTGGCCGAGGTGGACGGGCGGCCGGCTGGCTTCGCCCTGTTCTACCTGACCTACTCGACCGTGCTCGGCCAGCCCGCCCTGCACCTGGAGGACCTGTACGTGCAGCCCGGGCTTCGCGGCAGCGGGCTGGGCCGCAGGCTGCTGGCGCACCTGGCCGGCCTGGCCGTCGAGCGCGGCTGCGGCCGCCTGGACTGGCAGGTGCTGCGCACCAACGAGCCGGCGCTGCGCTTCTACCGGCGGCTCCGCGCCCGTGAGCTGGACGAGATCACCACGTTCCGGCTCGAGGGCGAGGTGCTGCGCGAGCTGGCGGCCGCGCCGCCGGCCTGAACCCGGCCCGCCCGGTTCGTAGGGTCTCGCCCGGTTCGCGTGGTCCCGCCCGGTCTGCCCGGTCCGCCCGGATGCTGGCCGCGGCCGGGCCGGCACTAGGCTCAGCGTCATGCGGATCTTTATTGCGGGCGGCAGCGGCGTCATCGGCGTGCGGCTGATCCCGCTGCTGACCGGCGCCGGGCACACCGTTGCGGCGATGACGCGCACCCCGGACAAGGCCGGCTTGCTGGCCGGGCTCGGCGCCGAGCCTGTCGTGTGCGACGTGTTCGACGCCGCCGCGCTCACCGCCGCGGTCACCGGCTTCGGGCCGGACCTGCTGATGCACCAGCTGACCGACCTGCCCGATCGCGCGGACCAGATCGCTGAGTACGGCCGCCGCAACTCACGGATACGCCTGGAGGGCACCTCGAACCTGCTGGCCGCCGCGCGGGCGGCCGGAGCCGGGCGGTTCCTGGCCCAGAGCATCTCCTGGGAACTGGACAACCCGCGGGCCCAGGGCGCCGGCGGCACGTTCGAGCGCATGGTGCTGCAGGCCGGCGGCGTGGTGATCCGGTACGGCCAGTTCTACGGGCCGGGGACCTACTACGAGGCCGAGCCGCCGCCGCAGCCGCGCATCCACGTCGATGACGCCGCCCGGCTGACCGTGCCCGCGCTGGACGCGCCCGCCGGGCTGACGATCGTCGTCGACGACCGCGCTCTGCACGACGAGAGTGAGTAACCAGCAGCCATGACTGAGTCCGCCTCGCGGGTTGACGTGCGCCGCGGAACTGCCGCGGACCTGCCGCTGCTGGAGCCGCTGTGGATCAGCGTCCATCACCGGCACGCCGAGGCCATGCCCGAGCTCGCGCCCTACGTCGACGACACCACGAGCTGGGCGCAGCGCAGTGCCCTGTATGCCGAGCTCCTGGCGAAGCCGGACACCGTCCTGCTGCTGGCCTGGGACAGCACCGACCTGATCGGGTACGGCCTGTCGCACGTCATGAAGGCGGAGGCCTGGATGACCGACACCTGGGAGACCGGGGCGCGGATCGGGGAGATCGAGTCGCTGGCCGTGCTGCCCGGCTACCGGGGTCGTGGCATCGGTACCCGGCTGCTGGAGGAACTCGAGCGGGAGCTGGACGCCGCGGGCGTGCAGGACGTGGTGATCGGCGTGCTGCCCGGCAACACCGCCGCGATCCGGCTCTACGAGCGCCGCGGTTTCCGGCCGACCTGGTCCTACCTGTCGCGGTTCGCCGGCCGGTAGGCGGCGTTCGGGGCAATTAG
>DASUBV010000410.1:0-2960 GCA_035763085.1 Streptosporangiaceae bacterium | reverse complement strand
GGTACCCGGGCGACCGCGCAGTGGGCCGCCCGCGAGGGACTGAACCTGCAGAGCTCGACGCTGCTGACAGAGGACACCGGCGTCCCGTTCGACCAGCTCCAGGCCGAGCAGATCCGGCTGTACCGGGAGGCCTGGGCGCAGCAGGGCCACGACCGCCAGCCGCTGGTGTCGGTGTCGCGCAGCGTGCTGCCGGTCACCGAGGCCATCGACCGCGAGCACTTCGGCAGGCAGGCCCGCGACGACCAGGTCGGCCTGCTGGCGGGCGTGCGGGCCCGGTTCGGCCGGACCTACGCCGGCGACCCCGGCAAGATCGCCGCCGAGCTCGCCGCCGACGAGGCGGTGCGCGCCGCCGACGCCGTGCTGTTCACGGTGCCCAACCAGCTGGGCGTGGACTACAACGCGCGCATCCTGGCCACCATCGCCCGCGACATCGCCCCGGCCATCGGCTGGGCGCCCGCGAGCTCGGCGGCCGCCTGAGCCGTCAGCCGGGCTGGCCGGGCTCGCGCAGCATCCGGTACAGCCCGGCCCGGTGGTAGTAGATGTTGGTGATGACCTGGATCACGACGAAGGTCACCGGCCAGAGCGCGCCGCCCAGCCCGGGCACGACGTCGACCGGCAGCGTGTAGGACATCACGACCCGGACGATGGCGTCGGCGAGCAGCCCGGCGGCCCAGATCACCGTGGCGGCCTGCCAGATCCGCCGGAAGCCGGGCTCGGCCCGCCACAGGAACTCCCACGAGACCATCCCGAGCGCCCGGCGGCCCTCCATGAGCGGGCGCGCGAATGTGTAGGCGGCCGGCCGGGCCGCGGCCAGCGTGGCCAGGAACCACCCGCCCCACAGGGCCGTGATGAGCCCGTCCCTGGCCAGCAGGAAGCGCGGGCTGTGCACGGCCGCCGACAGGCAGACCGACACGAAGATGGTGGCGAGGACCACCAGGGCGACGGTGTCGACATGACGCTTTATCGCCAGCTTCCCGGCCGCGGCCAGTCCCGGCGGGACGGCGCTGACCAGCAGGGCGGTGAAGCTCGACAGGCCCGCGCTGCGCAGGATGTAGTAGAGCGCGACCGGCGCCCCGATGTCGAACGCCAGCATCGCGAGCTGGCCGCCCAGCGCCCGGGGCGCGGCCGGCGCCGGGGACGGGCCGGGCTGCCCGGCGGGCGCGGGCGGCGGAGAGGCCGGCCGGGTGGTCATGCCTGGCTCCTGGTGGCGAGGTCAAACGCGGTGGCGACCTCGGCCCCGTAGACCCGGGTATCGACGCCGGGGTCCGCCGCGAGCAGGAACGGCAGGCCGTCGACGGCGCGCTGCACGAGCGTGGCCATCACCTTCGGGTCGAAGGAGCGGAACTCGCCGCTGTCCTGGCCCGCGCGCAGGATCTGCTCGACCGGCGAGATCACGGCCTGCTCGGCCGCAGGGCCGTACTCGAAGCCGCCGTTGAGGAAGATCTCCAGCAGTGCCTTCATCTGCTCGCGGTGCGACCCGATGAACTCGACGTTGCCCTCGATGTAGGTCCGCAGGGCCGCGCGGGCGCCGGAAATCCCGGCCATCCGCTGGGTCATGTGCGCCCCGATGGCGCCCACCACCTCCTTCACCACCTGCCCGATCAGCTCATCGCGGCTGGCGAAGTGGTAGGAGATCAGCCCCGTGCTGGACAGCCCCGCCCGCTTTGCGATCTGCGCGAACGACGCGTTCCGGTAGCCCACCTCGGCGATGGTGGCGATCGCCGCGTCGACAATCTGCGCCCGCCTGCCGGTCACCGTGAAGGTCGGCCGGGGCCTGCGATCGGCCGTTGTTGCTCGCATAAGCAAATTCTAGCTCAACTAAGCAAAGAGAGCAACGGCGCTAGGCTCGGTCGGCATGACGGCCGATGAGCGCTGGCTTGCCGCGAACTGGCCATTCGTGCGCGCCTGGCTTCCGGCTCCGCCGGCCCGCGTGCTCGAGATCGGCTGCGGGCCGCTGGGCGGATTCGTCCCGATGCTGGCGGCGGCGGGATATCAGGCGGCCGGGGTCGACCCGGAGGCACCGCCCGGGCTGGCGTACCACCAGGTCGAGTTCGAGCACTACCAGGTGCCCGGCCGGCTGGATGCCCTGGTGGCCTGCACGTCGCTGCACCATGTCGCCGACCTGGCGGCGGTACTGGACCGGGCAGCTGCCGCGCTGGCGCCCGGCGGCGCGGCCGTGATCGTGGAGTGGGCCAGGGAGTGGTTCGACGAGGACACCGCACGCTGGTGCTTCAGCCGGCTGCCGCCGCCCGGCGACGATGACAGCTGGCTGCGCCGCCGGCACGAGGAGTGGCGCGATTCGGGCGCGTCCTGGGACGCCTACCTGCGCTCATGGGGGCAGGCCGAGGGCATGCATACCGGGCAGGACATCCTGACCGAGCTCGGCGCACGGTTTGATGGCCGGGCAGAAATCCTCGGGCCGTACTTCTTCGCCGACCTGGACGACACCTCAGAAGCCGATGAGCAGGCTGCCATCGATAGCGGGCAGATCCGTGCCACGCGCATCCAGTACGCGGGGCGGCTGCGGGCCTGAAGCAGTTCCGCCCCGCTGACCGGTCCAGCTGACCAGCTCAGTCGAGGATCTGGCCGTCGGCAACGTGGTACTGCTGGTGCTGACATGCTGGTGCGTGGGGCCGCTTCGGCCCGTACTCATTCTGACGCCGGCGCACCGGCTGCGGCCGCCTGGGGGCGGCTGCGGCCGCGGGCCGGCGGTGCTCAGGGACGCTCAGCGCGCGCCGTACTCCTGGTCGGTGACGTGCTCGCCCCAGTCAGCTTCCGGCCGCGGATCCGCCGGCGCTACGCCCTCGGTGATCGACAGATGGCTCATGAAGTGCCCGGGCGCAGACCCGTGCCAGTGCACCTCGCCGGCCGGGGTGTAGATGACGTCGCCGGCGCGGATCTCGGTGACGGCCTCGCCGCGGGACTGGACCAGGCCGCGCCCGTCGGTCACGTACAGGGTC
>DASUBV010000409.1:0-10008 GCA_035763085.1 Streptosporangiaceae bacterium | reverse complement strand
GCGATCGCGCTGAACGTGACGCTGTTCACCGCTGCGTTCAAGGTGCTGACCGCGCGCCCTGTCACCGTCCGGCAGATCCGCGCCGGCGCGATCGCCGCCGCCGTGACCTGGCAGGCCCTGCAACTGGCCGGCACCCTGCTGCTGGGGCAGAAGCTCAAGGGCGCGACCGCCACCTACGGCCTGTTCGCGCTCGTCCTGGGCCTGCTCGCCTGGATCTACCTCGGTGCTGTCACGGTGGTGATCTGCGCGGAATTCAACGCCGTGCGCGCCGGGCAGCTATGGCCGCGCAGCCTGCTAGGCCCGTTCACCGACAGCGCCGATCTCACCTCCGCAGACCAGCGTGCCTACACCTCCTACGCGAAGACCGAACGGCATAAGAGCTTCGAGAACATCGACGTCAGCTTCGGCAGCCCCCCGCACCCGGACCCACGAAACCAGGATCCTGAACGGCGTCCATCCGGCCGCTGAAGAGCCGCCCGAAACGCTCGGCGTCCACATCCAGACCGCCGTCAACTGGGCCAGCCATACCCGACATCACCACCGCCCCAGTCGCCGGCCTGACGGCGCGGATACGACGCCGCAAGGTCCTCGGCGGGCTGACCCACGAGTACGGACGGGCGGCATGAAGACCACCGGCTTAATCCAGAAAATTGCAGCTCAGAGGCCACGAGCGCACTTCTGGCACCCTTCAGGTGTGTACCCGGGACTGAACGCCACCTTCGCCTCCTGCGATGACCGGTGATGCACGACCCTGGCGCTGCCTCGAAGAAAGCGACCTGCCCGGGCACTGGCGGGGCGGCCTGCTGCGGAGTCAGCTTCAGCAGCTTGAGCAGCCGCGTGTTCTCCGCCCGCAACCGCGCCAGCTCAGCCTCAACCGCCACCGGAATCTCAGCCGCGCAAACACGCTATCCGCGCACGGACAGTGGCCGGGCGGCCTCGGTGACGGTCAACGATCCGGCAGCGTGCATGCGGGCGGAAGCCCGTGGTGCCCGGGCAAGGCCAGGACTCGTGCCGGAGCCTGATTCAGCTGATTCGGGGTGGATCTCGAGCTGGCTCTCTGGTGCGCGTGTGCATGGTAGTGCTGCTGGGCCGGGATCGTTACCTCAGGGGAGGGATCATGGATCACGGTTCGGTCTACCGCCGGTGCGGGTGCCGGGACGGGTCGACGGGGAGGCTGGTGGGGGCGCGCTGCCCGGGCCTGCGGTCGCCGCGGCACGGGAGCTGGTACTTCAGCGCCGACCTGCCGTCCGCAGCCGGACAGCGCCGGCGGGTACGGCGCGGCGGGTTCCCCACCCAGGCGGCGTCGGTCGCGGCGATACTGGCGCTCGCATCCCCGGCCGCAGGCCCCGAGCCGGGGCTGACGACGGGGGAGTGGCTGCGCCGGTGGCTGGCCTCGCGGGTGTCGCTGCGCGCCTCGACGAGCCGCAGCTACGCGGCGCACGTGCGCACGTACCTGGTCCCGTACCTGGGCGGCATCCCGCTCACGGCCCTGACGGCCGGGGACGTGCAGGCCATGTTCACCGCGGTCATCCGCGACGAGACCGCGCTCGGGCGGCCGGTGAGCGCGGCGACGCTGCACCGCATCCACGCCACGCTGCGGGCGGCGCTGAACGGCGCGGTCCGCGCCGGGCTGATCGCCGTCAACCCGGGCCGGCACCCGGAGCTGCCCAGCGAGATGCGCCTGCGGCCGCAGGTATGGACCGCGGCCATGACTGAGCGGTGGCAGCATGACGGGCGGCGGCCGGAAGTCGGGGTGTGGACCGCAGCCCAGACGGCGCAGTTCCTCCGCTTTGTGCGGGGGCACCGGCTGTACGCGCTGTTCCACCTGGTCGCGCTGCGCGGCCTGCGGCGCGGCGAGGCCGCCGGGCTCACCTGGGCCGCCGTGGACCTGGAGGCCGGGACGCTCACGGTGTCGATGCAGCTGCAGCAGCTCGGCGGCCGGCTGGCCGTCGCGCCGCCGAAGAGCGACGCCGGGCGGCGGGTCGTCGCGCTCGACAGGACCACGATCGCGGCCCTGCGCGAGCACCAACTGCAGCAGCAGGCCGAGCGGGCCGCCGCCGGCACCCGGTGGACCGAGACGGGCTACGTGTTCACCACGCCGGCCGGCGGCCCGGTCGCCCCGGACCGGCTGACCCGCCTGTTCCGTGCCCTGGTCGCCGATTCGAGGCTGCCGCCAGTCACCTTGCACGGGCTGCGGCACGGTGCCGCCACTCTCGCCCTGGCGGGCGGGACCGACCTGAAGGTCGTGCAGGACCAGCTCGGCCACTCCACCATCACCGTGACCGCCGACACCTACACGTCCGTCCTGCCGGAAACCGCCCGCACCGCCGCCGAGCGCACCGCCGCGCTCCTGTTCCCGGCCCGGTGCCCGGCCACGGGCGGCAAGCCCGTGGCCCGGCGGGCACGCAAGCGTCCGCTCCCGGCATGGGCGCGTGCAGGTCGCCGGCGCCAGAACCGCGCGGCCTGACCGCAAGGGCACCGCCCCGGGTGAGTGGGTAAACAAGCCGGCCGCGTCGGCTTGTCGCTTCGCGGTAACGGTGCGGCTTCAAGTCGCCGACTCGGCCGTTCCCCGGCTGCCCTGTGCCCGATTATGTCCCGTCGGATGGCGCCGAGAGAAGGGGCGGTTCTGGTTGGGCAGGCGGGGTTCTGGCTCGGTATTCGCCCGATGCGGGTGCCGGGACGGGCAAGGCGGGCGGCGGGGCGCGACGTGCCCGCGGCTGAGCGAGGCCGGGCACGGAAGCTGGTACTTCAGCCTTGACCTGCCCAGGCACATGGGCAGCGGGAGGCGGCGGCTTCGCCGGGGCGGTTACCTGACGCCTGAGGCCGCTTCCGCCGCACGGGACCGGCTGAGCGTCCCCGTGCTCGGCGATCCGCGCGACGGCGTTTACACGGTGGTGGAGTGGCTGGACACCTGGGCCGAGACGAGAGCGCGGCTGCGGGACAGCACACGGCGCATGTACCGCAGCCACATCCGGCTGTACTTCCGCGGGCTGCTGGACGGGGTGTTGCTGCGCGAGCTGCACATCGGCCACGTGCAGGCCGCCTTCCAGCGGCTGTTCGACGACGGAATGACCGCGGCGACGGCACGGCGGCTGTTCTCGACCCTGCGGTCCGCACTCAACGCCGCCGTCCGGGAGAGACTGATTTCCGATAACCCGGCCAGGTACCTGAAGCTGCCGAAGGGCCGCAGGCCGTTCGCGGTGGTGTGGACCAGGCGGCGCGTCCAGGAGTGGCGGCGGACCGGCGAGCGGCCCGTGGTGGCGGTGTGGACGCCGGCGCAGCTGGCGCAGTTCTTGTCCGCCATCGCCAGTCACCCGCTGTCCCCCGCGTACCACCTGATCGCGATGCGCGGGCTGCGGCGCGGCGAGGCGTGCGGGCTGAGGTGGGATGACCTGGACCTGGACGAGGGGATCGCCTACATCTCCCGGCAGCTCCAGCAGGGGGCGGACGGCCACCTGCGGGCGTGCCCGCTGAAGACGGAATCCAGCCGCCGCGCGGTCGCCCTGGACCCGGAGACGGTCATCGTCCTGCGCGCGCTTCGCAGCAGGCAAACACGGCAGTTCGCCAAGGCCGGCGTCGCGCCCCAGGGCTGGGTCTTCACGCATGAGGACGGCGAGCCGCTGTCCCCGTCCTACCTGACTCACACGTTCAATGACCTGGTCGAGGAGACCGGCCTGCCGCCCGTGCGACTGCACGACCTTAGGCACGGTGCTGCCACGCTGATGCTGCTGGCGGGTGAGGAGCTGAAGACGATCGCCGACCAGCTGGGCCACTCCAGCGTCGTGCTGACCGCCGATACGTACCTGAGCGTCGCCGTCGAGCTCGGCCTGAAGGCGGCGGCCGCTGCCGCGCGGCTGGTCCTGAAGGCGGGCAAGAGCCCGCCGGGTGGCGGCAGCATCCGGAGACGCAGCGCTCCCGCACTGGCCGAGATCACCGCCTGACCATCAGGCACCCTGGGAAAGCGCCAGTGATGGCGCGTGGCCCCACCCTGCCCGAACGACCCGAGGACCCGGACAACGCTAACCCGGCGCGATAGCCGGGCCTTCAGCATGCCCGGAGAGAGAACCGAAAGCTCGGCCGACCGGGAGCCGGTCCCACATTGGACCCACCATGGTCCCACCCGCTCGGAAAAAAGTCAGAGCAGGCTTGTACAATGCCTGCTCAGACCGGGTGCGCCGCCAGGGACTTGAACCCCGAACCCGCGGATTAAGAGTCCGCTGCTCTGCCAATTGAGCTAGCGGCGCTCACTAGCAACGTCCAGATGTTAGCAAGGATCGGCCGCTCCGGCGAATCGGGCGCGCATACTGGGGCGGCTGCCGTCGACCCGGGGCCGCTGCCTGCGGGAACGCGGCGCGGAAGTCGCCGTGCACCTGCCCGGTTTGCGGTAACTGCGGGGGAAATCCACCGATCATCGGTAGGGCACCGGTAGGCCCTTCCGATGAGGCCCTGCGGGGACGGTCATGACGGTCGGTGCCGGCGGGTGCCGGGTCGCGCCGCGCTGTACCGGAACATCCGAGCGAGCACGGAGCCAGCACGAGCGACGATTGGTTTAGACCAATGGGCCCATGGTCGGTGGGCCGCCACCGGCAGCGGTCGGTAACCGCGCCTGTGGACGCGGCCGAAGTGCCTGGTTACGGGGCTGCGCGTGACTTGACGTCCGGGGCTGAGTCGGGCGTGCATCCGTCTGTGCCCCGTTGTTGTTCCCGGTGCCCGTCCGGGCGGGGGCGGGCCGGGGAGGTCGGTGGCCTGATGTCCGAGGCGGCAGCTCCGGAGAGCGTGACGATCGCGGCGGTGCCGGAGCGGGTGGGGCTGGCCCGCGCGTTCGTGGCTGCGGTGCTCGGTGAGTCTCACCCCTGCAATGACCTAGCGGTACTACTGGCCAGCGAGCTGGTGACCAACAGCGTGCGGCATAGCGGCTCGGCGGTCCCGGGGCGGGCTGGTGACAGTAGCCGTGGTCGTCTGCGAGGGAAACGTCAGGGTAGAGGTGACCGACCGCAGCGGGGACAGTGCCCCGGTCCTGCCGCCCGCTGCTTTCGCGGACGGCGACGCGGAGGGACGCCGCGGGATGGGGCTCGTGGACGCCTGCGCAGCACGATGGGGCTACTGGCGGGGCAGCGAGTCCACGACGACATGGTTCGAACTTGCTCCGGACTGAGCCAGACAGACTCGATCCATGGCGTGTACCTTTCTTGTACTTGGCTCGTTCCTGGGATGCCTGCCGTTGACACGTACCTGCCGGAGGGTAGCAGTCGGCCCAAGTTAGGGGCGGCCTCAGTTAGGGCACATGCCGGTCATCCGCACTGGCCTGCTCCAGCGCCCGCCGCAGGTCCTCTGCCGACGGTGCCCCTGCGAGCCGCCCGGCCTCGTTCCGGTAGAGGCGGCAGGACAGGGCCGCCATCTGACCCGGGACGGCGAACGGGTCCGTTCCGTCGATCAGGAGCGTCGGCGAGCCGGCCATCCCCGCTTCCGCCGCCTCCTGCTCATTGGCGACCTGGCGGCGGCGGACCACGGAACCGGGGTAATCGGCCAGCACGGCTGCGAGCCGCTCCTCAAGCGCCGCGGCGTTCGGGCAGCCGGGGACGGTCAGTATGGTCAGTTCCATAGCTCCAGCTCATCAGTCAGGCTATGGCCCACGCTAAGCCTTCCTCCTGCCTGGAAGGTCACGGAGCCCTGCGGGTAATCGGCTGTGCCGGGCGCGCCAGAGGACGTGTCGGCCCGGGGCACGCCCGTCACATGGCCTCCTTGATGCCGGCGCGGATCAGCCAGGCGTTGGCCGGCCAGGCGGTGACGAACCCGGCGATCATCCCGGCCTGCATCAGGAACCAGTACACGGGGCTGGCCGGGGTCAGGTGGTGCGGGGCGGGGAAGAACACGAAGTACACCAGCGCCATCCAGCCGAACAGGCCGATCTCGAACGCGGTCAGCGACGCGATGTCGGCCTTGGCTGCCTCGATGAGGCCCTTGCGCAGGCCCAGGCCGCGCATCGGAGCGATCGCGAAGTACTGGAACACGATGCCCAGCGCGACCGCGGTCAGGTAGTCGCCGATGTACTCCGCGCCCAGGGCGAGCCCGGCCACGCTGGCGCCGAGGGCGAAGACGGTGTACTCGGCGGCGATGTCGCCGAGCGTGCACCCGGCCCCGCAGTGCGACACGCCGACCGCTGTGGCGGCAAACCCGGGCCGGGCCGGCGGGTCGCCGTGCTCGCGCCGCCAGCGGCGGCTCGCCGGCCGGCCCCAGGCGCGGTAGGTGGCGACCGCCGCCGGCCCGAAGTACAGGCCGTTGAGTTGACCGGCCAGACGCTTCCATGACCGTCATCTGCTGGCGGTAGCCGCGGCCGTAGATGTCATAGGTGATCCGGGCGGTGCTGACGAACGCGACGGCCAGCGCGGCCCATGACACGGCGGTCAGCCAGGCAGGCGGCATCTCGGCGCTCCTTTGCTTCGTATCCCGCAAGTTCCGGGCCCGGCAGCCGTCCGGACTGCTGGGTCGTGTGGGGTCTGCCCGCGCGGTGTCCGGGCATGCGCGTCAGCCGGCTGGCCGCCGTCAGGCCGGTGAGGCCCCCTTGTCCAGGTCACGGACCGCGTCCTGGATCGCGCGGTGGAAGGTCGGGTAGGCGTAGATCATCGTCTTCAGGCTGGAGACCGGGACCCGGGCGTGGATGGCGACGATGAGCGCGGCGAGGACTTCCCCGCCTGCCGGCCCGGCGGAGGTGGCGCCGACGAGCACGCCGCGCCCTGCGTCGGCGACGAGCTTGATGAACCCGTCGTTGCCTGCCTTGTGGATCCAGCCGCGCGCCGACGAAGGCACCTGGGTGATCCCGGTGCGCACGTCGATGCCGAGCTGGCGGGCCTGCGCCTCGGTCAGCCCGACCTGCCCGATCTCCAGGTCGGTGAAGGTCACGGCGGGGACCGCCCGGTAGTCGGCGCCCGGCCCGCCGGTGCCGAGGATGTCGCGGACGGCGATGTCCGCCTGGTACATGGCCATATGGGTGTGCGCGCTGACCCCGGTGACGTCCCCGATCGCCCACAGCCCCTCGGCGGCCCGCATCCGCTCATCGACGGTGATGACGCGGGCAGCAGGATCCAGGCCGAGAGCGGCGACACCGAGGCCGGCCAGGCGGGTGCGGCGCCCGGCGGCGACCAGCAGCCGCTCGGCGATGAGCGTCTCGCCGTCCAGGGGAACGGTGAATCGCCGACCGTTGTGGCTGACGCTGGCGGCGGGGGTCCCGGTGCGGATGTCGATGCCCTCGCGGGCGAACACGGCTGCGAGCAGGTCTCCCGCCTCAGGCTCGGCGGCGGGCAGCAGCCGGGGCAGTGCCTCGATGACCGTGACGCGCGCGCCGAACCGGGCGAATACCTGCGCCAGCTCCGCGCCGACCGGGCCGCCGCCGAGCACGATCAGGGACTGCGGCACCTGCTCGGCCTCGGCCGCCTCCCGGTTGGTCCAGAACGGAGTGCCGGCCAGGCCGGGGACGGGCGGGACGGCCGGTTCGGTCCCGGTGGCGACCACGATGCCGCGGCGCGCGGCCAGCACCCGAGTCGCCCCCTCAGCCGTGGTCACGGTCACCTCGCCGGAGTAGGCGAAGTGCAGCGGCCGCCGGGCTGATGTCGATGCTGTCCCCGCCGGCGCGGGCCCCGCTGGCAGCCGCGGCCGTCACCTGCGGGGCGACGGAGGCGGGCAGGTGGATGCCCATCATCGGCATCAGCGCCGGCAGCATCGACACGGGCGGGTGGCCGTCTGCCAGGAGATGCTATGGAGCCTCGTCCGAGCGTCATCGTGTTCGACGTCAATGAGACCCGCTCCGACATGGCGCCGATGGCCGGCCGCTTCACCGGCGTCGGCGCCCCGGGGCTGCTGGCGGCGGCATGGTTCGCCGCTGTGCTGCGGGACGGGTTCGCGCTGACGGCCGCCGGGGGCAGGGAGCCGTTCGCCCGGCTTGCCCGCGGCGCGCTGGATGCGGTGCTGGCCGGGACCAGCCTGAACCGCCCGGCAGCGGAGGCAGCCGACCATATCCTGACCGGCTTCAGCGACCTGAGCGTCCACCCCGACGTGCCGGACGGGGTGCGCCTGCTGCGCGAGGGCGGCCTGCGCCTGGTCACCCTCAGCAACGGATCAGCCGATGTCGCCGAGAAGCTGCTGACCGCCGCGGGCGTCCGCGGCGAATTCGAGCAGCTGCTGTCCGTCGAGGACGCCCCGGCATGGAAGCCCGCGCCTGCCGCCTACGCCTACGCCGCCCGCGCCTGCTCGGTCCCGGCCGCGCAGATGCCGCTGGTTGCCGTGCACCCCTGGGACATCCACGGAGCCCGCCAGGCGGGCATGCGCGCCGGCTGGCGCAACAGGCGTACGCAGGCGCGGTCGCCGCCGTCGATGACCACCGGTTCCCCCGCCGGCGGGGTCATGCGTCGGCGGGGGCGGTGACCGGCAGCCCTGCCAGCCGCCAGCCGGGCAGCCCTCCCTCAAGCGGGCGGGCGGGAAAGCCGTGCGCGCGCAGCAGCCGTACCGCGTCGGGGGCGAACACGCAGTAGCGGCCCCGGCAGTAGGCGACGATCTCGGTGCCCGCAGGGATCTCGGCGAGCCGGGCGGCGAGCTGGTCGTGGGGCACGCTGAGCGCGCCGGGGATGTGGCCGGCGGCGTACTCGGCCTCGGGCCGCACGTCCAGGACCAGGACCTGCCCCTCGCCCAGCCGGCGGAACAGCTCGTCCTGCGCGACCGGCTCAAGCGCGGCCACGTCCCCGAGGTAGCCGCGGGCGGCCTGCTCGGCCTCGGCGAGGCGGGCTGCCGCGAAGTCCTGCACCTGGCCGGCCAGCGCGGTGACCTCGGGGCCGGCGACCCGGTAGTAGATCCTGACCCCGTCGCGGCGGGAGGCGGCCAGCCCGGCCGCGGCCAGCGTGTGCAGCTGGGCGGAGGTGTTGGAGGTCTTCATCCGCGCGGCCGCGGCCAGGTCTTCCACGCTGCGCTCGCCCTGGGCGAGCAGGTCCAGCAGCTCCAGCCGGGCCGGGTTGGCCAGGGCCTTGCCGACCCGGGCGAACTGCTCGTACAGGGCCATCTTGCGCGCGTGCTCATCCATCTCGCTTCTCCAATATCCTTTGGAATATTGTAGCATTGGCGCAGAGCTGATCGTTCCGCTTGTGGAGGACCCGTGAGCTATGCCCGTGATCATCTGGTCCCGCTCGTCGATGAGGGCCTGGGCAACAGTGCCTACCTGGGCGGCCTGGGCGACGGGCGGGCGCTTGCGGTCCACGCGTCCCGTGACTTGCGCGCGCTGCGCGAGGCCGCCGCGAGGCGAGGCCTGCGGATGGCGTTCGCGGCCGACACGCACCTGCACGCCGACTTCCTGTCCGGGGCCGTGCAGCTGGCCGCCGACGACGGTGCCACGGTGCTGGCCGCCGCGGCCGGGCGCCGGGAGTTCCCGCGCACCGCGCTGGGCGACGGTGACGAAACGGATCTGGGCGGGCTGACGCTGCGGGCCCTGGCCACCCCCGGGCACACTGGCGAGCACCTGTCCTACCTGCTGCTGGACGGGAGCCGGGAGCTGGGGGTGTTCACCGGCGGGTCGCTGATCGTCGGGTCGGCCGCCCGCACCGACCTGCTCGGCGCCAGCCAGACCGAAGTACTGGCCCGCGCCCAGTACCGCTCGCTGCGCCGGCTGGCCGCCTTGCCCGACGCGACCGCTGTGTGGCCGACGCACGGCGCCGGGTCGTTCTGCTCCGCCCCGCCCGGTGCCGCCCGGGTCACCACGATCGGCGGGGAGAAGACGTCTAACGCGCTGCTGGCCGCGCCGGACGAGGACGCGTTCGCCCGCGGGCTGCTGGCCAGCCTGGGCTCCTACCCGGCGTACTTCGACCGCCTCGCCGAGCTCAACCGCTCCGGTCCCGCCCCCGTCACGGGCATCCCCGGCCTGGCCCCGCTCACCCCGGCCGGCCTCCGCTCCCTGAAAGGGGCGGGCGGCCAGGTGATCGACGTGCGGCCGGTCGCGGACTTCGCCGCCGGGCACGTCCCCGGCGCGGT
>DASUBV010000408.1:0-43492 GCA_035763085.1 Streptosporangiaceae bacterium | reverse complement strand
CGTCGCCGAGCGTGCCCGGTGCGTACCCGGCCGATCCCCGGTGAGGGTTCGCAGGCTGCCCGGTCAGCACGCGTGCGGGCACAAGCATATGAGCGTGACAAGGTCCTCGCTCGGATAACCTGCCGCCTCAGTCCGCCTGTGCCCGGAATTGCCCTAATATCGGGAGTGATTCCGATTCCTTCCTGTCGGATCCGGCCCCGCCTGGTTTGCGCACCCGGCGGGGCTGCTGGGTCCGGGCCGGCGGTGGGACCGCCGCCATGAGCGGCTCAGCACGTGCACCCGCAGCGCGGCAGGCGGGCGCTGGTCACGGCGTGTTCCGGGCCCCGGTCGGGTGACTAGCCGCCGGCGGGGAGCCCGGCCGGCAGCGCCGGGTAGCTCCCGAGCCGGGGAGCCTGCCAGTGCCGGGTGGCGGCCAGCAGCTCGCGGGTCAGGGCCAGCACGGCCGGCAGTTCCCCGGAGACGGCCAGCTCGGCGGCGACGGTCCGCCAGCGGTGCCGCAGCAGCTGCCGCCAGCCCGGCGCGGGCCGCCCGGCCGTCAGCGGCGCGTCGCCGGCCAGCGCCCCGGCCAGCAGCGAGCCGAGCGAGCTGAGCGTCCAGGCGGCCATGGCCAGCCGCACGCCGTGCTGCCAGGTGGCGTCGCCGGCCAGGTCCGGGTAGACCCGCGTGACGCCCGCCCGGTAAGCCGCCTCGGCGCTGGCGGCCAGCGCCTGCGGCAGGGTCGCGACGCACCAGCAGCTGGAGAACGGCATCCGCAGGTAGGCGGCATCCAGGAAGACCGGGTGAAAGCCGGCCGCCTCGAAGTCCACGAACCGGACGCCGTCGCGGGTCACCAGGTTGTTGTCGGGGCACACGTCGCCCGGCGAGAACACCTGGTACCTGGTCGCGGCCGCGAACTCGGCCAGCTGGCCCAGCTCGTCGTCGAGCCCGCCGGGCACGGCGGTCACGCCGATCCGGGCCGCCCGCTGCGCGGTGTCCTGGATCCGCGCGCCGAGCTGAGCCACGTAGCCAGAGCCCGGCACGCCGCCATAGCGGGCCAGCAGCCGGGCGTGCTCGGCCGCCTGGCCGGCGCCATGCGCCGCGAGCTGGCCGAGCGCGCGGGCCCAGCCGGTGAGCGCGGCCGCGGCCGGCCGGGCGGCGTCCGGCACGTGACTGTCCAGCAGCAGGTCGGCCATGCTCGGCGCGGTGCCCAGGTCGGACATCACGATGGTCAGCGAGCCCGGGTCGGCGGCCAGCAGCCGGGGCGCCAGACCGGAGCCGGCCGCCAGCGTCAGGCCGGCCGCCTCGGCGGCGAAGCTGGCGGCGCCCTCGTCATCGCGCGGGTAGCCCTTGACCACGACCGTGCCGCCGCCCGGCTCGCGGCAGCGCAGCACGGCCGACCGCGCGCTGGCCGCCAGTGGAACCGGCCCGGCCAGCGGCACGCCGAGCGCCGCCGCCCCGGCCGCAGCCAGCCCGGCCGCGTCAGGGCCCGAGGCGCCGGGGGCGCTGCCCGCGCCGGTCATCGTCGCCTCCTCACCCGGCCGCCCGGCCGCGCCGCGGCCGGCCGCCTGATCCCGGCCGGCGCCAGGCGCTCAGCGGTCCCGGTGCGCTTCCTGCTCATCGTGGTGGATCCGGTCCAGGCACACCGCCACCGCCAGGATCAGCGCGTCGTCCTGGCCCGGCGCGATGTCGACGCCGTAGGTGTCCCGCATCCGGAACCAGGACCGGGAGATCTGCGCCAGCAGCGAGCCGTTCCAGCGGATCTCGAATTCCTTGTCCAGGATGTTGCCGACCGCCTCCAGCTGGCCGCCGCCGGCCAGCTCGACCGTCGAGCGGTGATGCAGCGGCGAGAACAGCGCCTTCTTGACCGTCGCGATGACCTGGCCGTCGCGCTCGATGTTCATGCCGTCGTGCAGGCTCAGCAGCTTCTTGCGGATGACCGCGACGACCTGGCCCGAGGAGTCCTTGAGCTCGAAGGTCTCCCGCAGCCGCATGGCCTTGCCGTCCACCAGGTAGACCTGGTTTCCCTGCTCGTCGGTCACCCAGAAGTCGTCGCCGATGGCGAAGATCTTTTCCCGGACTAGATAGCGCATGCCCGACATCGTGCCACGCGAGGCAGTCCTGCCGGGCGCGTGTGCTGCCACGGCGGCGAGACGGCGGGACGGGTGCTGCTAGGCCGTGACGCGATCGATCAGCGTCTGCAGCACCCCCCACTCCTTCTCATCGTTGGGGCTGCGGCCGTGCGGGCGGCGGAAGTGCCGGACGCCGAGCGCGAGGTCGGACAGGTCCCAGCGGACCCGGTACAGCTCCAGCAGGTCCGGGTCCGGCCGCACCCCGGTGGCGGCGGCGTAGGAGGCCAGCAGGGACCCGTCGCCGGGGTCGGTGTCCCACAGGTCCCGCTCGGGCGGCGCGACCAGCACCGTGTCCCAGTCGATGAGCCGCCACCCGCCGGGCGTGCGCATCGTGTTGCCGGGATGCGGCTCGCCGTGGGTGAGCACGGCCCGCCCGGCCCGGCCGGCGGCCAGCGCGACCAGCTTGTCGTAGCGGCGCAGCTGCCGGGTGACCGCTCCCGCGGCGCCCGCCAGCAGGTCCCGCGCCGCGGCCGCGTACGGCCCGCACCCGGCCGCGCCATCCGGGCCCGCGGGGCCCGCGCCAGCCGGGCCCGGCGCCGGGGCACCGCCCGCGGTCCCGGCCAGGGCGGCCTCCAGCTCGTCGCGCTGCGGGATCCAGAAGTCATCGGCACGGGCCAGCGCGGCGACGGCGGCCGGGGCGGTGTGCACGCCGATGACCATGTCCAGCACCGCGCGCGCGTGGCCGTCCGGCAGGTCGCCGCCCCAGGTGAAGCTCTCCCCCTCGATCAGCGGGTACACCGCGACCGGGAAGCGCTCGCCCGCGGGCTGCACCGGCTCGCCGCTGCGGGCCGGGACCGGCGCCACCACGAACTCCCGGCCGCTGTCGCGCAGCGCGCTGGCCGCGGCCAGCGAGGCGCGCAGCCGCCCGGAGGCGGCCTGCACCGTGTCGCCGGCCCGCAGCAGCCGGGTGCTCAGGTCATCGACGGTGACGAACCACCGGGTGCCGCTGTCATCAGTCAGCTCCCAGTGGTGGCTGCCCCAGCCGACCGGGCGGTAGGCCAGCGCGGCGGCGGTGAGCCCCCAGCCCTGGTCCAGCGCGGCGGCCAGCCCGGCCTCGGTCAGGTCCTCAGGAGGTGCCAGCACGCCCTCACCGTAGGCGCAGCGCGGCCGGGCACGCACCTGGATTTCGCCGCAGCGCCAGCACGACAGCACGCGCATCCGGGCGCGCCAGCGCATCCGCAGCGCCACCGCCGTTGCCAGCACGGCCCGCCATCCTTCGCCCTGCCCGCCTGGCCTCGTCCTGCGCTATGCCTCCGGCAGGTCAGGGCGGTTACCTGCTCCCGGCACGACCAGGCCCGACTCATAGGCCAGGATCACCGCCTGCACCCGGTCGCGCAGGCCCAGCTTGAACAGCACCGAGCTGACGTGCGACTTGACCGTCTGCCCGGCCAGGCCCAGCCGCCGGGCGATCTCGGCGTTGGCCAGGCCGGCGGCGACCTGCAGCAGCACCTCGTGCTCGCGCGGGGTGAGGCTGGCCAGCTCCGGCGGCGGCACCAGGGCGGCCCGGCTCGCGAACTCGGCGATCAGCCGGCTGGTTACCGCGGGCGCGAGCAGCGCCTCGCCGCCGCCGACCACCCGGACGGCGCGGAGGATCTCCTCCGGGGTGGCGTCCTTGAGCAGGAACCCGCTGGCCCCCGCGCGCAGCGCGTCGTAGACGTAGTCGTCCAGGTCGAACGTGGTCAGCACCAGCACCCGCGGCGGGCGCGGGCCGGCGGTGATCTCGCGGGTGGCGGTGATCCCGTCCATCACCGGCATCCGGATGTCCATGAGCACGACGTCGGGATGCTCCTGGCGGGCCAGCCGGATGGCCTGCTGGCCGTTGCCGGCCTGGCCGACGACGGTCAGGTCCGGCTGGGACTCCAGCAGCGCGGTGAAGCCGAGCCGGACCACCGCCTGGTCATCGACGATGAGCACGCTCAGCGGCGCGGGCTCGTCCGGCCCCGCATCGCCCGTTACTGATTCTTCTCCGGTGCTGGTCACGTGCCCGCCTGGTCCCCCGCTGGCCCGGCGCCCCCAGCCGGCCCGATGCTCCCCGCCAGCCTGGCGCCCTCCGGCCCGGCCGGCGCGGCCGCCCCCGGCGGCGCGGGCAGCACCGCGCTGACCGCGAACCCGCCCGCCCCGTCTGGCCCGGCAGTGATCTGGCCGCCCAGCATCGCGACCCGCTCGCGCAGGCCGGTCAGCCCGAACCCGGCGGCCGGCACCGGGTCGCGCGCCGCCAGCCGGGCCGGCGCCGGGGCGTCATTGCGGACGGTTACCGCCAGCGCGGCCTGCTGGTAGCCGAGCGTCACCCGGACCTGGCTGCCGGGGGCGTGCCGCCCGGCGTTGGTGACGGCCTCCTGGACGATGCGGTAGCCGCACAACTCCACCGAGCCGGGCAGCGGCCGGGCCAGGCCGGCCTGCTCGGACGTCACGTTCGTGCCGGCGCTGCGCGCCCGGGCCAGCAGGCCGGGCACGTCGGCCAGCCCCGGCTGCGGCGCCGCCTCCGACGCGCGGCCGGGGTCGCGCAGCACGCCGAGCACCACCCGCAGCTCGGTCAGCGCGGTCCGGGCCTGCTGGGCGATCTCGCCGAACGCCTCGGCGCCGGGACCGGGCAGCCCGTCGATGGCGTACGGGGCGGTGCCGGCCCGCACCGCGATCATCGAGACGTGGTGGGCGACGACGTCGTGCAGCTCGCGGGCGATCGCGGCGCGCTCGCGGGCCAGCACCTCGCGCTCGCCCAGGTCGCGCAGCCGGGCGGCGGCCGCGGCGTGATCGGCGGCGGCCCGGCGCCGGGCGCGCAGGGTCTCCCCCGCGCCCCACGCCGCGACGACGGCCAGCGCCTCGGCCAGCGTCGCGTCCCACGGGCTGGCGCCGGGGACCCCGGCGGCGGTGAGCACGGCCAGCTCGCTGACGGCCAGTGCCCACACCGCGCCGCGGCGGCTGAGCACCAGCGGGCAGGCGGCCAGGGCCAGCAGCCAGCCGGCGATGGCCGGGACCGGCCAGACCAGCCGGCCGAAGATCATGAACGCGGCGCCGGCCGCCAGCAGCACCGAGATAGCCGCGGCCGGGTAGCGCCGGATCAGCGCCACCGGCGCGGTGGCGGCCAGGGCCACCAGCGGCAGCGCCGGGCCGAGTGCCGACCACTGCCGCGGCAGCGCGATCAGCGCGCTGACGGCCAGCAGCGCCGCGACGATCAGCGGGCCGCGCGGCCGCCGGACGTCGGCCAGCAGGATGCTCAGCGCCCGGTCCGCCAAGGCGCCCGGCCAGGACGTGCGGGAAGCCGCGGTGACCGGCGGGCCCGGCCGCCGCGGCGAGGCAGAGGTGGTCACCCCTTTAGCATGCCCGTTACGGGCGCAGGCCGCCGCGCCCGGCGGCCGTAGCCGGCCCCCTACCGCGGTACCAGGCGCAGCGCCGCTAGCCGTAGAACAGGCGCTCCATCACGTTGCGGGCCTGCCGCGCGGTCCGCCGCCAGTCCTCGGCCAGCTGCTGCGCGCCGTCCGGCGGGTAGCCCAGCAGCCGGGCCACCACGGCTAGCTCGGCCGCGGCCGACGGCAGCGCGTCCGAGCCGCGCCCGCGCAGCAGCATCACCCCGTCCCGGATCCGCGTGGCCAGCTGCCACGCGGCGGACAGCGCCGCCACGTCCGCGGCGCCGGCCAGCGCGGCGTCGCGAGCCGCCTCCAGCGCGGCCAGCGTCCCGGTGGTGCGCAGCCCCGGCACCGCGTGCGCGTGCCGCAGCTGCAGCAGCTGCGCCACCCATTCCACGTCGGCCAGCCCGCCCGGCCCCAGCTTCAGGTTGAGCGCCCGGTCCATGCCGCGCGGCATCCGCTCGGCTTCCATGCGGGCCTTGATCCGCCGGATTTCCCGAACGGAATCCTCGCCGATGCCGCCCTGCGGATAGCGGATCTCGTCGGCCATCTCCGCGAACGCCGCGCCCAGGGCCGGGTCACCAGCCACGAAGCCGGCCCGCAGCAGGGCCTGCGCCTCCCAGGGCACCGACCAGCGCCGGTAGTAGGCACGGTAGGAGGCCAGGGTGCGCACCAGCGGGCCCTGCCGTCCCTCGGGCCGCAGCCCGGCGTCCACCGCCAGCGCCGGGTCGGGGCCGGGCCGGGCCAGCAGCGCCCGCAGCCGCTCGGCCACCGCGTGCGCGGCCCGCGTCGCCGCCTCCTCCGCGGCGCCGTCGACCGGGTCGTGCACGAACATCACGTCGGCGTCGCTGGCGAAGCCCATCTCCTGACCGCCGAAGCGGCCCATCGCGATCACCGCGATCCGGGTCGGCAGCGGCCCGGCCTCGGCCTGCGCCTCGGCGATCGCGGCCTCCAGCGCGGCGCCCACCGTGACCGCCGCGACGCTGGTCAGCGCGGTACCGCGGTCGCTCACGGTGGCCAGGCCCAGCACGCAGGCCATGGCCGTGCGCAGCAGCTCGCGGCGGCGGATGGCCAGCACGGCCCCGGCCGCCTGTTCCGCATCGGCGTGCCGGCCGACCGCGGCCAGCGCCTCCTCGCGCAGCGCCCCGGCCGGGCGCGGCGCCAGCTCGGCGTCGTCGGCCAGCATCGCGACCGCCTCGGGGGCGCGCAGCAGCAGCCCGGCCGCGTACCGGCCCGAGGCCAGCAGCCGGGCCATCCGCTGGGCCACGATCGTGTTGTCGCGCAGCAGTCGCAGGTACCACGGGGAGTTGCCGAGGGCCTCGCTGACCTGGCGGAAGGCCAGCAGGCCGGCGTCGGGCTGAGGCGCGTCGGCGAACCAGCCGAGCAGCACCGGCAGCAGGGTGCGCTGGATGGCAGCGCGGCGGCTGACCCCGGAGGTAAGCGCCTCGATGTGCCGCAGCGCCCCGGCCGGGTCGACGTAGCCGAGTGCCTCCAGTCGCTGGATCGCCGCCTCGGGAGTGAGCCGGACGGCGTCGCCGGGCAGCCGGGCCACCGCGTCCAGCAGCGGCCGGTAGAACAGCTTCTCGTGCAGCTCCCGGACCTCGCTGGCCTGCCGCCGCCACTGGGCGGTCAGCTCCTCCGCCGGGTCGCCGCGGCCGCCGTCGGGGCGCCCGGCTCCGGGGCGGGCACTGTCGCCGCGGCCGCTGTCCGGGCCGGCGCGGTCCGGGCCGGCGCTGGCACGGGCGGCATCGATGCGGCGCAGCGCCCGGCCGACCTGGCGCAGGGTGGCCGCATCCTCGGGCAGGATGTGCGTGCGGCGCAGCCGGCGCAGCTGCAGCAGGTGCTCGACGCTGCGCAGGAACCGGTAGGCGCCGGCCAGCCCGGCCGCGTCGGCCCGGCCGACGTACCCGCCGGCGGCCAGCGCGGCCAGCGCCGCCAGGGTGCCGCCCGCGCGCAGCGTGTCGTCGGCCCGGCCGTGCACCAGCTGCAGCAGCTGGACGGCGAACTCGATGTCGCGCAGCCCGCCGGGGCCCAGCTTCAGCTCCCGCCCCGCCTCGCCGGGCGGCAGGCTGCCCAGCACCCGGCGGCGCATCGCCTGGACGTCGGCGACGAAGTCGGGGCGCTGCGCGGCCTGCCACACCATCGGGCCGACGGTCTGCACGTAGGCCGCGCCGAGCTGCGCGTCGCCGGCCACCGGCCGGGCCTTGAGCAGCGCCTGGAACTCCCAGGTCTTGGCCCAGCGCTCGTAGTAGGCCCGGTGGCTGGCCAGGGTGCGGACCAGCGGGCCGTCGCGGCCCTCGGGGCGCAGGTTCGGGTCGACCGGGAACAGCATCCCCTCAGGCGCGGGCCGGGAGCAGACCCGGATCATGGCGCTGGCCAGCGCCGTCGCGGTGCGCAGCGCGGCCGCCTCGGCCGCCGCCCCGCCCGGCTCGCCGGCCGGGGCGGCCACGAAGATCACGTCAACGTCGCTGGCGTAGTTCAGCTCCCGGCCGCCGCACTTGCCCATCGCGATCACCGCCAGCCGGGCGGGCGGGGCGCCGGGCGGCAGGCTGGCCTCGGCGATGACCAGCGCGGCGGCCAGCGCCGCGGCGGCCAGGTCGGCCAGCTCGGCGGTGACGCTCTCCAGCGGGTCGGCGCCGGTCAGGTCCCGCGCGGCCAGGTGCAGCAGCCGGCGCCGGTAGGCCAGCCGCAGCTCGGTGGCCGGGTCCTGGCCAGCTTCGGCCGCCTGCCGGACCGCGTCCCGCAGCCCGGCCGCCAGGGCGGCCGCGGCGGGCCGGTCCAGCGCCTGCGGCCCGGCCAGCACCCGCCAGTCCTCCGGCCGCCGGGCCAGGTGGCCGCCGAGGGCCGCGCTGGCGCCCAGCACGCTGACCAGCCGGCCGCGCAGGCCCTCATCGGCCCGCAGCGCGGCCCGCAGCTCGCGGCCGGGGGCCATCCGGGCCAGCGCGGCCAGCGCCAGGTCCGGGTCGGCGGCCGCCGCCAGAGACTCGACCAGCGGCGCGTCCGCCCCGGTCGCGTCCAGATCCAGCTCACTGGTGAGCAGGACCTGAGCGCGCCCGGTATCGGCAAAGCCCATCGCTGCCAGCTGCCCGGCCAGCGTCCCGCGCGGCATGCTCACCCCTGCACGTTATCGGCCGCCGACAGCGGCCGAAATTACCTGGCCCGCGCTAGCCGGCTGCGCCAGACTCAGCATCCATGTCCCTGCGAATGCAAAACGTGTCCGTCGACACCGCCGACCCGGACCGGGTCGCCCGCTTCTGGGCTGAGGCACTGGGCTGGCGCCGGACCTTTGACGAGCCGGACGAGGTAGTACTGGAACCGCCAGCCGGCAGCGCCGAGGATGGCGTGGCAGCTGACCTGGTATTTCTCCGCGTGCCAGAGTCCAAGGCGGTCAAGAACCGGCTGCACCTGGACCTGCGCCCGGATGACCAGGAAGCCGAGGTAGCCCGGCTGCAGGCGCTGGGCGCCACGCCGGTCTCGGTAGGCCAGGGCAGCGACGTCAGCTGGGTGGTACTGGCCGATCCCGAAGGCAACGAGTTCTGTGTCCTGCGGCCACTGCCCCCTGGCTAGCGATCCTTGGTCGCTACCGATCCTTCGTCGCTAGGCAGCTCACGGGGACTGATTTATGGTGCACGAGGAATGCACTATAGTGCACTCATGGACGAGACAGCGACTGCCCTGGCGACGGCGATCGGCGCCCGCGTCCGCCAGGAGCGGATTTCGCGCAGCTGGACTCTCGATCACCTGGCAGGAGTTGCCGGGCTGAGCCGGCGCATGCTGGTCAACGTCGAGCAGGGGACGGCCAACCCCAGTGTGGGGATGCTGCTGCGGCTCAGCGATGCGCTGGGAATCGGCCTTCCCGCGCTGGTTGAGCCGCCCGGGCCGGCCTCTCTCAGGGTCACCCGCAACGGCGAGGGCGCCGCGCTGTGGTCGAGCGCCGCCGGCGGGCGCGGCCTGCTGGTCGCAGGCACCGGGCCACCCGATGTGGCGGAGCTGTGGGACTGGACGCTGGCACCCGGTGATCAGCACGCCAGCGAGGCTCACTCGACCCGCACCAAGGAGCTGATCCAGGTCCGGGAAGGCACCATCACGGTCGAGGCGGCCGGCCAGTCAGTCGTCCTCGGGCGCGGTGACGCGGTCGCTTTTCCGGGCAACGTCAGCCACTCCTATGCCAATCGCGGGAACTCACCAGCGAGGTTCTCCCTGGCCGTGTTCGAGCCCGGCGTCGGGTCAGTCAGCCGCACCGAGGTCAGCCATGGCTGAGGCCAGCACGTGGCAGGAGTTTCTGGACGGTGCCCGGATCGACGACGACGTGCTGACGCTCCGGCCCGACTACCGGGCGCTGCTGCTCGCGGTCGACGGCGTGACCCCGGGTCCTACTGACGGTCACAGCGAGGCACTCCTGTGCCGGGCCGAGAAAGCCGCAGCCGGGTTGCTGGCAGACGCTCCCGTTTACGAGCTACCGCATGTCGCAGCCTGGCGTGAGGCTTACCGCTCCTTCGGGGCAAAGCCCCAGCGCACCCGCAACAGCCTCGAAGCCCTCACCCGTCGCGCAAGCCATGGCCTGCCGCGTGTCAACCGCCTCACCGACATCTACAACGCCGTGTCGGTCCTGCACCAGATTCCGCTCGGCGGCGAGGACCTCACCAGCTACGCGGGCAGTCCCCGGCTCATCCGGGCGGCCGGGACTGAGTCCTTCGAGACCGCGGCCAGCGGCGAGACCGTCGTCGAGCACCCCGACCCGGGCGAGGTCGTCTGGTGCGACAAGACCGGAGTGACCTGCCGTCGCTGGAACTGGCGCCAGTGCCGGCGCACTCAGCTCACCCCGCACACCACGGGCGCGCTTTTCATCCTCGACGCGCTCAGCCCCGTGACCGACGACGACCTGGCCGCTGCCGCCGACGACCTGCTGGCCCACGTGCGGCAGCTCGGACCCGACGTGCGGGTCGCCACCCGGCTCATCGCGAGGATCCCCGCATGATCTGCTGCCAGGTCATCTTCAAGCCCGGCACCTACGACGAGGACTTCCGCCGTCTCGACGCGCAGATCGACCAGTTTGCGCGGAGCCTGCCCGGCTCCGAGAAGGTCGAGCAGTGGCTCGCGCCCGAGGGTGGCGTGGCCAACGCCATCTACTACTTCGCTGACAAGGAGCCGGTCGCCCGCCTGGCCCGGTTCCCGCAGCACCGCGAGGCCAAGGGCCAGGTGCGGCGCTGGTACGAGGGCTACCGCATCGTCATCAGCGAGATCACCGCCACCTACGGCGATGATCGCCTGCCCGGCTAACGACTGACCATCACGCCGCTACGGCTGGAGTAACTGGCAGGCCGCTCAGACCCTCGAGTCAATCCGCTCAGATACCGGTCAGCGGGAACGTCCCTTCCGCGACACGCCGGAGAAGGTAGCGGTAGCCAGATTCCAGCAGTGCCGGCGAGGCGACGAGCTCACGCTTCGCCCGCACCTCTTCCTGGTCGGACCAGCGCGCGGGCCCGCCCGCCGACAGTGCCTGCAGCTGGGTAGCGCAGGCGCGGTTGAGGAGGATGGCACGCATAACCGCGATTCCGGGCGTTTCCCCCACGGTGACCAGCCCATGGCCGGGGATCAGCACGCCCGCCGCACCCCCCAGCGAGTCAGCCAGGGCGTCGCCCAGCTCCGCCGTCGTGATGAGGTTTCCCGTCCTGGTGAACCTCGGGACGTCCGGGTCGAGGAACGAGACGGCGTCGTGGGAGATGGCCCGCAGCGGGACGTCCAGGGAGGCGAAGGCGACCGCGCCGGCCGCGTGGGAGTGGACCACGGATGTCACATCGGGGCGCGCCGCCATGATCTGCGTGTGGATGGGGTATTCCAGGTGCCTTTTCTCCTGGCCGGCGAGAACCTCCCCGCCGGAAGAGACCAGCACGACCCGGTCTTCGGTGATCTCCTCGAACGCGAACCCGGCGGCCTTCATCCAGGCCCCCCGCCCGTCGGGATCGCGTACCGAGGCATGGCCCCAGACCATGTCCGAGTGCCCGGCAATGCCGAGCGCCTGGTTGGCCTGCGCTGCCTGAACGGCCGCACTCATCGCGTTGCTCATCACACCACTTTCTGCTCGTCATTGCTGATAGCCAGGTGAGCGCGGGACCCGGGATAGTCATCCGGGCGGCCGCACTCGTGCCCGCGGCCGGCGGCCGGCACCTCAGATCCGGAAGCCGGCATCGACATGCGGCGAGAACAGCTCCCCCGGCTTCAGCTGGCGATCGTGGAGCCCCTGCTCATGCGCGTAGCCGAGAAACGCCTCCAGGGTGGGCCGGTTCGCATCGACGCCGTAGGGCCACGGGTCCTGGCCGCCCTGTGACCACGTGTCGGTGGCATACCTGGGCAGCCACGGCACCGGGACGGAGGAGATCGTGTAGTCCAGGACCCGCCGGATGCTGCGCTCCTTGGCGGCCTCGAAGGCCTTGAACAAGGTCACCGGCACCCATGGATGCTCCTCGACGATCTCCCGGCGGATCGCCACCGCGTGCATGATCGGGTGGACCCCCGTGCGGGCCCAGTACTCCCGCTCAGCCGACTCCGGGTCAGCCAGCAGCCGGCGCACGCCGCCGCCGGCCCGCTCGAAGCTCTCCGGAGCGTGGGCGCTGAACACGGCGTCGATGTCCCCGGCGCGGAGCAGGTCATCCAGCGAGCGGTCGGGAACTGCGGTGCAGGACACGCCCGGCGGGAGGGTGAAGGCCACCTTCTCGCGCCGGCCGGGCTGGTTCACCCCTGCCTGCACCCAGGCCACCTCGGTCAGGGGGACGCCGTACTCCCCGGACAGCAGGCCGCGACTGTAGACCGCCGCCGTCTGCGCCCATTCCGGGATGCCGATGCGCTTGCCGCGCAGTTCGGCCGGGGAGTGCAGGTCCGAATCGGCGCGCACGTACATCGACGAGTGCCGGAACACCCGGGAGGGAAACACCGGGATCCCCACGAAACTGTCGTCGCCGTGCGCCATCAGGGTGCTGAACTTGGCCATGGAGATCTCGGAGACGTCGAACTCCCGCCACTTGATGAAGCGGTAGAAGATCTCCTCAACGGGCAGTTCCAGGTGGCGGATCGCGATGCCCTCGGCGCGGACGGCCCCGCTGACAAGGTCGCGGACGTGGTCGTAGGACGACATGGCCATGGTCAGGACCAGGTCAGGCATGCTCGCCTCCAGGCGCGCGAGTTCGGTGGGGACACGTCCGGGACAGCCGGCCAGCCCGGCGCCCGCAGGCCGATGCCGGCCTCCCGCGCGCGGGCGCCGGAGGCCGGCATGATGTCGGCACTGGCGGCAGATCAGGAACCGGAGATCGGCGCGTAGACATCTGCGGTGTCCACGCTCGGGCCGGTCACGATTCCGTACGCCTGCGCCGCCTTCTCCCAGCCTGTCACGTCCGCATTGCTCATGTCGGTGGTGAACCTGGGGAGCGCGATGTCCTTGATGACGGCAGCCGGGATCTGCGAGTTCTTCTGCAGCCAGGTCCGGAACTGGTCCGGCTGGTTGTTGATGAAGTCGTTAGCCTGCGTGATCGCGGCGATGAAGTTGCGGGCTGCCGCGGCATTCTTCTTGAGCCAGTCCGCGCTGCCGTTCCAGCAGCTGAAGATCGGGTGCCCCTGGATGTTGCCCTCCAGGTACCCGCTGATGAGCCGGGCGCCCTGGTGCACCACCTGCGTGCCGAACGGCTCCACCATCACGGCCGCATCGACCCGGCCGGCGGTGATCGCCTGAGGCATGTCCGGGAACTCCATGGCGATGTAGTGGACGCTGTGGAAATCCACGCCCTGCTGCTTCAGCCACGCGTCCATCATCAGCTGGTTCACGCCGCCGGTGGCATTCAGCGCAATGGTCTTGCCGGCCAGGTCCGACGGCTTGGTGATCCCGGACCTGGCCCCGGCGACGAGCGGGATCAGCCCGACGTTGCCCGTGCCGGGATCGGTGAGATCGAACGCCCCGGCGAAGCACGGCACCGCGAGTCCGTGGGCCGCGCCCTGGATCTCCGACAGCACATTCGACTGCGCGACCTGGATGGCGCCGCTCTGCAGCGCGGGAACGGTCCCGGCTCCGCCGTTCAGCGTCTTGATGTCGACCTTCAGGTGGTGCTGGCGGAAGTACCCGTTGTCCTGCGCGATCTGGACGGCGTCTGCCGTGACGGCCGCGGGGATGCCGACGGTGATCGTGGTGACGCCGTTGGAGTCCGCCGCCGTGGAGCCGGACCCGCCGCAGGCTGCGACGGCGAGCGTGGCGCCCAGCGCGCCTGCCAGCGCGGTAGCCGCCCGGCCCGGGCGCACTGCTCGGAACCTGATCTGCTTCATGATGTAGTGCTCACCACCTAGTTGCCTGGAAGTAGGGATGCGCCGGGGGCAGTCCGCCCCGCCGCGTCTGCTCGGTGTTCGATGTAGGAAAGAACCGTCTCCGCCAGTTCGTGGAACCTGGGCCGGGCGCGCGTTGCCCGGTTCCTGGGTCGCGGCAGGTCGATGTGGATCTCGGTCAGCACCGTCGACGGCCGGGCGGAGAGCACCAGGACCCGGTCGCTGAGGTAGACGGCCTCACCGATGTCGTGGGTGACCAGCAGGGCCGCGAATCCCCCTTCCGCCCACAGGCGCAGCACCATGTCCTCGAGACTGGTCCGGGTCAGCGCGTCCACCGAGGCGAAGGGCTCGTCCATCATGAGCAGCTCGGGCTGGCTCACCATGGCGCGGGCCAGCGCAACGCGCTGCTGCATGCCGCCGGACAGCTCCCACGGGTAGCGCTCGGAAAACTCCGCCAGGCCGACGAGCTCCAGCGCCTCCATCGTCCTGGCCCGCGCGTCCGCCTTGGCCAGGGACCTCACCGCGAGCAGCACGTTCTTGCTGACGCTCAGCCACGGGAAGAGCGTCTTGTTGTACTCCTGGAAGACGATGGACAGCCAGCCGGGGACGTCGGTGAGGACTTCGCCCCGGTGCCGCACCGTCCCGCGGTCCGGCTTCGCCAGGCCGCTGATGGCCCGCAGCAAAGTGGTCTTGCCCGCCCCCGAGGGCCCGACGACGGACACGAACTCGCCCTCCCTCAGCGAGAGCGTGATGTCCCGGCTCACCTCCACCACGCTGCCGTCGGCGGCGGTCAGGCTCTTGCACAGGCCCGAGACGTCGAGCAGGGGCTCCCCGGCTCGCTCCGGTGCAGGGCGAGCAGTCTCCGGCGCGGATGTCGAGTCAGACACGCATACCTCCGGCTAGCGCGCGTTCCCAGGCCAGCAGCCGGCGCTCCAGGAACAGGAACAAGGTGTCGAAGAGCCAGCCGAGGCAGGCGAAGATGATCACGCCCGCGTACGTCTGGGGCACGGCAAAGGTCTGCTGCGCGTTCTGGATGAAGAACCCGATACCCGAGCTGGCGCCGAGGATCTCGGCCACCACGAGGACCGCGAGCGAGACGCTGAGGGCCACCCGCAGGCCCGCGAAGATGGCCGGCAGCGTGGCCGGCAGCAGGATGCGGCGGAACAGGCCGAAGCCGCGCAGCCCGCAGATCCGCGCGGTGTCGAGGTAGAGCGGCTCAATGCGGCGGGCGGCGTCGAAGGCGTTCAGCAGGACCGGCCACACCGCGGCCGAGACGATGACGGCGATCACCATCTTGGCGCCCAGGCCCATGACCAGCAGCGCCAGCGGGACGAGCAGCGGGGAGGGGACGGAGCGCAGGAAATCGAGCACGGCAGAGCAGTAGTCGCCGAGCCAGCGGATGTAGCCCAGCGTGAGGCCGACCACGATGCCCAGCACCGCGCTGATCGCAAAGCCGGCCAGGGCACGGAAGACCGAGGGGAGGATGTCCTCGGTCAGGACCTTGCCCGTGAGCAGCTCGCCCACGACGGCGATGGAGCCGGAGAACGTCGGGAAGATCGTCTTGTGCAGGAGAACGGACAGGAGCTGCCACAGTCCCAGTGCCACGGCGAGGCCGACCCAGCCGAGCACGCGGTAGCCCAGGGCGTGACGCCACCCGGCGCGCCTGCGCCCGGTGCGGGCCTGAGTTCCTGCTGCTGCGCTCATCGCGCCCTTTCCGCTGCCGCCTGCTCCCAGGGAATGAGCCTCCTGGTCACGATGAGTGACAGGGAGTTGAGCGCCCAGCCCAGGATCCCGCCCGCGATCACGCCGGCGTACATCTGGCCGATGTTCCCGCTCTGCTCCGCCACCAGGACGTATCCGCCCAGGCCGCCGGTGCCGGCGACCAGCTCCACCGACACGGTGACCACGACCGCGAGCCCGACGGAGATCCGCAGCCCGGTCGCCATGGCCGGCGCAGCGGCGGGCAGCACCACGCGCCTGATCAGGCCCCAGCGGCGCAGGCCCAGTGCCCGGCCGGTGTCGAGCAGCCGGGGCTCGATCTGGTGAATCGCGTAGCGGCTGTTGATGAACACCGGCCAGAACGCAGCGAAAGCCACCAGGCCCGCGGTCATCGTCACGCCCAGGCCGGCGATGAGGATCGCCACCGGGATCAGCGCCAGGGACGGCAGCGGCCGCATCATGCGCACGATTACCTCGGTAGATGCCTCGGCCAGCCGGGAGAGCCCGACGAACAGCCCGAGTGCCGCCCCGGCCACCGCGGCGACGCACAGGCCGATGGCCCAGCTCTCCAGCGTGCCGGTGAGGCCACTGAGCAGACTGTGCCAGGAGCCGGCGACGCCGGTCACGACCGCGCCCACGGTGGGCAGGTTGGCGGTTTTCACGATCCCGCCGGAGGTGAGCGCCGCCCAGATCCCGATGGCCACGGCCACGCCGGCCACGGGCCGCAGTCGGCGCCGCCACCGGGCGCCCGGGCGGGACCGGGAGCCCCCGCCACCTGCCGGCCCGCGGCCGGTGGCGGGCGATGCCTCGTCCAGAGCAGATCCGGGATCGCCGGCCGCTGTGACGCCGGCGGCCGTCCGTGGTGCGCCCACTGCGGCCCCTTCCAAGCGTCGCCCGGCATTTCGCCACGTCAGAGACACGGATGATTGCTCCGTGTACGTCCTATTTGGAGGACCCTAGCGGCCAGCCGAAGCGCCCGTCAAGAGCCTCCGCCCAGCCGGCCGGGGCCGCCGGCCGGCCAGTGCCGGGGCGGTGCCACTGACGGCCACCGCTTGGCGGGCGAGCGTGACGGCGTGAGAATCTAAAGCCTGTGACGACGCTGCAGCGGGCCGGGACGGGGAAGGCCGCCGGGGTGGCCGACAGTGCGGGGAACGCCGGCACCTCCGCGGAAGCCCGCGGGCCGGCGCCCGGCCTGCCGGGCCGCCATGCCGGCCTCATCCCGCTGAGCACGACACCAGGTCACCTGATCCGCCGTGCCCAGCAGGTCCACGAGCGCATCTGGCAGCAGCAGGTCGGACCGGGGCTGACGTCGGTCCAGTACGCGCTGCTCCTGTCGCTGGCGGCCCGGCCCGGGATGGACCAGCGCAGCATCGTCGAGGCCATCTCGCTGGACAAGTCGAATGTCGCCGATGTCCTGCGCCGCCTGGGGAAGCGGGGTCATCTCGTGGAGGCCCCGCACCCCGACGACGGCCGGCGCAAGGTCGTCCGCCCGACCGGCAGTGGCGTGGCGACGATGCTGGGCGCCTCGCCGGCCGCGATCAGGGTCCAGCAGGAGGTCATGGCGCCGCTGCCGCCCGACGCGCAGTCGACCTGCCTGACCCTGCTGCGCCTGGTGGCCTTCCGCGGCTCGCCGCCCCGGCGGCCGCCCGCCGGCGACGCGGCCGAGCCGGTCGCCGGCTGGCCCGCGGGCCTGCCGCCCCTGCACCTGCCGACGGCGCCCGGTCACCTGATCCGGCGGTCCCAGCAGGTGCACACGCTCTTGTGGAGCGAGCATGTCGGCCCCCGGCTCACCTCCATGCAGTTCGCGGTCCTGATGGTGCTGGACGTCTACCCCGACATCGACCAGCGGACTCTGGGCCAGCACGCGTCGCTGGACAAGTCCACGGGCGGCAACATCCTCACCCGGATGGTGTCGCGCGGGCTGGTCCGCCGCACGCGCGACCCCGAGGACGGCCGCCGGAACCTGCTGCAGCTCACGCCGCCGGGCCGGGAAGCGCTCCTGCAGCACGAGTCCGCGGTCGTGCGCGTCCAGCGGGAGCTGCTCACGCCCCTGTCCGGCGGCCAGGCAGAGGTGTTCCTGTCCCTGATGGGCAAGCTGGCGCGCATCTCCGGCCAAGCCTGAGGCGGCGCGCTCGCCGGCGGGCGGCGAGCGGGCCGGCGGCGCGCGGAGCCCGGCGCGGGCACCGGGACGCCGCTCAGCGAGTGCTCGCGCCGGCCTGCGCGGGCCGCGCCAGCACGGAGCCGGCCGTCATGGTGCCGGCGGGGCAGGCGGCACCGGGCCTCGCCCCTTGCCCTCGGTGTGCGAGGGCACCGGGTGCTCGGAGGTGACGTCCACTCGCAGCCGCTGACCGAGCCGTGCCAGCTCCAGCTCGATCGTGTCCCCGGCGTGCAGGGGCCCCACGCCCGCCGGCGTCCCCGTGGCGACGATGTCTCCCGGCTCCAGGGTCGTGACCCAGGAGGCGTAGGAGATCAGCTGCGCGACGCTCCAGATCAGGTCCCGCGTGTTGGCCTGCTGGCGCAGCTGGCCGTTGACCCAGCAGCGCAGGTCGACGTCGTCGGGCCGGCCGAACTCCCCCGCCGTGACGATCCACGGACCGGTCGGGGTGAAGGTCTCGAACGACTTGCGGGTCGAGCGGTCCTCTCCGCCGCGCATGGTGATGTCCAGCAGGCCGGTGTAGCCGAAGACGTGGTCAAGCGCATCCTCGGCGCCGACCCGGCGCGCCCGCCGGCCGATCACGACGCCGAGCTCGCCTTCCTGGTCGAATCTGCGGTCGGAGTACGGCAGGTCCACGCTGCCGCCGGGCCGCAGCACCGACGAGGGTGCCTTCAGGAAGAAGCCCAGGGCAGCGACATGGGTGTCCTGATTCATCTCGCTCTGATGGTCGCGGTAGTTGACCGGCGCGGCGACGATCTTCGACGGGTCGGGAACGGGGGCGCTGAGCCGCGTGTCCTCGAGCCGGGACACGGGCGCGCCGGCGAGGTCGAGCCGCGCCGCGCCGACGTCCGGCCAGGCCGCGATCAGCCGGCGCATCGCGCTCAGCCCGTGGCCGCCCGTTCCGCCGATCATCGGCGTGATGTCGGTGATCGTGCCGTCCTGCACGACGCCCACCCGGCCGTCGAAACTCGCCAGTCGCATCCGGCTACCGCTTTCTGTGATCGTGACGGGGAGCTCCCTAGGCGGTGCCCGGGGCCCGGCGCAGGAACGGGGACTCGTAGGAGTAGAGCCAGTTCACGTACCCGAAGTCGTCGTCCGCGCGACCGCCGAGCAGCGCGTCCCGCAGCCGCGCCGTCGTCCCCCTGGCATGCACGATGTTGCCCATCTCCCGTGCCGCGAGCTGCGCCCGGGCGGTCCTGGGCAAGCGCTCGTCCTGGTAGGCCGCCAGCGCACGGTCGACGTCCCCTGGATGCTGCTCGAAGGCTCCGCCGAGGACGATCGCGTCCTCGAGCGCCAGGCAGCCGCCCTGTGCGAGGTACTGGAGCATCGGGTGCGCGGCGTCGCCGAGCAGCGTGACCCGCCCCCTGGTCCAGGACTCCACCGGATCGCGGTCGAACAGCACCCAGCGCCGCTCGCGACCGATCAGCGCCAGCCCCTCGGCGACAGCCTCATGCTTGTCGGCGAACAGCTCATCGAGCTCGCTCGGGTCGCCCCAGGTCGGCACCTGCCGGACGAACTGCTGACTCTCGATCACCGCGACCTGGTTCAGCAGCTCGCCGCCGCGGATCGGGTACTGGATGAGGTGCCGGTGCGGGCCCACCCACCAGGTCACGCGCGAGGGCTCACCCCGGCGGCTGACCTTGTCGATCGGGATGGTTCCGCGGTAGGCGACGTCGCCGGTGCAGCGCGGCTCGCCGTCGCCGACAACGTACTCGCGGATGACAGAGTGCAGGCCATCGGCGCCGATCACGACGGCGGCGCGATGAGTCTGGCCGTCCGCGGTGCCGACGACGGGCATATCGCCGTCGGCCTGGCCGACGCGGGTGACGCGCCGGCCGGTCAGGATCCGCACCCGGCCGGAGGCCTCGCAGGCGCGCAGCAGGCTGCCGTGCAGGTCGCTGCGGTGCGTGACGACGTAGGGGTAGCCATAGCGCTCGGTGAACTGCTGACCGAAATCGAGCGCCGTGATGCACCGGCCCGTCACGGAGTCCACCATCACCGCCCGGGGCGGGTGGACCGCGTTCTTGTAGACGTCGTCCAGCAGGCCCAGCCAGTCGAGTACCCGCAGCGCATTCGGCCCGAGCTGGATGCCGGCTCCGATCTCCGCCAGATCCGCGGCCGCCTCCAGCACCGTGACCTCGTGGCCGGCCCGCGCGAGCGCCAGCGCGGCGGACAGGCCCCCGATGCCCGCGCCGACGACCAGGACACCGGCGTCCGGCGTGCCGCTCATCGGACGTCCTCCGCCTGGCGCCGGCCGAGCCCGATGGCTTCCAGGACCGGCGCGTCCGAGAGGATGAACAGGTCGGCGCCCTCCGCCGAGTGATGGTCGGCGGCAGCCCACGACGGCAGCACGAAGATGTCGCCGGCGCTCCAGTCGCACCGCTCCTGGCCGATCAGCGAGGCCCCGGACCCGGACCGGACCACGACGATCGCGCTGCCGGCCGTGCGGCGCCGGCTTGTCCGCCCCTCGGGGCGGATCCGGAGCATCTCGGCGCGCAAGGTGGGCATGATGTCCCGGCCGGTCGCCGGGTCGGCGTACCGGACCTCCGCCCATGCGGTCCCGGCTCGCTCGAGCAGCGCAGTCAGCGCCCGGTCGGTATCGGCCCAGGGATAGCGCAGCAGCGGGGAGTGCAGGCCCGAGGCGGGCGGCTGCACCGCGCTGGCGGGCGCCGCCGGCCACGCTGGCAGGATGCCGCGAGCGGCAAATCGCAGCTCTGAGTCCGACAGGGCCGGCTGCCCGGCCGGGGTCGGCTCGCCGGGGCCGTCCTCGAAGAACACGGCGTCAAGGTTGCGGACCAGCGGCAGGTCCAGCCCGTCGAACCAGATCATCGGCTCGTCGCCCGGGTTCTGGTGCTCATGCCAGCTGAAGCTGGGCGTCAGGACCAGGTCCCCCGGCTGCATCGGGATGGCGTCACCGTTGACCAGGGTCCACACGCCGCTGCCCTCCAGCACCAGCCGCAAGGCGGCGGGGCTGTGCCGGTGCGCGGGCGCCACCTCCCCCGGGTTGAGGTACTGGATCCCGCCCCAGAGGGTGTGCGTGGCGAACGGAAGGCCGCCCAGGCCCGGATGGCTCAGCGAGAGCACGCGACGGTCTCCGCCCTGATGGATCCCGATCAGCCGCCCGGAGCTCTCGGCGAGCTCCCGCAGCACCTTCCACCGCCAGACATGGGTGCCGAGCCCGTCCGGCACGGCAGGCAGGAGGCCGCGGAGCTGCCACAGCGGCTGGAGGTCGGCGTCCGCAGCGGCCTCGTACAGCCGGTCCACCTGCTCATCGTCGGAGGTGAATCGTGGTGCGCCCACCGCGGCCCCTTCCCGGCATCCGCCCCGACCTGCGGGTCACGGAGATGTGAATTGTTCCGTATACGTCCTATCGAACGGTAGTGGGCGGCTGAAGCCAGCGTCAAGACAGCAGCACCCGGCCGGCGCGACCCTCGCGCGGCGGGCCGCTCGCCGCGACCTCTTCCCGCTCGCTCCCGGCGCCCCGCTCACGCCAGCGCTCCGGCGAGCTCGCGAGACGATCGCCCGGGACGTCATCCCCGCTGCTCCGCCGCGCCGGGCGCCGGGGGAACGTACGGGAAAGACCGGAGGCGCAGGGTCAGGTGACCCCGGGATCGAGGGCCACCTGCTCGGCCGCCGCGGTGAGGGCCGCTGCCCACGCCGGCACCAGGTCCAGGGCGTACCGGGCCGTGGGCATGGCGAGGCAGATCGCGGCGCGCGGTGCGCCGTCCCGGCTCGGGATGGCGACGCCGATCGCCGTCAGCCCGTCCTCGGTCTCCCGGTCATTGACCGCGAAGCCCCGGCGGCGGATGGTGCGCAGCTCGCGCTGCAGCCGCGGCACCGCGTTGTCGTCGACGCCCGCCAGGAGCGCACCCAGCTCCTCCGCAGGCAGGCCGGCGAGGACGGCCTTCCCGCCGGAGCTCCGGTGCGCGGGCAGGCTCCGGCCGGTCCGGTCGCCGACGCGCAGGACGTGACCGCACTCGACCGTGGCGACGAAGCGAACGTCGGCGCCGGCCAGCACCATCAGGTTGGCCGTCTCCCCCTGCGCGTCGACCAGCCGGCGCAGGTGCGGCATGGCCGCCTCCCGGAGACGGGCGACCGGCGTCTGCGGGACCGGACCGCTGCGCAGCAGCGGGCCGGCGCCGTACCGCCGGTCGGGCAGCTGCTCGGCGAAGTCGCGGTAGACGAGCATCCCGAGCAGCCGGTGCGCGGTCGACACCGCGACGCCGAGGCGCTCGGCGGCGTCGGTCACCCGCATCGATCCCTCCAGCTGCAGGAGGGTGGCGAGGACCAGCGCGGAATCGACGGAGGCGATGGCATAGGGCGGCCGGTTCTTCACAGCAGAAAATCCTATCTTCTGGTGCAGAAACCGAGCAGCCTCGAAGCACGGCCATCAGGAGGAGGACGACAATGAGCGCAGGACACTCCCCGGTCACCATCACCGCGACGGACGGGCCGGGCCAGCCGCCGCGCACCCCGGCGCTGGAGGAGCTGTACCGCGGGTTCGAGAAGGAGCTCCTGGTCCCGCTGTGGACCGAGATCGGCGACCTCATGCCGACCACGCCGCGCCCGGCCGCGCTGGCGCACTGCTGGCGCTGGGCCGACCTGGTGCCGCTGGCGCGTCGCGCCGGCGACCTGGTACCGGTGGGCCGGGGCGGTGAGCGGCGCGCGATCGCGCTGGCCAACCCGGGCCTGGACGGGCGGCCGTTCGCCACCCCGACCCTGTGGGCGGCCATCCAGTACCTCAACCCGCGCGAGGACGCCCCCGTGCACCGGCACACGCAGAACGCGTTCCGCTTCGTCGTCGAGGGAGAGGGCGTCTGGACGGTCGTCAACGGCGACCCGGTCGCCATGCGCCGCGGCGACTTCCTGCCGCAGGCCGGCTGGAACTGGCACGGCCACCACAACACCAGCGACGCGCCCATGGCCTGGATCGACGGCCTGGACATCCCCTTCCAGCACTTCGCCGACTCGGCGTTCTTCGAGCTGGGCCCCGACGAGGTGGACGACACCAGCGCGCCGGAGCGATCTCGTTCCGAGCGATTGTGGGGCCACCCGGGCCTGCGGCCGCTCACTCACCTGACGCCCGCCAGGGCCACGCCGCTGCTGGCCTACCGGTGGGAGCACACCGACCGCGCCCTGGCCGAGCAGCTCGCGCTGGAGGCGGAGGGCCACCCGGCCACGGTCGAGCCCGGGCACGCTGCCGTCCGGTACACCAACCCCGCGACGGGCGGCGACGTGATGCCGACGATCCGCACGGAGTTCCACCGGCTTGCGGCGGGCACCCGGACCGCCGGCCGCCGCGAGGTCGGCTCGTCGGTCTTCCAGGTCTTCGAGGGCGCCGGGCAGGTCACCGTCGGCGACACGACCTGGTCCGTCGAGCGCGGCGACCTGTTCATCGTCCCGTCCTGGCAGCGCCTGGCCATGCGGACCGATGCCGGGCTGGACCTGTTCCGGTTCAGCGACACTCCCGTCCTGGAGCGGCTCGGCCAGGACCGGGTCGAGACTGAGGAACTCGCATGAGACTCGCCACTGCCCGGACCGCCGAGGGGACCCGCGCCGTAAGGGTCACCGCGCAGGGATACGCCGACCTCGGACTGCCCGACGTCGGCGCCCTGCTGGAGCTGCCGGACTGGCAGCAGCGGGCGGCGGCCGGCGGCCCGGCGCTGCCCGGGCCGGCCGGCCTCGCGCCGGTCGTCCCCCGGCCGGGCAAGGTGATCTGCGTCGGGCTCAACTACCGCAACCACATCCTGGAAATGGGCCGCGAGCTGCCCGCCCACCCCACGCTGTTCGCCAAGTTCACCGAGGCGCTGATCGGGCCGGCCGACGACATCGCGCTGCCCGCCGAGTCCGGCGCCGTGGACTGGGAGGCCGAGCTGACCGTGGTCGTCGGACGCACCGTCCGGCACGCCGACGAGCAGCAGGCCGCCGAGGCGATCGCCGGCTTCACGGTGATGAACGACGTCTCCGTGCGCGACTGGCAGTTCCGCACGGTCGAGTGGCTGCAGGGCAAGACCTTCGAGGCCACCACGCCGCTCGGGCCGGTGCTCGTGACGCCGGACGAGCTGCCGGGCGGCGTGCGCCCGGTGCTGCCGCTGTCGACCACCGTCGACGGCGAGCCCATGCAGAAGGCGGACACCTCCGACCTGGTGTTCGACCCGGTTGACCTGGTCCGCTACATCTCCGCGATCCTCACCCTGCGGCCCGGCGACGTGATCGCCACCGGCACCCCCGGCGGCGTGGGGCACGCGCGCAAGCCCCCGCGCTACCTCACCGACGGCACCGTCGTGGTCACCGAGATCGGCGGAATCGGCCGGCTGGAGAACACGGCGCGCTCGGCATGACCACGCGGGAGTGGATGGACCAGGCCACCGGGCTCTTCCTGGATGCCCTGGGCCGGCTCTCCGACGACGAGATGGACGCGCCGACGCCGCTGCCCGGCTGGACCCGGCGGCACCTGATTGCCCACGTCCACTTCAACGCCAGCGCCCTGCGCAGGCTGACGAGCTGGGCGGCCACCGGCACCGAGCAGCGCATGTACGCCTCGCCGGAGCAGCGCAACGCCGAGATCGAGCAGGGCGCGACGCTCCCGTCCGCCGAGCTGCGCCGCCTCGTCCGCGAGTCGGCCAGCGGGCTGGCCGCCGACCTCGGCGCGCTCCCGGCCGGCGCCTGGCAGGCGGCCGTCATCACGGCCCAGGGGCGCACCGTCGCGGCCACCGAGATCCCGTGGATGCGCACCCGCGAGGTCGCCGTGCACGCCATCGACCTGGGGGCCGGCCTGACCTTCGCCGACCTTCCGGCCGGCCTCACCGCCGCGCTGCTAGCCGACGTCGTCCGCAAGCGGGCGGCCGCCGGCGAGGGGCCGGCGCTGGCCGCCTGGCTGACCGGCCGCGCCCCCGCGGCCCCCCGCCTCGGCCCGTGGCTGTGAGAGCCGGGCCAGCGCCGCCAGCCGCGGGCGCCACCGCCGGCCAGGGATCCGGCATCGGCTGCGGCCTGACCCGGCGCTGACCCGGCCGGCCGCGGGGTCAGGCGATGATGGTGACCAGGCCGCTGTGCAGGTCGTAGTGCCCGCCGGCCACCATCAGCCCGTCCCGCGGATCTGGCACTGTTCCCCCCTGAGCCAGGGGTCCCCCGCCCCGGGCGGGGCTGGATCGTACCCGCCGCGCCGCCTGGGTCCGCGGCGCCGCGCCGCCCGGCCTGCGGCTGGCTAGGCGGCGGCCGGGGTAGCGTCGGTAGCGGCGCGGCCGGCCCGGGCGGCCCGGCCAGGGGAGGAACAGGCGGATGCGAGCGGCGGGAGTGCGCCGGGCAGGCGGCGAGATCGAGGCACTGGAGCTGCCCGAGCCCCGGCCGCTGCGGGCCGGGGAGGTACTGATCGAGGTCCGCGCCGCCGGGGTGGGCAACTGGGACGAATTCGTCCGTTCCGGCAGCTGGGACACCGGGGCGCAGCCGCCGATGGCGCTAGGCGTGACCGCCGCCGGGCTGGTCACCGCGGCGGCCGACGCCGCGGACGGCTGGCTGGCCGGCCGCCGGGTCACCGCGCACTCGCTGCCGCTGCGCGAGCAGGGCTGCTGGGCCGGGCAGTTCATTGCCGCGGCGGCCGACGTCGCCCCGGTGCCGCGCGGCGTACCCGATGACGTTGCCGCGGCGCTGCCGGTGCCCGTGCTCACCGCTGACCAGGTCCTGACCGCCCTGGAGGTCCGGCCGAGCCAGACGGTGCTGGTGCACGGGGCCGGCGGGGTCACCGGCGGGGTGCTGGTCCAGCTCGCCCGGCTGGCCGGCGCCCGGGTCATCGCCACCGCCGGGCCGTCCAGCGCGGACCGGGTCGCCGCGCTGGGGGCTGCCGCGGTCCTGGACTACCGCCAGCCGGCCTGGCCCGCCCAGGTGCGGATGCTGACCGGGGGCGGCGCGGACGCCGCAGCCAACGCGGCACGCGGCGGGGAGCACGACGCGCTGGCCGCCGTCCGGGATGGCGGCGCCCTGGCCACCATCACCGGCGACGCGCCGGCCGCCGAGCGCGGCATCACCGTCCGCGCCGTCCAGGTGATCCCGGACGGTACCGGGCTGCGGCGGCTGACCGGGCTGCTGGCTGGCGGCGCGCTCACCGTCCCGATCGCCGCCCGCTACCCGCTGGAGCAGGCCGGCGCGGCCCTGGACCGGGCCCGGGCCGGCACGCACGGCGCGGCGGTGGTGCTGTGCCCGGCCGGCCCGGCCGGGCCGCGATAACCTGCGGCTATGGATCAGACCTGGCCGGCGGTCTCCTACCAGCAGTGGCAGGAGACCTGCGACACCCTGCACGCGCACACCCAGGTACTGGGCAAGCTGGCGGCCACGCTGGCGCCGCCCGAGCCGCAGCTGCAGCACGCGGCGCTGCGGCTGACCGCACGGGGCTGGGAGACCGGCCCGCTGCCCGCCCCGGACGGCTCCGGGACCCTGGTCATCGCCCTGGACCTGCGCAGCCACGAGGCCGTGGTGGAGCACAGCAGCCGGGGCGGCGGGGACCGGATCCCGCTGGGGCCCGACCGGGCCGTGGCCGACGTGACCGGCGCGGTGCTGGCCGCCGTGCGGCGGGCCGGCGGCCCGGTGGCGATCGACCCGACGCCGCAGGAGGTCAGCTGGAGCGTGCCGCTGGATGCCGACCGCGAGCACGCCACCTATGACCCCGCGCAGGCGGCCCGCTATTTCGCCGCGGCCGCCCGGGCCGCCCTGGTGCTGGCCGCGTTCCGGGCGCCCTACCGCGGCCGGTCGACCCCGGTGAACGCCTGGTGGGGGTCGTTCGACCTGGCCGTGAGCCTGTTCTCAGGCCAGCCCGCCGAGCCGCCGTCAGATGACTTCATCATGCGCAATGCCATGGACGCCCAGGAGGTCGCCGTCGGCTGGTGGCCCGGCGACGCCCGGTACGGCAAGGCCGCGTTCTACGCCTACGCGCATCCCGCGCCGCCCGGCTTCGCCGAGGCGGCCCTCGAGCCGTCCGCCGCGCGCTGGGAGGCCGGGCTCGGCGAGTACGTCCTGGACTGGGATGACGTCAGGTCCGCGGCGGACCCGCAGGCCACGGCGCTGGAGTTCGCCCGGTCAGCGTTCCGGCACGCGTGCGCGGTCTGCGGCTGGGACCCGGTCCTGGCGGCCAGCTCGGACAGCAACCCGCCGCCGGTGAGCTGACCGCCCGCGCCCGGCGGCCTCACAGGACCGGCAGGTAGCGGTCCAGCTCGAACTGGGTGACCTGGCGGCGGTACTCCTGCCACTCCTCGCGCTTGTTGCGCAGGAAGAAGTCGAACACCTGCTCGCCCAGCGCCTCGGCGACCAGCTCGCTGCGCTGCATGACGGTGATCGCGTCGGACAGGCTCTGCGGCAGCGGCTCGATGCCCAGTGCGTGCCGCTCGGCCGAGGTCAGCGCCCATACGTCGTCCTCGGCGCCGGGCGGCAGCTCGTAGTCCTCCTCGATCCCCCTCAGCCCCGCGCTGAGGATGACCGCGAACGCCAGGTAGGGGTTGCACGCCGGGTCTATGGACCGGAACTCGATCCGGGTGGCGTTGCCCTTCAGCGGCTTGTACATGGGCACCCGGATCAGCGCCGAGCGGTTGTTGTGCCCCCAGCAGATGTAGGCGGGCGCCTCGCCGCCGGCCCCGGCGATCCGCTCGGTGCCGCCCCACAGCCGCTTGTAGGAGTTGACCCACTGGTTGCACACCGCGGTGATCTCGGCCGCGTGCCGGAGCAGCCCGGCGATGAACGCCCGGCCGACCTTGGAGATCTGGAACTCCGCGCCCGGCTCGTGGAAGACGTTGCGATCCCCCTCGAACAGCGACATATGGGTATGCATCCCAGAGCCGGGATACTCGCTGAACGGCTTGGGCATGAACGAGGCGTAGACCCCCTGCTGCAGCGCCACCTCCTTCATGGCCAGCCGGAAGGTCATGATGTTGTCGGCGGTGCTCAGCGCGTCGGCGTAGCGCAGGTCGATCTCCTGCTGGCCGGGCGCGCCCTCGTGGTGGCTGAACTCCACCGAGATGCCCAGGGCCTCCAGCATCGAGATGGCCTCGCGGCGGAAGTCGTGGGCGATGGCGTGCGGGGTGTGGTCGAAGTAGCCGCCGGAGTCGATGGGCCGCGGCCTGGTACCCGGCTCGGGCCGCTCGTTGAGCAGGAAGAACTCGATCTCGGGATGGGTATAGAAGGTGAAGCCCAGCTGCCCGGCGCGGGCCAGGGCCCGCTTGAGCACGTAGCGCGGGTCGGCGAACGACGGCGTCCCGTCGGGCTGCAGGATGTCGCAGAACATCCGGCCGGTGCCGGCCGAGTCATCGCCGACGGGCATCAGCTGGAACGTCGACGGGTCCGGCCGGGCGATCATGTCCGCCTCGTAGACCCGGGCGAAGCCCTCGATGGCCGAGCCGTCGAAGCCGATACCCTCGGCGAACGCGCCTTCCAGCTCGGCGGGAGCCACGGCCACCGACTTGAGGTATCCCAGCACGTCGGTGAACCACAGGCGCACGAAGCGGATGTCCCGCTCCTCCAGCGTCCGCAGTACGAACTCTTCCTGCCTGTCCACCGACACAGTCTGCCCGGCCCATGTTTCGCCCAGGTTACGCGGGGGCCGGGGCCAGCGGGGCCCGGCCAGCCCGGCGTCGGGCCTGGTCAGCCGGGCCTGGCCGCCGCCCGCGCCGCCCGCTCAGCCCAGGCCGCCAGGTCGGGGTCGGCGGCCAGCAGGCTGGCGTACTTCTTCCTGGCCTCCTCGCGGCGGGCGGGCAGGTACTGCGTCGGCCACGGGCCGGGCTGCGGCGCGTACTGTTTCAGGACATTCCGGGCAACTGTGACCTTGTGCACCTCATCGACGCCGTCAGCGATGGCCATCGTCGGCGCGCTGGCGTACATGGCCTGCAGCGGGGTCAGGTTCGTGGTGCCCAGCGAGCCCAGGATGTGCAGGGCCCGGTAGCTCACCTCGCGCAGCACCTTCGCGCAGGTGTACTTGCAGGCCGCGATCTGGGTGCGGGACTCGCGGGTGCTGGAGTTGTCGATGGTCCAGGCCGTCCACAGCACCAGCAGCCGCAGCATGTTCAGCTCGGCGTAGGAGTCGGCGATCGCCTCGGCCACCATCTGGTGCTCGGCGATGACCTTGCCGTGCGACTGGCGGGACAGGGCCCGCTCGCACATCATGTCGAAGGCCAGCCGGACCTGGGCCACGGTGCGCATCGCGTGGTGGATCCGGCCGCCGCCCAGCCGCCGCTGAGCCAGCACCCTGGCCCCGTCCTCGGGGCCGAGCAGGTGCCCGGCCGGGACCCGCACGCCGTTGTAGCGGATGTGGTTGTGCACCGCCGGGTACTCCATGATCTCCACGCCCGGCGTCTCCCGCGGCACCACGAACATCCCGTTGACGCACATCACGAAGATGATGTCGGCCCGGCTGCCGGCGCTGGTGAACCACTTCTCGCCGGTAATCACCCACTCCTCGCCGTCGCGGACCGCGCGGGTGGTGAACGTCGACGGGTCGGAGCCGCCCTGCGGCTCGGTCATCGAGTAGGCCGAGAAGATCTCCTGGTTCAGCAGCGGGCGCAGCCACCGCTCCTTCTGCTCCTCGGTGCCGTAGGCGGCCAGCATCTCCATGTTGCCGGTGTCCGGGGCGGCGGTGCCGAAGATGACCGGCGCGGTGCGGTAGCGGCCCAGGATCTCGTTCAGCAGGGCCAGCCGGACCTGGCCGAAGCCGGGGCCGCCCAGGTCCCGGCCGAGGAACAGCGCCCACAGCCCGCGGTCCCTGACCTGCTGGCGCAGCGGGTCAGCCAGCGCCCTGGCCTTGGGATGGCGGGAGTAGGCGGCGCCGGGGAACACCAGGTCGAGCGGCTCCACCTCGGTCCGGCAGAATTCCTCGACCCAGTCCAGCTGCTCCTGGAACTCCGGCTCGGTGGAGAAATCCCATGCCACGGCTGCCTCCCGCGTGAACCGGGCCGGACAGGACACAGTCAGGCTAATAGAACACCATTCTAAAATCTAGGCCAGCCGGGCCGCCGTGAGCCGCCCGCCGGCGGGTGGCCGGGAGCCTGGCTGGGGGCTGGCCGGACGCCCGGCTGGCTTGCCAGCGACGGCTGCCGCGCGGCAGGCTCGGGGCCGTGGTCACCATCGACGACGTGCGGGCGCTGGCCAGCCAGTTCCCGCGCTCGTATGAGGCGCTGGTCCGGGACCGGGTCAAGTTCCGCGTCGGCCAGATCGTCTACCTCGCGTTCTCCGCCGACGACACGCTGATGGGCTTCGCCTTCCCCAAGGAGGAGCGGGCCGCGCTGGTGGCGGCCGAGCCAGCCAAGTTCCTGATGCCCGGCACCGGCGACCTGCGCTGGAACTGGGTGGTCGCCCGGCTCAGCGCCCTGGACCAGGAGGAGATGCGCCAGATCGTCACCGACGCCTGGCGGATGGTCGTGCCCGCCAAGGTCGCCCGCGCCTGGGACGAGCAGCCGGGCCAGCCGGGGCGGCCAGAGCCGCCCGGCTAGCCGCCCGCCGACCGCAGGCGCCGGCCCCCGGATGACCTCTCCGGGGGGGCCGGCGCCGCTGTCGGCAGTGCCTAGCAGGCCAGGGTGCCGGTGCAGTTGTTCGGGATGTTGAACCGCACGATGCTGTTGTTGGTCAGGCTGACCGTGCCGCCGGCGTTGCTGATGCCGCCGCCAGTGGTGCCCGCGATGTTGGCCGACACGATGGTCGTGCTCAGCGACAGGTTGCCGCCCGTGACGCGGATGCCGCCGCCCAGGTCGGTGGCCCGGTTGGTGGCGATCGTGACGCTCGTCAGGCTCAGGCTCTCGCTGGTGTAGATGGCCCCGCCGTCGTCAGCAGAGAAGTTCCTGCTGAACCCGCTGTTGGTGACGGTACTGGCGCCGCCGTCATTGTTCAGCGCACCGCCATCAGCGGCAGTCCCGTTGGTCTGGTTGCCGGTGAAGTTGGTGTAGTTGATGGTGACCACGCCGCCGTCGTTGTTGATCGCGCCGCCGTGGCCGAGGGCGCCGGTGGTCTCGTTGTCGGTGAAGTTGGTGCTCCCCGAGGCGCTGGTCGAGGTGCCGCCGGTGCTGACGTGGCCGGAGCTCACGTAGATCGCGCCGCCGCCGCCGGTGCTGGCCTCGTTGCCGAAGAAGCTGCACTGGCTGAACGAGGCCGTGGCGCCGCCGCGGTTGTGGAAGGCGCCGCCGTTGGTGCCCTCGTTGCCCGCGAACGTGGTCGCCGACGCGGTGAAGGAGCCGTTGCTGGTGTTCTGTACCGCGCCGCCGTCAGTGCCCTCATTGCGGGTGAACCGCGAGTTGGTCACGGTGACCGTGCCGCCGACATTGCGCAGGGCACCCGGATTGGTCCCGGCACCATCGAAGTCGCTCATCCGGAGCTTGTTGATCGTCACCTGCGGGCCGTTGACGGTGATCGCGGTGAAGGTCGCGTTGTTGGACCGCGTGATGAGGTCGTTGTTGCCCTGGATGGTGAGATTCCTGCTGATGCTCGGCAGCGCCGCGGTAAGGCTGTAGGTGCAGCCGGACTTCAGGCTCAGGACCGAGTTACTAGGCGACAGGCTGATGGCCGCCGACAGGGCCGTGACACTGCACGGCACCGCGATGAGCGGCGCGGCCTGCGCCGGCGTCGCAAGCGCCGCGCCTGTCCCGACTGTCGTCGCCAGGGCGGCCGCCGCCGCAGCCCAGCGGGCTGCGCGCCGTCCCGGCGCTGAACCAGCGCCAGGGCTCACGCCGTGAAAGCCCTTTCGAGTCATCTGATCTTCCCCGCTTCCGTGTGGTTTAAAAGCAACATGGCTGATTGCAGGTCTGCTGCTTTAGCTCTCCGGCCGCCGCGGATTCGCCAAGCGCGCCTAGCCGCGAGAACTGTAGCAGCATTATCTGTTGCCGAGTTGGATTATCACGTAACGCCGGGCAGTCAGATTAATATCGCATCCGCAAAAGCCGCGTCCGCTCTCGAATAACCCTAACTGCTTTTTCCCGGCCGGGCAGAACGCCGGTAATGCCGCGGCCCGCTGTCATTTCCGGGCAGCCTCGCGCGCCGCGACGCCTGCCGGACATATCCGCACCTGCCCACCCCGCGCCGGCCCCGCGCCGCGGCCGCATAAGCTGATCACGTGCCACAGCTGCGGATAGCGCTCGCGCAGGTTAACGCCACCGTCGGGGACCTGGCCGGGAACAGTGACCAGGTGCTCGAGGCGACCCGGCGGGCCGCCGCCCACGGGGCCAGGGTCGTGGTGTTCCCGGAGATGATGCTGACCGGCTACCCGGTCGAGGACCTGGCGCTGCGCGCCTCCTTCGTCGAGGCCTCGGTCGCGGCGCTGCATGCCCTGGCGGCCCGCCTCGCCGGGGCGGGCCTGGGCGGGATCGCCGTCGTCGTCGGCTACCTGGACCGGCGCACCGACCTGGCGCCCCGCGTGGGCCTGCCGGCCGGCGCGCCGCAGGACGCCGCCGCGCTGCTGCATGACGGCCGGGTGGCGGTGACCTCCGCCAAGCACCACCTGCCCAACTACGGCGTGTTCGATGAGTACCGCTACTTCGTGCCGGGCAGCACCCTGCCGGTGTTCCGGATGCCGGCCGCGGGCGGCGAGCCGGTCGACGTGGCCATCGCGATCTGCGAGGACCTGTGGCAGGCAGGCGGCCCGGTAGCGGTGTCCCGCGCGGCCGGGGCGAGCCTGCTGGTGGTTCCCAACGCCTCCCCCTATGAGCAGGGCAAGGACGACAGCCGGCTGATGCTGTGCCAGCGGCGCGCGGCCGAGGCCGGCGCCCCGCTGGCCTACGCCAGCATGACCGGCGGCCAGGACGAGCTGGTGTTCGACGGCGACTCGATTATCGTCAGCGCCGCCGGGGAGCTGCTGGCCCGCGGCCCGCAGTTCGAGGAGGCGCTGATCGTCGCCGACGTGCAGGTCGCCGCCGCGGACCTGAGCCGGGTGCCCGGCGAGGAGAGCGCCGACGCTGCCGACGGCACCCGGATGACCATCCGGCGGCTCGAGCTGCCGCCGGCCGCCGCGCCCGCCCCCGATCCCGCCGCGCCCGCCCCGCAGGCGCTGTGGCCGCGGCTGCCCGACCTGGCCGAGATCTACGCCGCGCTAGTCACCGGCACCCGTGACTACGTGCGCAAGAACGGGTTCACCTCGGCGCTGCTGGCCCTGTCCGGCGGCATCGACTCCGCCCTGACCGCCACCATCGCCGTCGATGCCATCGGCGCTGACCGGGTGCACGTGGTCCTGATGCCGAGCCGGTACTCCTCCGGCCACTCCGTCAGCGATGCCGAGGACCTGGTCAAGCGCCAGGGCGTGCACGCCCGGACGGTCCCGATCGCCCCCATGGTCGACGCCTTCGAGGCGAGCCTGGACCTGCACGGCCTGGCCGCCGAGAACCTGCAGGCCCGGATCCGCGGCATGGTGGCGATGTCGCTGTCCAACGAGCACGGCCACCTGGTGCTGACCACCGGCAACAAGAGCGAGCTGGCCACCGGCTACTCCACCCTGTACGGCGACTCGGCCGGCGGCTACGCGCCGATCAAGGACGTGCCCAAGACGCTGGTCTGGGAGCTGTCCCGGTGGCGTAACCAGCAGGCCGCCGAGCGCGGTGAGACGCCGCCCATCCCGGAGAACTCGATCACCAAGCCGCCCAGCGCCGAGCTGTCCCCCGGCCAGCTGGACAGCGACTCGCTGCCCGACTACGCCGTCCTCGACAAGCTGCTCGATGACTACGTCGAGAAGGACCTGGGCGCCGCCGCCCTGGTCGCGGCGGGTCACGACCCGGCCCTGGTCGAGCGGGTCATCCGGCTGGTGGACCGGGCGGAGTACAAGCGCCGCCAGTACCCGCCCGGCCCGAAGATCTCGGCCAAGAACTTCGGCCGCGACCGGCGGCTGCCGATCACCAGCCGCTGGCGTGAGCCGCTGCCGCCCGGCAGCTGACGGCGCCGGCGCCGTAACCGGCCGGCTTGGCATCACCAGGCGGGCGGCGTTTCCCGGCTGACCGTGCCGTCGCCCGCGGACGGAAATGGCTCAGGAATACTGCGCGCGACGCACATCCCGGACGCGGGAAATTGCCCGCTGTCTGCTCCCTGGCGCCCCCCGCAGGCCGGGTGCCGAAAGCCGTGACAGGGCCGGCCTGATTGCCGCGCCGGCCATTTTGCCGAGGCCTTACCCGGCGTCATCCGGCCGGGATAACGGCGTGCTCAGCCGTCCCGGATTACGGCCAGGACGCGGGGCGGCCCGGGTCATGGCCGGGCCGGTGTCACCCGGGGCGGCAGTCGCGCCGGCCGGATTGGCGGCAGGCCGGCTAACGGCGCGCCGCCGCCGAGCGCAGCAGCTCCGTCGTCGCGGCATCGGCCGGGTAGAAGGCCTCGATGTGCAGCTCGTCGACGGTCACGTCGGTAGCCGTGCCGACCGCCGCGCTGATGCTGAAGAACGACAGCTCGGTGTCGCCCCGGCGCAGCCGCAGGGGCAGCACCACGCCGTCCGGCCCGGCCGACTCCACCTGGCCGCCGGGGTACCCGGCCAGCTCGGCGTGCAGGTCGGTGAGCTGCTGGTCGCCCAGAGCCTGAGCCCGGTGCGACAGCTGAGTGAGCAGGTGGGACCGCCACTGCGCCAGGTTGATGATCCGCGGCGCCATCCCGTCCGGGTGCAGGGCCAGCCGCAGCACGTTCACCGGCGGCTCCAGCAGGGCCGGCGTGCAGCCCTCGGTGAGGATGCCGAGCGAGGTGTTGCTGTCCAGCAGCTCCCACCAGCGGTCCACCACCACCGCCGGGTACGGCTCGTGCCCGGCCAGCACTTGCTGCAGCGCGACCAGCACGCTGCGCAGCTCCGGCTCGGCCAGGCCGTGCTGCGGGTAGGCCGGCGCGTAGCCGCCGGCCAGCAGCAGCGTGTTGCGCTCGCGCAGCGGCACCTCCAGGTGCTCGGTCAGCCGCAGGATCATCGCCGGCGTCGGCCGGGAGCGCCCCGTCTCGACGAAGCTGAGGTGCCGTGTCGATATGTCGGCCTGGATGGACAGGTCCAGCTGGCTCAGCCGCCGCCGCTCGCGCCACTCGCGCAGCAGCTCGCCGACCGGCCGCAGGCTGGCCGCCCCCGTGGTCATGGTGGTCATGGCTCGACGCTAGCCGCGGCCGCGGACAGCTGGCGATTACCCCCGGGGTCATGCCAGTGGCTTTACCTCTCACGTCATCGACGGCCGGCGGGCGGCCTTCCCAGGATGGGTCCGGTGATCAGCACGAATCCACGACCCGACCGGAGGGATCCCAGATGCACGACGTAGTCGCCCGTTACCTGTCCTGCTGGAACGAGACCGACCCGGCCGCCCGCCGGCAGCTGATTGAAAGCACCTGGGCCGCCGCGGCCAGCTATACCGACCCGCTGGTGCAGGCGCGCGGGCACGAGGAGATCGACGCCACCATCGCCGCGGTGCAGAGCCAGTTCCCCGGCTTCGTGTTCCGCCTGGCCGGGCCGGTGGACGCCCATCACCAGCAGGCCCGCTTCACCTGGGGCCTGGGGCCGGACGGCGCCGAGCCGGTGGTGACCGGCTTCGACGTCGCGGTCACCGACCACGACCGCAAGATCGTCACCGTCCTGGGCTTCCTGGACAAGGTCCCGGCCTGACCCTCGCCAGCGGGCGGGCCGCCTGGTTACCCGGGGCCAGCCCCGGAACCCCAGTGCCAGGAGGCCCGCCCCGTGGCACCCCGTCCTGGCCCGGCGGGCCGCCTGCTTCCCCGAACGCACATCTGACTCAAGGAGACCTCTGATGACCACGCTCACCAGCCGGGTGGCCGGCCGCAGCGCAGCGCCCGGCGAGCATGGCTGGGGACCGCTGCTGGTAGTCCTGGCCGGCACCTTCATCACCTTCCTCGATTTCTTCATCGTCAATGTCGCGCTGCCCTCGATCCAGGCTGAGCTGAACGCCGGGCCGGCGGTCGTCCAGCTCGTGGTGGCCGGCTACGGGCTGTCGTTCGCGATCGGGATGATCAGCGGCGGGCGGCTCGGCGACCTGTACGGGCGGCGCCGGATGTTCATCACCGGGCTGGCGCTGTTCACGCTCGCCTCCGCCGCCTGCGGGCTGGCGTCCGGCGCCGGGTTCCTGGTGACCGCCCGGATCCTGCAGGGCGCCGCGGGCGCGCTGCTCACCCCGCAGGTCCTGGCCATCCTCGGCACTACCTACGACGGCGCCCGGCGCGGCCGCGCCTTCGCCGCCTATGGCCTGGCCATGGGCTTCGCCGGTGTCCTGGGCCAGCTGCTGGGCGGGGCGCTGATCGCCGCCGACATCGCCGGCTCAGGCTGGCGCGGCATCTTCCTGATCAACGTGCCCGTCGGGCTGATCGCGCTGCCGCTGGCCCGCCGCCTCGTGCCCGAGTCGCACGGCCAGCGGGCCCGGCTCGACCTGGCCGGGACCGCGCTGGCCACCCTGGGCCTGACCGCCGTCATCCTGCCCCTGATCGAGGGCCAGCAGCACGGCTGGCCGCTGTGGACCTGGCTGAGCCTGGCCGCCGCGCCCGTGCTGCTCGGCGCGTTCGCCGTGCACCAACTGCGCCGCCGCTCGGCGGGCCGGGCACCGCTAGTCGACTTCGGCTTGTTCCGCAGTGCGACCTTCGGCCTCGGGTCGCTGGCCGCGCTGGCCTACGCCCTGGTGCCGCCGTCGTTCTTCTTCGTGCTGGCCCTGTACCTGCAGGAGGGCCGCGGCTTCTCGGCGCTGTTCTCCGGGCTGGTGTTCGCCGCCGTCGGCGCGGGCTTCTTCGCCGCGATGCTCACCGCCGAGGCGATGGCCGCCCGGCTCGGCCGCCAGATCCTGGCCCTGGGCGCGCTGGTCACAGCGGCCGGCTGCCTGCTGCTGACTGCCGGGGACGGCGGCGGCTCCTCGGCCCGGCTGCTGCCCGGCCTGGCCGTGGTCGGGTTCGGCATCGGCATGGTGCTGGTCCCGCTGTCGGCGACCGTGCTGCGCGACGTCGAGGCCCGGCACGCGGGCGCGGCCTCCGGCGTGCTGTCCACCTTCCAGCAGGTCGGCGGGGCGCTCGGGGTGGCGGTCATCGGCGTGATCTTCTACCGCGGCCTGCACGGCGGGACCTTCCCGCACGCCTTCACCATCAGCCTGTGGCTGCTGGCCGCGCTGACGCTGCTCACGGCGGGCCTGGTTCAGGCCCTGCCGCGGGACTCCGCGCGCTGACAGCGCCCCGCCCGCCTGCCGCCTTGATCACCGGCGATGCGGCCTCCCGCGGTCCAGCGAATACGTCCCGCACCGCGATGGCCAGCGAGGTGCCGCTGAACACAGTCACCACGCCCGCGCGAACACCAGCGCCAGGTTCAGCCAGGCCGACGCCGCCCCTCCCGGCAGCGAATACAGCGCCCCGAACAGCACCGCCCGGACCGTGTCGCCGGCCATCAACGGCCGCCACGGATCCACCCGGTCCGCCCCCAGCCCGGCCGGCAGTCCCGCTGCCAGGTAGCCGGCGCTGCCGGGCAGCGAGGCCAGTACAGCCAGCGCTGGGCTCTGTGTCTTCTGGATTACCAGTAACGGAACGGCCAGCAGGGTGAGCCGTCGCCCGCCGCAACGCTCTGCCCGCCCAGAAACACAGTCGTCCGCTGCACCAGCCCATTGCCGCAAGACCTATGGCCAGTTCCCGCCGCTGGGCCAGCAACTCAGACAGTCACACAGCATTCGCATGCCCTGGCGTCTTTACTGAGGAAGTGGACGGAGTTATTCTTGATCGAGCTCTCGCTTAGAGATGGATGGCGGTCATCTCTCATGAATGCACCACCAGGAGGTCGCCTGGACGCCTGTCCAGGTATTTCCGAGCGCACATCGCGAGATAGCTGCGTCTTATGTGATGTACTAGACGGCTGCGACCAGACACCGGCCCGGTCTTTCCTAACCAGGAGCGAATTACCGACCGAGACGCTGGCCAGCGGCGCCAGTATCACCGCCATCGCCGATGTAGCGCCACTGGCGCCAGGGCACGTATTGCTCGTGACCACCAGGCATGTTCTCGCCATGAGCAAACTCACCTCGGCAGGTCTGACTGAGCTTCGCTATATGCGCGAGCGCTTTGCCCGGTGGCTAGAGTCGCTTTATTCTCTTCCGGTCATATCATTCGAGCACGGCCTTTGCACCAGCGAGGGCGTGGCCAGCTGCGGAATTGATCACGCACATCTTCATCTGCTGCCAACCAACATCCCCGTAGAAGACAAGTTCCGCGCAGACTTTGATGTGATGACACTGAGATGGCTATCGGACCTGGAGCCAGCGACCAGGCAGGTCGACGAATACCTCTTTCTGCAGGGGTCAGGGGGCATCATGCTGCTGGCCCGCCCCCAGCATCCCGCAAGTCAGTACTTCCGGCGGGTCATCAGCGGCCTGGGCGGGCGGCAGCTATGGAACTGGAATGACGAGGTCCTCCTGGGCCAGGCTGCTCAGCGTCGCGAGTGGATCCTGGACTTGCATCAGGCCTGGGGAGGTCGCGATCTGATGCCTGGCCTCTTCCGACGGCACGCCGATGAAATGCCCTACGCCCGATAGCGTTCATACGCGATCTGGATCACCAGCAAGATGATCGGGAAAATCAGCCCGAATCCGACTTCGGCTGGGCCGAGTTTTCTCAGGCCGACGCCGACGATCCCAGCCAGCACGAACAGTGCTAGCAGCCCGGCAGCCCAGTATCGACGCAGGAAAGCCCTGGCGCTGAAGCGCCGCCGCCGCGGGAGGACATCCGCCAGCGCGACTGTCAGCGGCTTGTGGCGTGAGCGGGCATTCTGGATCACCACCACATCGGGCAGCATCGTTACAAGGTCGCTACGGCCTGCTAGCGAGATCCGGGATGCGCCGGCGAGTGCCTGCAGGCAGGGCCATACGCCCCACAGGGTGATGTCGGTGTCGTAGATATTCGGCCAGTAGCCAGCTGAATTCTGCCGCGCGATGATTGTCTCAATAGCGTCATCGAGGCACTGACGTGTTTTCTCTGCCGACGCCGGCGGCGCTATCTCTAACGCGGCTGCCGCCATCGGCAGGCAGTAGTGAATCAGGGCTGGCGAGCGCCACAGGCGGCCGCGACCCGGTCGGACGACGCGATATTCCTCAACTCTTGTCTCTGGCTCGTCGAGAGAGTTAACGTCCAGATGGTCGGCTAGCCAGTCAAAGCCCTTGCCGATTCGCTCGTCATTCCTGTCATAGCCACCCTCGCAAAGCGTCATGAGTACGAACGCCGTATGCGTGACAGTTGGCGAGGCCGACGGCTCCTTTCCCCAGGCATATGGGATCGGCCGGGATGATTCGACTAGCCACCGCACGGCCTTAGGAACGGACTCATGATAGGGATTCACCTGCATCAGTGCCTGGATCGCCAGGCACGTGAGAAAGGTTCTCGATGGCATGCGGTAGAACGATCCCCAGCCACCGTCTTCGTTCTGGTTCCGCAGCAGCCACTGGTAGCCGCTCTGAAGGTCAGGACCATCGTCGGCCAGACCGAGCCGGAGGCGGCCGAGGCAGTGAACGACCCAAGCCGTTGCTTCTACCACCGGTTGATTCATACTCGTGTTCGTAGCCCAGCCGCCATCCAGAAGCAGCTCAGCACTCCTCAGCTGCCGCGCCTTCAGGAATTTCAGGCTCTCCGGAATGTGATCAGGCCGCTCTCCGGCGACGTCGAAGGCCAGCAAGGCGACAGCTGTCGCCGTTGCGCCTGGCGGAGGTACGCCGAGGCGGTGGTACCACCCACCGCCACCACCTGGGTTGGGAGTGTATTTTTCTCGCAGTAACACCAAGGATCGTTGTATCGCAGCATCAATCTGCGCCATATCGAGACGGCTCACCGATGCTGCCCCGGCCCTGGGAGGCCAACCCCCAGTGTGCGTCCGTGGCCACACACGCCCGGCGTGTGACGGCCGCAACTGGGCCGAACCCCTAAACGGCACATTTGCGTCCCACTTGTCACAAACTAAGCCAGCACACGTAGTTTACAACCTTAGCACAGCAAGTGTCTGCCACCCAGAGGCTGCTTCAGCGCTGCATCGCGCCCCAACTTCGCCGTTTAGAAGGGAAGCTTCTAGCTATTCCGTACTGCGCGACCCGGTGGCGCGAGCCGCCAGCAGCAGGTACAGTTCGCCGGCAGTTAGCCGGTCACCGAATCCCATTGGCGGCAACTGCGAATAATAGTCGGTGGAGTAGACGTTCTCGATTCTGTCCTGCTGATAGGCATAGACAAAGTCAATAGAATGAGGCCCCGAACGGATAAGCCATAGCGGCTGATGCTTCAGTTCATCGTCGAGAAGGCGCACCTGTCCGCCGATGCTGTCAAAACTTGACTCAGTCGAAATGGTACCAAGCATGCCGGACAAGGTATCCGCCTGGCTGACGATAACGTCCGCACGCTCCAACGCTGGCATCACGGCGGGCAGCGCTATGCGCTGGTAAATGTCGTGAGGCACCAGGTCAAAGCAGACGAGCGCACCGCCCTCATGGGCTAGGTCCGCCGCCGCGCAGATCGCCTCGGCTGAGGTCTGGTAAAGCAGCGCATACCCATCGATGAACAACGCGTCAGCGCTGCGGAGGACCGCGGCCTTGTCGCGGATGTCTTCCGCTGTCAACGTCAGCCCTGGCGACACCGAATCCGCGATCATCAACCGCGCTCCAGAAACCCCGTCCTCGCCAGTTTCATGGATGACTGCAACCATGCCGTTGGCGACATTGCTGGCGGGGAGCAGGTGAGCTGTAACTCCCAGTTCATCAAGCTTTGTGCGAATCAGGAGAGCGAAACTGTCCTGCCCGATCTTCGCTATCAGATCGACCTTCGCAAAATATTCAAGTGCAGGCCGGGCGAAGTTGACGGCAGTGCCGGATACCACTAGGTCGATCGGAGCAAATGCCAGGCGGTCAGCGGTCACCTCCCGGAAACGGACGCCCGCCAGTTGGGTGCGGATGTCGATACGAATCTCGCCTATTACCGCGATGCTGAACCTGCGAACTGCGGAAAGATGCAGTCGGGGCCAATCTATAGAATTTCCTAGCGGATGCTGAAATTCGTCCACGAGTCGTCAAAGCGCGGACAGCACAGTTAGCGCCCCATTTTTCTGCATGTTGCGAAACCTCTCGAAGGCTCCATCAATACCTGGGATAAGGTCTAAGCCAGGAATGTCATCCACAGGGACCCAGCACACTTGGCTAAGATGGTCGCCGCTCACCTGGTGCTGAGTGCTGATAGCTGAGCCGAGCGGACGGCACAGACGGGCTACCGCAATAGCATGCACCCATGGCCTGCGTTCACGAGTAACGCCCAGTAAAGGGAATTTCTTTTGCCGTTTATCGAGATCCGGCATAAACCAATGCCAGATGTGAAGCAGCGATCCCGGAACCACCCGGATTCCCGTTTCCTCAAATGTCTCGCGCTTGATATGTCGGTCGGGATCCTCGGCGAGCTTCATTCGACCACCGGGGACTTCCCACAGGCCTGGGTAGTAGGGGTCTGCTGGCGATTTCTGAACGAGAAGGAGGCGATCCTCAGAGACAACGAATGCCTTCTGCACGAACACGAATCTTCCGGCAATGGAAGATTGCACGTCCTGGCTGGTTAAGCCGCCAAGCATGCGGTCAGTCATGGCGTCTGCCTCCCCATCTCGATGATCGGCGCGAGGCTCCGCCTGCACGTCGGCGCTGACACGGGTCGTCCTCCTAGCTTCAGGGTAAGTGCCGTGAGCCACGCGTTCCAGCGTAGCCTGGGCGCGCCTTTCGTCTCTCGTGAATTCGGACATCATTGCCTGGCTGCTTTGTGAGGCTAGGGGGGCATGTGACATGGGAAGCGGGATGTCTGTCTGCGGCGCACAGGCTGGGAGAAGCTCAGCCTCGCGAATGGCGGGCAACGAAGCCCCGAGGTGGCCAGAGAGATATCTGATCGGCGGTGCCGTGATAGCGCGCCCAGAGTGGTTCCTGGACGGGTTGAACGGGCAGGACGGCCGGGGCGCCGCCGACATACTCCCGCCGGAGTTGGCCACCGTCGTCTCCCCCGCCGCCTCGGCCGACCAACGTGCAGCGGCGGCTGGCGCAGTTCCCGTCGTGGGACGGCGACCTGCTGACCGTCGACACCACCCAGCCGCGCGAGGCCGGCCTGGCCGACGTGCTCAGCTAACTGGGCCGCTGACGGCCCGACATCAGCGGCGGCGGACCAGTTCCGCGCAGCCGCCCGTGCGCCGCGCGCCCAGGCCGGCCAGCAGCGTCCGGGACGCGTTGTTGGTGTCGTCGACCTCCGCGGTGACCGCCGCCTGCCCGCGCTCGCTGAGCACGCCGAGCGTCCGGCCCAGCAGCGCACGGGCCAGGCCGCGGCGGCGGTAGCCGTCCCGGACGGCGATCAGGCCCAGCCGCGGGCCGGCCGGGTTGTTCCAGACCCGCACCAGCCCGGCGTACTCCCCCGACCCCTCCTCCACCGCGACCAGGTAGGTCGCCGGGTCGAAGGCCGGGCTGAAGGTCTCCCGGCGGAAGCCCTCGGCGTCCCAGCGCCACCCGTCGCTGCCGGGCACATCCTGCCGCAGCTCGTCGTCGAGCAGGCGCAGCCGGTCCTCATCGGCGCCCGACGCCGACAGCACGGTCAGGCCGGCCGGCAGCGCGCTGGCTGCCAGGCCGGTCTGCGCCGGGCTGGTCGGGATCAGGTAGTAGCTCTCGCGGCGGCTGAGGGTGAACCCGGCCGCGGCGCAGGCGGCCAGCTGCGCGGCGTCGCTCTCGTCGACGGTGGCGTACAGGTCGCAGCCGAGCTCGCCGGCCACCGCGGCAGCCAGCAGCGGGTAGGCCTCCGGGCGGGCGGAGTCGAAGAACACTGAGCACCGCTGGTCGGGCCTCAGCCAGGCGCGTACCGTCCCGGCGGGCTCACCGCCCGGTCCGGCCGCCTGCCACTCCAGCTGCTGCGGCACGCGCGTGACGTGCAGGGCTGGCCCGGTCATAGCTGTGACGCTAACAACGGCCCTGGCCGCCGGGCCAGGTAATTTCGCCCGCGGCACCCGGCTAGCGTGGCGGAATGGATCCTGCCCGGGCCCGCATCCGCCGTTACCGCGCCGATGATCTCGATGCCCTGTACGAGGTGTGCCTGCTGACCGCCGACAACGGCGGCGATGGGACCCGGCTGTATGCCGACCCGCGGCTGCCCGGCCTGCTGCATGCTGCTCCGTACGGGCTGTTCGAGCCCGGCCTGGCCTTCGTCGTCGAGGACGCCGGGGGCGTCGGCGGCTACATCGTCGGCGCGCGGGACAGCCGGGCCTTCGAGGCGCGGCTGGAGCTGGAGTGGTGGCCGCCGCTGCGCGCCCGCTACCCCGAGCCGCCGGCCGGGATTCCCGAGGAGCAGCGCACCGGGGACCAGCGGCAGGCCTGGCGGATCCACCATCGGTGGCTCATCGGCGACGAGCTGTACCGGGCCTATCCCTCGCACCTGCACATCAACCTGGTGCCCCGGCTGCAGTCCGGCGGCTGGGGCCGCAAGCTGATCGACACCCAGCTCGCTGCCCTGCGCCAGCAAGGCTCCCCCGGCGTGCACCTGTTCGTGCACCCGGATAACACCCGCGCCCGGGGCTTTTACGCCCACGTCGGCTTCACCGAGCTCCCCGACGGCGGCGACCACGCGCCGTTCGTCATGGACCTGGCCGGCGCCTGACCCGGCCCGGGTCCGGCGCTAGAAGCGACCCTCGAGGCGCTCGCCTGTCGTGCTGGCGACAACGTGGATGTGCAGGTGCCGGTTGTGCTGCTCGGTGCCGATGTAGCTGATCACGCGGCAGCCCCCGTGCAATGGCGCGCCGCCGGCGACGGCACGGCCGCGGGCAGGTCAGGCGGTGATCACGTCGACGCCGGCATCGGCGAACGCCGCTGCCTCGGCCGGTCCGAGGCCGGTGTCGGTGACCAGGACGCTGACCTCGCGGGTGGCGCAGATCCGGGCGAAGGCGCGGTGGCCCA
>DASUBV010000407.1:0-4604 GCA_035763085.1 Streptosporangiaceae bacterium | reverse complement strand
CAGCCGGTGCTGGCGGGCGCTCTCGAACCTGCCGCCCGTGACCTGGTCAGCGACGCGATCAGCGAGGACCCGGCGCGCCGCCCGGCCACCGCGCTGGAGCTGGCGGGCCGCGTCGAGGCGCTTGGCTGATCCAGCGGCGGCTGCCGTGCGGCGTGTACGGAGTGCTCATAGAGCTATACGTCCTATACTGGACGCATGCGAACGGAGTACCCGTGCCGGGTAGCAGGCGATGCTGAACCGGACGTTCGGGCTGCGGCACCCGGCATGACCAGGGGTCTCAACACCGTCAGCCACAATCTTGCCGCCGGGCTGGCGGCAGCCGCCAGAATCGGCGGCGATGCCTGCGGAGCGGACATCAGACACGGCGAGGAACTACCTCCCGTGCAGACCGCAGTGAAGCAGGAACTCCGGCGGGTGACCGCCGGAATCCCCGTCCCTCACTTCAGGGCAGGGAGTAGTCAAGAGGCGCTCTCTGCCGCCAGCGGGACGGGCTGGCCGGCCAGCACGTCGCAGGCGCCCAGGTACCCGGCCAGCATGACCCGCGCGACATCGAAGATCGCCTCGTCGGGCGGCAGGAAGTCGGGGTGGTGCAGGCCGGGCACCGGGCTGTCGCCGACCCCGACGAAGCACATCAGCGACGGGAACGTGCCGTTGTAGAACGAGAAGTCATCCGACCCGCAGGAGCGCATGTCGCCGGACGGGTCCAGGCCGAGCCGGGTGAGCCACGGAGCCGTCGCCGCGGCCAGCGCGGCGTCGTTGCGCAGCACCGGCTCGCCCAGGCCGATGCGGATCTCCGCGGTGCAGCCGTAGGCCCGCGCGGTCAGCCCGGCGGTCTCCCGGACGGTGTCGTGCAGCTGCGCCCGGTCGCCCTCGTCGAACGCCCGCAGGGTGCCCTCGAGCACGGCGGTCTCGGGGATGGCGTTGCTGACCGTGCCGGCCCGCAGCGCGCCGACGGTCAGCACCGCCGGGCGCATCGGGTTGACCCGCCGCGAGATCAGGTGCTGCAGGGCCATCACCGTGGCCGCGGCGGCGACCACCGGGTCGCGGGCCAGGTGCGGGTAGGCGGCGTGGCCGGGCTGGCCGGTGATAGTGACGGAGAACTCGTCGGATGAGGCGTTGACCGGGCCCGCCTGCACGGCGATGGTTCCGGCGGGCAGGGAGGGGTGCAGGTGCACGCCGAGGAACGCGCCGACCGGGCGGGCCGCCAGTTCCGCGGACTCGACGATGTCACGGGCGCCCGAGGGCAGCGACTCCTCGCGCGGCTGCAGCACGGCCAGCGCCGGCCGCGGCCCGCCCGCCGCCTGCAGCGCCCGGCCGAAGGCGGCCAGCGCCGCCATGTGCACGTCATGCCCGCACGCGTGCATGGCACCGCTCGGCGACGCCCACGGTGCGCCAGTGGTCTCGGTCACCGGCAGCGCATCCAGCTCGGCGCGGATGGCGATGGCGGGGCCGGGCCCGGACCCGAGCTCGATCAGCCGGCCCTGCGTGACCCAGGGCGCGTCCGCCGCGCCGAGCGCGGCCGCGATGGCGATGGCGGTCGGCTCCTCGTGCCCGCCGAGGTCGGGATGGCGGTGGATCTCGTGGCGCAGCTGCGCGGCGGCCGGCAGCTCGGCCCGCAGCGCCGCCAGCAGGCGGTCTGGCAGCCCGGCGCCCGCGGTCACGCGGCCACCCCGTAGACCCGCTCGGCGTTGCCGTGCGCGATCGCGTGCAGGTAGCGGGCTGCGTCGGCGCCGCTGATCTCGTCGCGGCCGACCCAGTCGCGCAGGATCGCGCCGATGCCCCGCCGCCACAGGAGAGCGCCGCAGTAGTACAGCTCGGCCAGGCCGAACGCGTCGGAGGAGAACAGCAGCTTGGCGAACGGCGCGACCTCCAGGGACTGGGCGATGAGCGCCCGCGAGGACGCCCCGGTGAAGTGCACCGCCGCGCCGGTGTCGAGATAGACGTGCGGGTAGACCTGGGCCAGGTAGCCGGCCTCGCGGATGAACGGGTAGCAGTGCAGCAGCATCACCGGGCAGCCCGAGGACACTGTGGCGTGCAGGAAGGCCGTCATCCTGGCCGGGTCGCAGCGGTGCAGCACGATGTCGGAGTCGCCGTACCCGACATGGAACTGCAGCGGCTTGGCCAGCGCCACCCCGGCCCACAAGACCGCGCGCAGCAGCACCGGGTGATCCAGCCGCCAGCGCCCGGCGGCGGGGTCGGCCGGGCCGGCCGCCAGCCACTCGCCGGCCGCGGCGGTCACCTCGGCGCGCGACGGCGGGGCCGGGTCGAAGTCCAGCCCGAACCGGTAGGCGATTACGGACTTCAGGCCCACGGCCGGCGCGGCTGCGGCGGCCAGCGCCTCGGCGTACCGGGCACCGAACTCCGCGGCTCCCGTGCCTGCGGCGGCCAGCTGCTCGGCCACCACCTCCAGCCGCACGACCTGGCTGCTGGCGCCGCCGCCGAGCGCGGCGGTCTCCTCGGGAGACAGGATGTCGCCGGACCGGTAGCCGGTCTCCACGATGTAGCGGCTGATCCCGGTGCCCGACAGCAGGCGGCGTGCGGACTCGGCGTCGCCGAGCGCCGAGCGGGCGGCCAGGTAGCCGGCCGGCGCCGCGTGCCGGGGCAGCCCGAGCAGCGGGCCGCACTCGGCCCGGATCGCCACGCCCAGCGGGCTGTCGAACACGGTGAACCCGGCCGGCTGGCCCGCGTCCGACTCGGTGGCCAGGTCCTCGAAGACCCCGGCGGTGACCGGCGTGCGGACCAGGCCGTGGCAATGGTGGTCGACCAGCGGCACGGTGTCGGCGAGCTGCGTGATCTCAGCGGCGTTCATGACCCCTCCCGAGTCGGTTCGCGGTGCCCAGGCGCGGAGCCGGGTCCGGGGCTCCGCGCGGAGCCGGGACAGCACCGATGCCCTGCCGCCTGCTCCAGTACGCGTCGTAGGCCGCGATCCGGTCGCGGGGCGCGTCGCCCAGCTCGCGGACGACCGCGGCGATGAGTGCCTCGACCACCGCGAGCGCGGGAACGAGCGAGTCGAACGGGCTCGGGGCGGTCACCTGCGCGGTCAGCACCGCGCTGGCCACGGCGGCGAGCGGGGACAGCCACGGGTCGGTGATCAGCACGACCCGGGCGCCGCCCGCGGCCGCGGCCTGGCCGAAGGCCAGCACGTCGGGCTGATAGCGGCGGAAGTCGAACAGCACCGCGCAGTCCCGGCGGCCCAGGTCGAGCGACGCGGCCGCGCGGTCGCTGTCGCGCACGGCGCTCACCTGCGGGCGCAGCTGCTGCAGGTGCGCGGCCAGGTACTCGGCCAGCAGGCCGCTGTACCGGCCGCCGCTGGCCAGGATCCGGATCCGGGTGTCGCACAGCAGCCCGGCGGTCCGGGCGAAGTCGGCCCGGTCCACCGAGTCGAGCGAGGCCTGCACCGCTGCCGACAGCAGCCGCCCGGCCCCGGCGGCGACGTCAGCCTCCGGATCGGCCTGCTGTCCGGCCAGGGCGGCGTAGCCGGCCAGCGGCGAGTGCTCTCGGCTGGCGATCTCCTGGCGTAGCCCGCGCTGCAGCTCGGGGTAGCCCGCGAAGCCCAGCCGGGCGGTCAGCCGCAGCACCGTGGGGCCGCTCGCGCCGGCCCGGGCCGCGAGCCGGGCGATCGTCTCCAGCCCGGCCACCGGGTAGTCGGCCAGCAGCACGCGCGCGACGCGCCGCTCGGCGGCCGGCAGGGACGGCAGCAGCTGGCGCAGCCGCTCCGCGATGGCCTCGCCGGCTGGCATGGGAAGAAATATTCCATGCGGTAATGAGGGTCGGCAATATGGAGCAAACATTAGATTGCCAGGATGTCGCCGGGCTTACCAGGACTGGACCGGATTCTGTAACGCGTTACCTATTGACTCCGCTGTCTCGGTAGGGGATGTCATCCGGCGTGCCCTTTGCGCCCGGATCTCAGGCGGAGGACTCGTGCGACTAGCTCACTTCCTGATGTGCCCATGACGCTGGGCACGCCCCCCGCAGGACAGGACTCGCCAGGTCAGCCCGACCCTGTCGCGCCGTCCGGGCCACCGCGGCGCCGGCCGCGGCCAGGGCTGCCGCGCAACCAGTTCCCGGCCGGCTCGCCGCCGCCGGCCGGCTCGCCGTATGGCCCCCCGCCGGCGCAGTGGGCGAGCCGGGGCGGCGGGTACCCGCCCGGCCCGCCGCCGGCCGGCGACCCGTACGGTCCGCCAGCGCAGTGGACGGGCCAGGGCGCGGAGTACCCGCCCGAAGCGCCGCCGGCCGGCGACCCGTATGGTCCGCCGCCGGCGCAGTGGACGGGCCAGGACGCGGGCTACCCACCCGGCCCGCCAGCAGGCGGCGCGTATCCGCAGGTACCGCCGGCCGCGGCAGCCCCGCCGGCCGGCTCAGGCCGGCCGGCCGTGGCAGGCCCGCGGGCCCGCAGGCGGTCCTGGCCGGCCGTCGCCGGCGTGATGCTGGCCATCGTCAGCCTGGCGGTCGCGGCAGTGGCCGGCAGCGCCGTGCACTCCGACCTGAGCCGCAAGCCTACCGCCGCGCAGAAGTCGGCCGCCGCCGCGGCTGCGGTCGCCCGGCGATGGCGGACCTGGCCGGCGGGCCGGATCTTCCCGTCCACCCTCGGTTACAGCACG
>DASUBV010000406.1:0-2529 GCA_035763085.1 Streptosporangiaceae bacterium | reverse complement strand
CGCCGAGGTGCCGGGCGGCCAGGTGGGCATGACCTGCGCGCATACCGAGTCCGGGCCAGGCTTCACCGAGCGGATGCTCGCGGCGGGCGAGGGCTGCCTGCTGCTGGAAGCGACGGGACCGGGAGTCTTCGAGCGCTTCGTTCACCCGGCGGCTGCCCGCGGGCTCCTCATCGAGCCTGCCGTGCCGCCGGCGCCAGGACCAACGTAGGAGGAACAGCGTGGCCACGCGCTCAGCAGCTGGCGAGGGCATGATGACGGGGACGGTCTTCAGCGGCCAGCACGACCGGCGGAAGGTGACCGACTGGGTGTACGAGGAGCTCAAGGCCGCCATCCTCGAGTTCCGGCTGCCGCCGGGACACCCGCTGCGGGAGGCCGCGCTGGCCGAGCAGCTCGGCGTCAGCAAGACGCCCATCCGCGAGGCCCTGTCCCGGCTGGAGCAAGAGGGCCTGGCCGAGATGACCTCGTTCAAGGGCGCGGTGGTGACCGGGTACTCGCGCACGGACCTGCTGGAGATCTACGAGCTGCGCGAACTGCTGGGGAACGCGGCGGTGCGGACGGCGGCCACCTCGATCGAGGCGCCCGCCCTGGACCGGCTGACGGCGATCTGCGCCGAGCGCCGCGAGCTGCGCGCCGGCAGTGACCCGGCCCGGCTGGCCGCGCTGATCACCGAGTTCGACACCGTGCTGTTCGATCAGGTGCGCAACAGCAGGATCCGGGCGCTGATCGAGAACCTGCGAGCCCACCTGACCCGCATCGGCCAGCTGACCGCCGAGATCCCCGGACACGGTCAGGCCTCGATCGCCGAGCACGAGAAGATTGTCGAGGCGATCGCGGCCCGCGACCCTGACCTGGCCGAGCAGCGGATGCGCGACCACATTCACAGCGTCCGCGATGATCAGCTCCGGGCGCTCAGCCGGGCGTCATCAGCGTCCTGAGCGCGTAGCGTCCCCTCCCGGCCCCGCCAGGGCTGCTTGATCACATGGCAGACACCGGGACCGCCAGTCACCGGGCCGCAAATCAGGCGACGTCATCCGGTGCGCATGCCAGCATGAGATTCATGCAGGCCGTCAACATCGAGGCAATGCTGGGCCGGTTCACCGAGCACTGGCAGCCGAAGCGAATCGCCCGGGTGAATGACTACGACGTGCGGATCGCCAAGCTGCAGGGCGAGTTCACCTGGCACCAGCATGCCGACACCGACGAGTTCTTCCTGGTCATCAGCGGCGAGCTCACCATCCAGCTGCGCGACCGAGACGTCGTGCTGGCACCCGGGGAGCTATTCGTGGTCCCGCGCGGCGTCGAGCACTGCCCGCGCGCGGACGTCGAGACGGCCGTGCTGCTGCTCGAGCCGAGCGAGGTCGTCAACACCGGCGATGCCGGCGGCGACCTGACCGCGGAGGTCCAGACGCTAGCCTGACGCCGGCCGCAGCGGGCCAGGCCGGCGGCGCGGACCGTTCGGGCTAGGCCGGAGGACCGGCGGGCCGGGTCGGCGGCGCGGACCGGTTAAGCGGAGCGGGCTGACCCGGAGCTAGGACCCGGCTCGGCGACCAGGCCCAGATGATCGTGCAGGGCCCGCCAGCCCGCCTCGGTGACGGCAACGGCCCGGCCGGTGCCGATCCGGGTGATCCAGCCCGCGTCGAGCGCATGCCGGCACATGGCCGCCCCGATGCCGCCGGCCAGGTGCGGCCGTCGCTCGGTCCAGTCCAGGCAGGAGCGGACCAGCGGGCGCCCGGTGGCGGGCGGCGGCGAAATGCCGACCTCGGCCAGCCAGTCCGTCCCGCGCTCGGTGATGGCCGCGCCGTGGGTCCAGTCGAGCAGCCCGCGGCTGGTCATCGCGTCGGTGATCGCGACCCCCAGCGCCCCGGCCAGGTGGTCATAGCAGGTGCGGGCCCGTTCCAGCGCCCGGCGGCGGGCGGCCGCCGGGAGGGAGCGCGGCGGCGTCCTCCGATGTGGCGTCATCGCGGCCAGGCTCTCGATCAGCGCCGCCGTGTCGGCTCCGGCCAGCCGCACGTAGCGGTGGCGGCCCTGCCGCTCCTCGGTCAGCAGCCCGCCGGCCACCAGCAGGTTCAGGTGCTCGGTCGCGGTCGAGGCGGCCACCCCGGCCATCCGGGCCAGTTCGCCCGCCGTCCATGCCCGGCCGTCCAGCAGCGCCAGGCAGAAGCGGGCCCGCGTACCGTCGGCGAGCAGCCCGGCCAGCGCGGCCAGGTCCGGCCCGCTGGAGTCCTCGGCATGGCGGTTCATCGTCCCCATCATCTACCGGCGATGATTCGGCGGGCGCCGAAGGGCAACCGAAAGTGCCGGAGGCCGGAGGGCGGCGGACGTGCCGGAGGCCGGAGGGCGCCGGCCGAGCCAGCGGCGCCCCGGTGCACTGCTGACCGGGCCAGCGGCCCGGCTCGCCGCCGGAGGATGCGGCCCGGCCGCCGGCGGCCGGGCCGGCCGGCTACTTCTGGGTGCGCCCGCGAGCGAACACCGCCGCGCGGCGCGCCCCGAACTCGCCAGGGTCAGCCACCCGGACCCCGCCCGCGGCCA
>DASUBV010000405.1:0-20729 GCA_035763085.1 Streptosporangiaceae bacterium | reverse complement strand
CGGCATGATGAGGTGGTAGCTCAGTTGGACGTCATGAGTCCGGCCGGCGCTCCCGGCCGGCCTGCCGAAGGGGCCATCTGTCATGCCTGACCTGTCGCTGCTGCCGCCATCGGCCACGATCGACGGCGACGACCTGCGGATCGGCGGCGTCTCGCTCCGCGCGCTGGCCGCGGAGTTCGGGACGCCCGCGTACGTGCTCGACGAGGACGCGCTGCGCGACCGCGCCCGCGAGTACGCCCGCGCGACCGGCAGCCGCCACCCGGCCAGCCGGGTCTGCTTCGCGGTCAAGGCATTCCCGTCCGCGTCGGTCATCCGGGTACTCGCGCAGGAGGGCCTTGGCTGTGACGTGGTCGGCGCGGGCGAACTGCGGATCGCGCTGGCGGCCGGCGCGGACCCGGCTCGGATCGTGATGCACGGCAACGCCAAGTCCGACGACGACATCAGGGCCGCGCTGCAGGCGCGCATCAGCTACATCGTGGTCGACGGGTTCGACGACATCGACCGGATCTCGCGCCTGGCCACAGCCCCGGTTCCGGTGCTGCTGCGGGTAACTCCGGGCATCGACTCGGCCACTCATGCCGCGATGGCGACGGGTGGGGCCAGTTCCAAGTTCGGGCTGCCCGTGGATCAGGTGCCCGAGGCGATCCGGCGGATGACGGCCGACCCGCTGCTCGACCTGCAGGGCCTGCACGCCCACATCGGGTCGCAGATCCTGGAGCTGGACCAGTTCGAGGCCGAGGCGGCGGCCCTGGCCGGCCTGGGCCGGTTCCCGGTGTACGACCTGGGCGGCGGCCTCGGCGTCCGGTACCTCCCCGAGGAGAGCGCGCCGTCCATCGACGAGTACGCCGCCCGGCTGATCAGCGCCGCGCACCGGCACCTTGGTCGTGGCTTCGAGCTGGTGGTCGAGCCGGGCCGGTCGCTGGTCGCGCCGGCCGGGCTCACCCTGTACCGGGTCGTCACCCGCAAGGAGGCGGGCCGCGTCCACGTGGCCGTCGACGGCGGGATGGGCGACAACCTGGAGCACTCGCTCTACGGCCAGCGCTTCAGCCCGCTGGTCGTCGGCCGGTGGGACGCGCCGCGGATCGTCGCCGACCTGGTCGGCCGGCACTGCGAGTCCGGCGACGTGATCACGCCCGGCGTCGAGCTGGCCGACCCGCGGATCGGTGACCTGGTGGTCGTCCCGGTGACCGGTGCGTACTGCTTCACCATGGCCAACAACTACAACGCGGCCCTGCGCCCGCCCGTGGTGCTGTGCTCAGGCGGCACGGCGCGGCTGGCCGTGCGCCGGGAGACGCCGGAGGACCTGATGGCCCGCGAGGTCGGCCTGGCTGACCCGGAGCCGGCACCGCTGACCCGCGCCTGACCCGCGCCCCAGCCGCGCCCCGGCCGGCCCGCCGGGGCAGTGCCTTACCGGTCGAGCCAGGCGCGCACCCGCGTCGTCAGGAACTCCAGGTCGGCCGGGATGCCCTCCGGGCTGCCCGCCCGGTGCCCCCAGATGCTGTCGATCACGGCCAGCTCGCCATGGCGCAGGTAGGGCAGGTCCGCCTCGTTGTCGGCGACCCGGAAGTACAGGTCCGTGGAGCTGGGCATCAGCAGCACCCGCGCCTGGATCGAGCTCAGGGCCAGGGCCAGGTCACCGCCGTAGCGGTCATTGGCACTGATATCAGCCTGCTGCCAGGTGACCGCCTGCGCGTACAGGTTGGCCGCGCGGTTCTCCGCGAACGAGTCCTCCCAGTCAGTGCGCAGGAACGACTCCAGGTCGGCGGCGCCCAGCGCCGTCTCGAACAGCCGCTCCCGGTAGAAGTCCTGGCTCAGCCCCCAGCCGGCGTAGATGTGCGCGAACGCCCGCAGCGCCGCGGCCGGCTCCGCGCTGAACTGCCCGTTGCCCAGGTACTCCGGCGCCGCCTCCAGCGTGCGCAGCAGCCCGGACAGGAAGACCTTGTTGTGCGGCGAGGTCCGGGCGCTGCCGCACACCACGATGGCGCGCTCGACCAGCTCGGGGAACAGCGCGGCCCAGTGGTAGGCCTGCCCCGCGCCCATCGAGAACCCGTAGGACGCCGCGACCCGCGTCACGCCCAGCTCCTGGGTGAGCAGCCGGTGCTGGGCCCGCACGTTGTCGGCCATCGTCACCACCGCCGGGAAGTCCGGGGTGTCGGCCGCTCCCGAGGAGCAGCCGTTGGAGAACATGTCCGGGATCACTATGAACCACCGGTCCGGGTCCAGGACCTTGTCCGGCCCGATCAGCCAGGCCAGCTCATCGTGGTCGGCGGTGTAGCTGCACGGGTAGACGATCGCGTTGTCGCCCGCCGCGCTGAGCGTGCCGTGCGCCTGCCAGGCCAGCCGGGCGTCGCGGATCACGCCGCCCCGCTCGGCCGGCAGGTCGCCCAGCTCCAGGACTCCGTCGCGAACCGGCCAGGTAGGTGTCATAGCGGGATCATCTCATCGCCATGATCACAAACGGAACTGTCAGCCGGGCAGCTCCTGGCACAGCCTGGGCCGCCCGGACGCGACGTCCGGGCCGGGACCGGGGCGGCCGGGTAAGCTGCCGCCGACCACCTTCAGGGTGGTCAGCAGCACGATGATCACCGTCGTGACGGCGAACACGCCGTGGATGATGACCACCGACACCGGGAAGTGCCGTTCCGGCGGCATGACGGCGCCCAGCTGCGGGCCTGGCGGGGCCAGCACGGGCTGCGCCGGCCCGGGCGAGCCGCGCCCGAAGCTGCCCCCGTAGGCGGCGAGCACGGGCGTGCTCCCGGCGGGTGCCGCGGCTGAGGTCGAGCGGTAGACCCCGAGCCAGCGGTAGGCCATGGTCAGCCCGAGGACGGCGACGCCGGCCAGCAGGGCCAGGGTCACCCAGGCCAGCTGGTCGCTGTCATCCAGCAGGTAAGCCGCCCACACGACCAGCGAACTCAGCGCCAGCAGCGCGTGAGTGCTGATGACCGGGATGGGCAGCCGGGTAGCCGCACTGGTCTGAAAATCACGGTCGTATTCGATCAGCCAGATCGCCAGCAGGTACAGCCCAGCCCCGGCCGTAGCTAGCCCAGCGATCAGCGCAACGATGCCCATAATGCCTCCCCATGGCATCTGCGTCTGTCCAGGTCAGGGTAGACCTTCTGGGCGGCAATAGCCCGTGAAATGGGGTTTCGTCGTACTCCTATGACCTGCAGGTAAGTCAGCGGCCGGGCTTGGCCGGCTCAGCTGCCGCCGAGGTCCAGCGCGGTGAGTACGACCAGCACGATCGTCACCGCGGCGAACAGCCCGTGCAGGATGACCACCGGGACGGGGAAGCTCCGCTCCGGCGGGACCGGCGGCGGCCCGTCCGCTGCCGCCGGGTCGCCGGGCGGCAGCCCGCCCGCCGGGACGGTGACCCGGGCCCGGCGGGACCGGCCGGCCTGGCGGGCCGGCCGGGCCGAGGACTGGTAGACCTTCAGCCACCGCGACGCCATGACCAGGCCCAGCGTCGTGACCACAGTGAGGATGCCGACTGCGATCCAGGCCAGGCCATCGGCGTCCAGCAGCAGGTAGGCGCCCCAGACAAAGACCCCGGTCAGCGCGAGGAATGCGTGAGTGCTGATGACTGGGATAGGCAGCCGGGTGGCTGCGGCCGACTGATAGCCGCGGTCGTACTCGATCAGCCAGATAGCCAGCAGGTACAGACCGCCGCTGGCCGTGACGAGCCAGGAGATAAGCGCAACGACACCCATGAGCCCTCCAGGGCTAACAGCGTCAATCCTGAGCGGTGGCCCCCGGCGAAGCCGGCCGATGGCAATGGCGGCCATCTGGGAAACGCGCGCGGCGCGAAAGTGGTTCAAGCGACGCGATGCTGAACTTTCCCGAGTGCCGCAGCTGAACGCCGGTGCGCTACGACCGGGCCCCCTGGTCTGGGTCCCGGCCGTCCTGCCGGGCGGGCCGCGATGTTTATAACCCGCTAAGCGGGGAGGACATCGGGCAGCCGTCCGCGAGCCCTCCTCCGGGCCGGCCAGGATGGGCTGGACCACGGCTACGCCGGCCCGCTCACCGCCGGCCTGCCCGCCGCGGGGGCGGCCCGCGGCCCGGCCGGCTGTCCGGGCCGTCAGTCCGGTGCTGGCCTGCGGAGATGTGCGCGGCCCGGGCCGGGCCCGTTTATCGGGCGGCGCGCACGGTACTTAGGGCTCGCAACACAACAGCAAGCGGCTGATGACCTCTGGTGAGCGAAGCAGCCTTCTCGGAGGGTAACGATGCGCATCCTCGGCGTGGTGTTCGTCATCTGGCTCATCATCGGCGCGATCGCCGGCGGGCAGCGCCATTACTACAGTGGCTCGAGCGCGAGCTGCGCGAAGGCAGGCACGATCGCGGTCACCGTGCTCGCTGGCCCGCTCAACTACACCGGGGTCAATCCCAAGGTGCAGTGCAAGCTCCCCGAGCCCAGCAGCTGAGCCCCCGGTCCGCCGGCCCGGGCCGGGCCAGGCCGGCGGGCCGGGCATCCCGGCGTCGCCGCGGTGCAGGTCAGCGCGGCTGGCGGCCCAGGACCAGGACCCCGGAAGTGGCGAACATGCCGCCGTTGCCCAGCACCACGCTGATGTCGGGCCCGGCGACCTGCGCCGCTGCCTCGCCCCGGACCTGCCGGACGCCTTCCAGGATCGCGAACATGCCGTACATGCCGGTGTGGGTGTAGGACAGGCCGCCGCCGTTGGTGTTCAGCGGCAGCCGCCCGCCCGGCTCGGTGTTCCCGTCGGCGATGAACGGGCCGCCCTCGCCCTTGGCCACGAAGCCCAGCGCCTCCAGCCCGTAGATCGGCACGTGCGCGAAGGCGTCGTAGATCATCAGGTGCCCGACGTCGGTCGTGGTGATGCCGGCCTCGGCGAAGGCGGCCTGGCCGGCCAGCCGGAACGCGCGTGACTCAGTGAAGTCGGCCATCTGCGAGATCATTGGCGTCTCCGACGACTCACCGGTCCCCAGCACGTGCACGGCCGGGTGCGGGAAGTCGCCCGCCCGGTCGGCGGAGGTGATGACCAGCGCGCCGCCGCCGTCGGTGACCAGGCAGCACTCCAGCAGGTGGAACGGGTAGGCGACCAGCCGCGAGGCGAGCACGTCATCGACCGTGATCGGGTCCCGGAACATCGCCCGCGGGTTCTTGGCCGCCCATCGCCGCTGGGCCACCGCGACGCAGGCCAGCTGCTCATGGGTGAGCCCGTACTCCTTCATGTAGCGCAGCACCGGGATGGTGAAGGTGGTCGTGGGCCCGAGCGTCCCGTACGGCGCCTCGAACTGGCCCGGCATGGAGGTGGCGGCCGGCGGCATCCGGGCCGCGCCCACCCGGGACCGCCCGGACTCGCCGTGCGTGACAAGGACGGTGCGCGCGTAGCCGGCCCGGATCGCCGCCGCCGCGTGCCGGACATGCAGCAGGAACGAGGTGCCGCCCACGCCGGTCCCGTCCACCCAGGACGGCGTGACTCCCAGTGCGTGCGCGACCTGCACCGGGCCGGGCGAGGACACCGACGCGATGCCGTCAATATCGGCGAAAGACAGGCCGGCATCGGCCACGGCGTTCCGTGCCGCCTCGATGTGCAGGCCCAGGGTGGAGTGGCCGGGCAGCTTCCCGACCTGGTCGGTCTCGGCGGCCCCGGCGATGATGATGCCCGTGCTCACGGTGCCTCCTGAGCGGGTTCGGGGGCGAACACCGGCAGGCTGACGTCGCCGCGCTGCTGGAAGGCGACCCGCAGCGGCATGTCCAGGACCAGGGCCTCCGGGGTGGCCGGGACGCCGGCGATGCTGGTCATCATCCGCGGTCCCTCGGCCAGCTGGACGACGGCGATGGCGTACGGGCCGTCGGCCTCGAAGCCAGGGGCCGCGCGGTGATTGATGACGTAGGAGTACAGCGTCGCGCGGCCGCTGGCGGTGAACCACTCGACCCGGTCGCTGCCGCACGCCGGGCACACCGGCCGCGGGTAGAAGTAGGCATCCCCGCACGCCGTGCAGCGCTGGATGCGCAGCTCGCCGGCCGCGCAGCCGTCCCAGAACGGCTGAGTCTCCGGTGTCGGCGACGGGACCGGCTTGGCCGGCACCGCGGGCGTGCTCAACGCGGCTGGCCGAGCGCTGCGGGGAATGACTGCTCGAGCTGGCCGGCCAGCTCCGCCAGGTCCCAGGGCTCGCTGCCGATCAGCCGGACCAGCGGCTGCGGGTTGGAGTACAGCGCCACCTCATAGCCGGAGGAGTGGACGATCCGGCCGGTGATCCACCGCGACCGCTCGCTGGCCAGGTAGGCCACGACCGGCGCGACGTTGTCCGGTGACCACTCGTCCGGGCCCGCCCGGCGGCGCCGTCGCTCGGTCGGCACCGAGTCGGTCATCCGGGTGGCGGCGCCGGGGGAGATGGCGTTCGCGGTCACGCCGTACTTGGCCAGCGAGTTGGCACAGGAGTAGGTGAGGCCGACGATGCCCATCTTGGCCGCGGCGTAGTTGGGCTGGCCCGGCGCGCCGTGCAGGCCCGACACCGAGGTGAAATTGATGATCCGGTTGTTGGCCGACTCATCGCGCAGCGACCGCCAGTGCGCCGCCGCGAACTTGGTCGTGTTGAAGGTGCCCCGCAGGTGCACCCGGATGACGTCGTCCCACTCCTGCTCGGTCATGTTGAAGACCATCCGGTCGCGCAGGATGCCCGCCACGTTGACCAGGACGTCCAGCCGCCCGAACGCGCCGATCGCGGACTTGACCAGCTCCTCGGCGGCCGCGTGGTCGGAGATGTCGGCGCCGCTGGCGATGGCGCGGCCGCCGGCCTCGGTGATCTCGTCCGCCACCTGCCGGGCCGGGCTGGTGTCAGTGCCGGATCCGTCCAGCTCCGCGCCGAGGTCATTGACCACCACGGCGGCGCCCTCGGCGGCCAGCAGCCGGGCCACCGACCGGCCGATGCCGCGCCCCGCGCCGGTCACGATCGCTGCCCGCTGGTCCAGACTTCCCATGCAGCCCACCTGTCCCTCGGCTACCCGGATTATCAGAATGCTCTTCTGGAATTAGACTCCAGCGGGCGGTAGCGCTGTCAAGGCGCGCGACCCGGGCGGCTGGCCAGTCACCCGGCGGCCGCGGATTATCAGAACACTCTTCTGGAATTAGACTCCAGCCCGGAGGCCGGCCTCTGTTACCAGGGGCTCCAGGGGGCGGCCTCAGGGTGAGGCCGTGCGGGCGAGCGACGGGGAGCGGGCAGATGGCGAGGCAGGCCACGGGCAGTGCGGCCACGGGCACTGCGGCAGCGGGCAGTGCGGCAGCGGGCAGGCGGGCCGCGGCGAGCAAGGCCGCGCCCGGCCAGGGCCGGGCGGCCGGCGGCGCCTGGCAGTGGCAGCGCACCGCCCAGACCCAGCGGGCCCTGCTGGACGCGGCCCGGGCTGTCTTCGCCGAGCAGGGCTTCGCCGAGGCCAGCATCGCCGACGTGGTCGAGCGGGCCGGATCCAGCGTGGGCAGCCTGTATCACCACTTCGGCGGCAAGAGCGAGCTGTTCCTGGCGCTGTGGCGCGAGCATCAGGCCGCGCACGAGGAGGCGGCCAGCACCGCCGTGGCCGGCGCCCGCAGCGCGGGCATGACCGACCCGACCGAGCTGTTCTGCGCCGGCGCGCGGGCGTACCTGGAGGGCAGCTGGCAGCGGCGGGACCTGGCCATGCTGTTCGTCGCCGGGGACGGGCCGACCGGGTTCGAGGTCATCAAGCGCGGCCGCACCGCCGAGTGGCTGGGCCAGAACGACGCGCTGCTGAAGCTGCCCGATACCGCCCTGGACCGGCTGTACGCCGCGGTCCTGACCTCGCTGATCGGCGAGGGCGCCCGTGAGGTGGCGATGGCCAGGACGCGGCGCCAGGCCAGCCAGGTCATCGACGCGGTCATCGAGTACGCCCGGCGGGTCATGGCCGGCGGCCCCTGGCAGCCCGCGTCCTGACCCCGGATCGCCCCTGTCCTGGCGTCCCTGGCCGCGACTTCCCCGAGGCCATGCAGGCAGAGCATCCCAGGCCAGGCGGGCGGAGCATCCCAGGCCAGGCGGGCTGATCCGGTGTCTTGACAACGGCAGCTCCGCGGAGTTTTGTTCACTTAGAACGTGATTCTAAAATTCGGCGCGAGGCTGGCAGGGGAGGTTGCGTGATCCGCACATGCTGGGACTCACCGCTGGCGGAGCTGACCCGCGACCGCGGCTGCTTCCCCCGCCCGCGCGACCTGAAGCAGCTCACGCGCATGCCCGGCCCGCCGGGCCGCCGCGACGACCGGCCCGCCAGGGAGGCTCGGCATGGAACTAGACCTTGGCCCGGAGATCGCGGAGTTCCGCGCTGACCTGCGATCCTGGATCACCGCGCAGGCACCGGAGGAACTGGCCGCGCTGGCCGACTGGAACGTCAGCGCCACCACCGGCGGCTACCGCGATGAGCGGCTGGCGGCGGCGCTGGAGCATCCTGCCTACGCCGAGTGGGAGCGCAAGCTGGCGGACGCCCGGCTGATCTGCCCGCAGTGGCCGGCGAAGTTCGGCGGCCAGGACATGGACGCCGTCCGGGTCGCGGTGCTGAACGAGGAGTTCCACCGGGCCGGCGTGCCGCGGGTCATCCGCGGCATGGGCGAGGGCCTGGTCGGCCCGTCGGTCATCGGGCACGGCACACCCGAGCAGCAGGCCGCCTTCCTGCCCCGGATCGTCTCCGGCGAGGACGTCTACTGCCAGGGCTTCTCCGAGCCCGGCAACGGCTCCGACCTGGCTGGCGTGCAGACCAGGGGCGTGATCGACGGCGACGAGATCGTCATCACCGGCCAGAAAGTCTGGACCTCCGGGGCCGCGCGGGCTAACAAGATGTTCCTGCTGTGCCGGACCGACCCGGCCGCGCCCAAGCATGCCGGCCTGTCGTACGTGCTCATCGACTTCACCGACCCTGGCGTCACCTACCGCCCGATCCGGCAGATGTCCGGCGCCGCGGAGTTCGCCGAGGACTTCATCGACGGCGTCCGGGCCCCGCTGTTCAACGTGATCGGCGGCCTCAACAACGGCTGGCGGGTGGCCATGACCACCCTCGGCCATGAGCGCGGCGGCCGGGCCACCGTGCAGCACCTGGCCTTCGAGCGCGAGTACTGGGAGCTGGTCGAGGCCGCCCGCAAGCGCGGCAAGACCGCCGACCCGCTGATCCGCCAGGAGCTGGCCCGGGCCTACACCAGCGTGCAGCTGATGCGCTTCAGCGGGCTGCGCACCCTGGCCCAGGTCGCGCAGGGCCGGCCGCCCGGTCCCGAGGCGTCGGTCGCCAAGCTGGCCTGGAGCGAGTACCACAAGCGGCTCGGCGAGGTCGCCATGGCCATCGAGGGCCCGGACGCGCTGCTGCGCCCGGCCGGGGACGGCTACCCGACCAGCCGCTGGCAGAACGTCTTCCTGGCCAGCCGGGCCGGCACCATCTACTCGGGCACCAGCGAGATCCAGCGGGGCATCGTCGGCGAGCGCGCCCTCGGGCTGCCCAAGGAGCCGCGGCCGCCGGGCTGAACCGCAGGCCGGCCTGCCGCCGGGGAGCTGCCACGACTACCGCGACGAAACGAAGGAGCACTCCCTCATGCCCGACCCGCAGGCCGGCCCCCCTGGGCCAGCTCATCCTGCCGGGGGGTCCGGGGGCGGCGTGGCGCCCCCGGCCCGGGGGTTCCAGGGGAGTGGCCCCCCTGGGTCAGCACCGCGCGGGCTGGTGACGCCCGCCCGGCTCCGGGAGTTCCTCGCGCCGCGCAGCATCGCCCTGGTCGGGGCGTCTGAGACCTCGGGCTGGGCGCGGTTCGCCGCGGCCGCCAGTGCCGCGGCAGGCTTTACCGGGCCGCTGATCCCGGTACATCCCGTCCATGACCAGTTCTTCGGCCGGCCCGTCGCGCGCAGCCTGCGCGAGCTGGCCGAGCCGCCGGACCTGGCGTTCATCATGGCACCGACCCGCGCGGTGCCCGACGTCATGGCCGACGCGGCGGCGTCGGGCGTGCGCGGCGTCATCGTGCTGGCCTCCGGCTACCGCGAGGTCGGCGCGGCCGGCCGGGAGCTGGAGAGCCAACTGGTCGGGCAGGCCGCCGCCGCCGGCATCACCCTGCTCGGGCCCAATTGCCTCGGCTTCATCAACGCCACGGCCGGCGTGGCGCCGTTCGCGCTGACCGTGCCGCTGCCGCTGCAGGCCGGACCGGTCGGGATCGCCCTGCACAGCGGGGCACTGTCCAGCGTGATGCTGGCGTTCGCCCGCTCGCACGGCGTCGGGATCAGCTCGCTGACCTCGATGGGCAACGAGGCCATGATCACCATGGCGGACATGGTGGAGTATCTCGTCGATGACGAGGACACCCGGGTGATCTGCCTGTTCCTGGAGGAGATCAGCGAGCCCGCCCGGTTCGCGGCCGCGGCCGCGCGCGCCGATGCGGCCGGCAAGCCCATCGTCGCGCTCAAGGCCGGCTCCACCCCGGCCGGGCAGCGGGCCGCGCTCGCGCACACCGGCTCGGTGGCCGGCGATGACGCCGTGGTGGACGCCGTGCTCCGCCAGCTCAACGTGATCCGGGTGACCAGCATCGAGGAGCTGCTGACCACCGGCGCGCTGCTGGGCTACGACCGGCACCCGGCCGGGCCGCGGATGGGCGTGATCACGGCCTCGGGCGGAGCCTGCGACATCATCGCCGACCGGGCCAGCGAACTCGGCCTGGAGATCCCGCCGTTCGCCGAGCAGACGGCCGCCGCCATCGAGCCGCACCTGCCGCCGTTCGGCGCGCCGCGCAACCCGCTGGATGTCACCGGCTACATCCTGGCCAACCAGCGCACCGCGGCGCTGACCGCCGTCGACCACGCACTGGACGCGGCCGTGGCCGACCCCGGCCTGGACTTCGTCCTGTTCTCAGGCCTGACCCTGCCCGAGGCCCGGCCGCCGGACGAGACCGCTGCCCGGCTGCTGGAGGAGCGGGTGGCCTGGCTCGGGCAGCGCATCGGCACCGCCCCGGTGCCGGTCATCACGATCTCCCCGACCTGCACCGACATCAGCCCCTACACCCGCGAGCTGCTCACCCCGCACGGCCTGCACGTCCTCGGCGGGATGGAGCTGGGGCTGCGCGCGGTCGCGCACGCGCTGCGCTGGCAGGCCCATCGCGGCACCGTCCAGGCCGGCCTGCTGGCCAGCCCGCCGGCTCCGCCGGCCGGCTCGTCGCGGTCGTGGCCCGGCCCGGCCGAGGACGGCGCGGCGGCGCCCGCCGTGGCCTGGTCCGAGGCACGAGCGCGCAGCCTGCTGGCCGCCGCCGGGGTGCCGCTGGTACCCGGCGAGGTCGCGCACTCCGCCGACGAGGCAGCCGAGATCGCCGGCCGGATCGGGCTGCCGGTCGCCGTGAAGGTCTGCTCGGGCAGATCACCCACAAGTCCGACATCGGCGGCGTCGCGCTCGGGCTGCGCAGTGCGGGCGAGGTTCGCGCCGCCTACCAGCGGGTGCGCGCGGCCGGCGAGCAGGTTCGGGGCGCCAGCATTGACGGCGTCCTGGTCACGGCCATGCGCGACGGCGGCGCCGAGCTGCTCGCCGGGGTGACCGTGGACCCGTCGTTCGGGCCGGTGCTGGCCGTCGGGCTGGGCGGGATCTGGGTGGAGCTGCTGGGCGACACCCGGCTGCGGGCGCTGCCCGCCGACGCCGGCGAGGTCCGCCTGATGCTCGGCGAGCTGCGCGGCGCCGCGCTGCTGAACGGCGCCCGCGGCGGCGTCCCGGCCGACCTGGACGCCGTGGCCGAGGCCATCGCCCGGATCGGCGCGGTAGCCCTGTCGCTGAACGGGTCGCTGCGCGCGCTGGAGGTCAACCCGCTCTGGGTGCACGGCGACCGGGTCGAGGCCCTGGATGCCCTGGTCGTCACCGCGCCCGCCGCGCCGGACGGCACATCACGAACGGAGCTAAGCGCATGATGTTCGGTGTCAGCACGGAGCAGCAGGAACTGCGCGCCGCAGTGCGGCGGTTCCTGGCCGACCGGGCGCCGCTGCCGCGGGTCCGCGAGCTGATGGAGGACGGCGCGCTGGATCGCGAGGTCTGGGATCAGGCGGGCGGCCAGCTGGGCCTGCAGGGCATCGCCATCCCCGAGGAGTACGGCGGGTCCGGCTTCTCCTTCGCCGAGCAGGCCATCGTGCTGGAGGAACTCGGCGCCGCCCTGTACGGCGGGCCGTACCTGGCCAGCGCGGTGCTGGCCGCGACCGCCCTGCTGGCCGGCACCGACGAAGCCGCGCGGCAGGATTACCTGCCCGGCATCGCGGCCGGCCAGCTCATCGCGACGCTGGCCTTCACCGAGGACAGCGCGTCCTGGGACCCGGCGGATATCCGGCTGGCCGCCACCAGCAGCGCCGGCGGCTGGTTGCTGACCGGGCACAAGAGCTTTGTCCTGGACGGGCACCGCGCCGGGCTGATCCTGGCCGCGGCAGTGACCGCCGGCGGCCCGGCCGTGTTCGCGGTCGATGCCGGGGCCGACGGGCTCGGCGTCACGGTGCTGCCGACCCTGGACCAGACCAGGACGCTGGCCCGGCTGGAGTTCGACTCAGTCAGCGCCCGGCTGATCGGGGCGCCCGGTGATGGCACGGCGGTGCTCAACCGGGTGCTGGACGTCGCCGCGATCGCGCTCGCCGCCGAGCAGCTCGGCGGCGCCCAGCGGGCGCTGGACATGGCCGTCGAGTACGCCAGGACCCGGCATCAGTTCGGCCGGGCCATCGGCAGCTTCCAGGCCATCAAGCACCGCTGCGCCGACCTGCTGCTGGAGGTCGAGTCGCTGCACTCGGCCGTCGCCTACGCGGCGGCCGCCGTGGCCGACGACTCCGGGGAGGTCCCGGTGGTCGCCTCGCTAGTGAAGGCCTACGGCTCGGAGGTCTACTTCCACGTGGCCGCGGAGAACATCCAGATTCACGGCGGCATCGGCTTCACCTGGGAGCACGACGCGCACCTGTTCTTCAAGCGGGCCAAGTCCAGCGAGCTGTTCCTGGGCGATGGCAGCTACCACCGCGAGCGCCTCGCCCAGCGCATCGGCCTGTGACCCGCGCGGAGGATTCGCGCAGCCAGGAGGAGTACGCCTGAGCGGCGCGGAGTCTGCTCAGAGAGCGACCCCCTGGAACCTTCCGACGTCGTCCTGCCGGGCGACGCGGAGTTTGTCCGGGGGCCGACCGCCTGGAACCGCGATGTCGTCCTGCCGGGCGACGACAGAGCTGCCCGGCCCCTGGAACCTTTGATGTCGCCCTGCCACGCGACGAGGGGGGTCCCGGTTACTGAGGCTCAGCCGCCGGGTGCTGCGTAGCGCGGGGCGTGCGGCCGGTACTCGCCGAAGAGCCGGGCCTGGTGCAGCGCGTCCAGGAAGCTGGCCGGGCCGTCGAAGTCGGGCAGCTCGGCATAGGCGGCACCGAGCCCGCCTGGGTCGTGCGCGTCCGACCCCGCCCCGCCCGGCAGGCCGAACCGCGCCGCGAGCCCGGCGGCCCGCTGATTCAGGGCCGGGTCGGCGATCTTGGCGTTGACCGCCTCCACGACGTCAACCAGGCCGCTGGCACACAGCGGCGCCAGCGCGTCGCCGAGGCTGGACCGGCCGGCGTCGAACGGGTGCGGCGCGTACACCAGGCCGCCCTGGGCCCGGATCCGCCCGGCGGCCTGTGCCAGCGGCAGGACATAGGGCACGCGCTCGGTGAGGAACAGCCCGATCACGTCGCCGTCCGGCGTGCGGACCTCCTCGCCGACGATGACCCGCGCGCCGATCCCGCGCTCCACCGCGGCCTGCGCCGCGCTGATCACGTGATGATCGGTGATGCACACGACGTCCAGCCGGAGGGCGGCGACCCGCTCGGCCAGCTCGTCGAGCGTGGTCACCGCGTCGCCGGAGGCCACCGTGTGCAGGTGACAGTCCAGCCGGACCCAGCCCGGCCGCGCCGGGCCCGGTTCCGGATCGGGCCGGGCTGACGGCACTGGCCTACCGGGCCGGGACCGGGACGCCGAGCTCGGCCAGCAGGTCCTGGGAGTAGGTAATCCGGCCGGTGCGGTCCCGCGGGCGGCCATGGCAGAGCATCAGCGCGGCCTCGGCCATCACCGCGGGCGGCTCGGCGTCGGGGCTGTCCTCGGTCGTGAGGTGGTGGAAGAGCGTCCCCGGCGTCGGCACGACCTGCGTCGGCGACAGTGCGTTGACGGCGATGTTGTCGGCGTAGAGCTCGGCGGCCAGCCCGGTCGAGAAGCGCTCCAGGGCCGCCTTGCACATCCCGTACACCGTCGCCCCGAGCCCGGCCCGCGCGCCGGGCGGCATGGCGGGATGCCGGGCCGCCACCGAGGAGATGTTCAGGATCCAGCCCGCGCCCGCGGCGCGCATGCCCGGCAGGACCAGCCGGGCCAGGTGGAAAGGCGCCTCGACCTGGACGGCGAACATCAGCGCGTAGCGCTTGGGCGTGAAGTCCTCGACCCGGGTGAAGTAGGTAACAGCGGCGTTGCTGACCAGGATCGTCGGGGTGCCGAGCTGACGGGCCGTCTCGGCGGCCAGCCGCTCGCGGTCCTCCGGCCGGGCCAGGTCGGCCGGGATGGCCACCGCGGTCCCGCCCGCCGCCTGGATCTGCGCGACAGTCTCGCCGATGGTCCCGGCTAGCGGCGACGTGCCGGCCTGGGTGGTCCGGGCGGCGACCGCCACTGCCGCCCCGGCGGCCGCGAACCGCCGGGCGATCTCGGCGCCGATGCCGCGGCTGGCCCCCGTCACGATGGCCACCTGCCCGTCCAGCACCCGCCCGGGCCCTGGCCCGTCCGGTCCGCTCACCCAGACCACTCCCTCCAGCGGAATCTGCTGCTGGCTTCGCTGCCCGGCGGTCTTCGTGATTGACAGTCCAGGCTTATTTCTGATCATAATTCTAGAACACGGTTCTATATAGCCTGAGTTCTCGCCATCAGGCGCCGTCAGGCGCCTTGGAGCGAGCCGGAGGGCGCGCCGGCGCCTGGACTGAGGAGCTTGTGACGAACCGAGGCGCTGGCCCCAGCGCCCCTGCAGGCGAGCGGGAGGGGGAGCGATGGCGCTGGACCACAGCATCGTGGGAGTGCCGGGCGAGCCGCAGGAGCGGTCCTGGACATCAACGGACGCGCTGCTCTACGCGATCGGCGTCGGCGCCGGCCTCGGTGACCCGCTGGGCGAGCTGGAATTCACCACCGAGAACTGCGCGGGCATCGCCCAGCAGGTGCTGCCCACCTATGGGGTGCTCGTCGCCCAGCCGCGCCGGGGCGCCAGCCTCGGCTCGTTCGACCGGGCTCAGCTCGTGCACGCCGAGCAGGCATTCGAGCTGCACCGGCCGCTGCCGGTGGCGGGCACGGTGCGGGTGGTCTCGTCCGTTACCGGGATCTATGACAAAGGCTCAGGTGCCCTGGTGGTGTCGCAGAGCGAGGCAGCCGACGCGACGACGGGCGAGCCGCTGGTGACCTCGCGCAGCGGGCTGTTCATCCGCGGCGAGGGCGGCTGGGGCGGCGACCGCGGGCCGGGCTCGCGGTGGCAGGCGCCGGGCCGTGAGCCGGACTGCCAGATCGTCCAGGAGACCCGCCCCGAGCAGGCCCTGCTGTACCGGCTGTCGGGGGATCGCAACCCGCTGCACGTCGATCCGCAGTTCGCGGCCAGAGGCGGATTCGAGCGGCCGATCCTGCACGGGCTGTGCACCTACGGGTTCACGGGGCGGGCGCTGCTGCACGCGCTGTGCGACGGCGACCCGGCCCGGTTCCGGGCCATGTCGGGCCGGTTCAGCGCGCCCGTGCTGCCGGGTGACTCCCTGGTGGTGTCGATCTGGCTCGGCGACGGGCAGCCGGGCGGCGCGCCGGCGGCCGGCGGCGGGACCGCCCAGTTCCGCACGACGCGGGCCGACGGCACCGTGGTGATCGACCGCGGCGAGCTGCGATTCGGCCCGCCGGACCGGACGGCAGCGGCGGCTTAACGCGATTGCGGCCCGCGCGGCGCGGCGGACTGGCGGGCCGCCTGGCCTTCTGACTGCCGGGCGACGGCTGTGCTGCTGCCGCCGGCGCTGCTGCGCGTGGCGCCCGCCCCTGCAGTCGCCCCGCTCGCAGCCGGTGCGCCCGCGGGCTCCTCGTCGGCGGCCGACATGGCCATGCTGGACTCAGCGGCGAGGGCATCCTCGTCGGTGCGGGCGTAGGAGATGTGCTCGTAGCCCGCCGATGGCGGCGCCGTATGCCGGACATCCGGGTGCGTGTCCGCCCATAGCACCGAGGCGATCCATCCGAAAAGGACGAGAACCACCGGAGCGATCAGCCACAAAAAGTCCACACCGGTCAGATCGGTACCAGGACTCATACCGTTCACCCCCAGGTAGCCCGGCTCCCCTGTCTGGTACTCGTACCCGGTATCGGCGGCCTGGCTCAGAGTCCGGTTACGCCGGCGACAGAATCGGCCGGCCGGCCCCCGCCGGCCACGATGGGCGGCGGCAGCCCCGCTTGACCAGAGCCGGCTCTCCTACGTCGTGGCGCGGCCGGGCCCGCGGCGGCCGGGCGCGTAGGGTGCCGATGTGAGCGATCTGCACCAGCCGCTGCCGATCACCGTGCGGCGTGCCTATTACTCGGAGCTCGATCCTGGTCAGCGGGGCGCACTAGCGAGCTGGCTGTCGTTCACGGCCACGTTCGCGGGCGTGCGCGGGATTACCTGGAGCATCCGGGCGGGCAAGGGGCCGTTCCGCAACCTCAGTGTCGGCGGTGAGCACCTGCACCACTACATGTGGGGCATCGCGATGCTGGCCGGCGTCGGGGCGGTCGCGGTGCGCGGCGAGGACAAGCATCGCCGGCACCCGGCCGTGGCGCTGAGCTACGGCAGCGGCCTGGCCCTGATCGTGGACGAGTTCGCGCTGCTGCTGGACCTGAAGGACGTGTACTGGGCCAGGCAGGGCCGGATCTCGGTCGACGTGGGGGTCAGCGCCATCGCGCTGGCGGGCAGTTACTTTGCCGCGCTCCCGGTGCTGAGCAAGGTGCGCAGCGACCGCCGGGACCGCCGCAACCGCCGCCGCCGCGCCCTCCAGGCCGCCCGCTGAGGCCGCCGCGCCGCGGAGCCCTAACCCGGCCGGCAGCCGGCCGGGTTAGGGGAGTTTCCAGTCGAGGGGGTCGGCGCCCATGTCCTGCAGGAGGCGGCTGGCGCGGCTGAACGGGCGGGAGCCGAAGAACCCGCGGTCGGCGGAGTTCGGGCTGGGATGGGCCGACTCGACGATCGGGACGCTGCCCAGCAGCGGTGCCAGGCTGCGCGCATCGCGGCCCCACAAGATCGCGACCAGCGGCCCGCCGCGGCCCGCGAGCGCACGGATGGCCTGCTCGGTGACCTCTTCCCAGCCCTTGCCGCGATGCGAGCCGATGTTGCGGGGCTGCACGGTGAGGACGCGGTTGAGCAGCATGACGCCGCGCTCGGTCCACGGGCTCAGGTCGCCGGTCGAGGGGCGCGGGTAGCCGAGGTCATCGGAGTACTCGCGGAAGATGTTGGACAGGCTGGCGGGGAGCCGCCGGACGTCGGGCGCCACCGAGAAGCTGAGCCCGACCGGATGCCCCGGCGTCGGGTACGGGTCCTGGCCGACCAGCAGGATCCGGACGTCGGCCATCGGCTGGCGGAAGGCCCGCAGCACATTGTCGCCCGCGGGCAGGTAACCACGGCCGGCGGCAATCTCGGCGCGGAGGAACTCGCCCATGCTGGCGATCCGCGGGGCGACGGGCTGCAGCGCCTCGGCCCAGTCGGGCGCCATGATCTCGGACAGCGGGCGTGCGGCCATGGCAGTCAACTGTAGGGGAATCGAGGCGGGCCCGGCGCCGGGGCCGGCCACGGGCGCGGCGCGCTGGCTTCGCCGGGCGCCAGTCAGTACCTGGTACCTCCAGGGCAGCGCCCTGCCCGAAGTGGCCTTGCGGTCTCATCGAGCTGCAGAAGCGGATTCCGGCGCGGCCGTTTCAGGCGATTTCCGAATCCTGTCTCAAGGTCAGCCGAAATTCCGGTAAGGCGACAGCAAAACCTGGCTGTCCGATTGGCTGATCGCCCTGGCTGCCGGGCACGGGCGGGCTAAAGGCGGTAATGTCGCCTGTGGCGGCGCGTGACGTGCCGCAACCGTAGGTGACGACCGATACCGGGTCACGGGCTGTCGGACCACCGTGTCCAGGAACAGCCGGCGCGCTTGCTGCCTTGCCGCGCCCCGGCTAGCCAGGTGATCCGCCGGAGGTTCAGACAGCTGTGGTTCTGCCCAGGACTTCGCCCGATTCCGTCCTCTTCACGACCTACAACGTCCTGGACCTGTTCCGGGATGACCCCGACGGCACGCACTATCAGCAGGTCGTCGAGTCCATCCGCGAGCTCAGCCCGGACGTCATCGCGCTGCAGGAAATCCGCGGCAGCGACAGCAGGACGGTGGGTACCCGGTTGCACCAGCTCGCCGACGACGTGGGCATGCGCTGCCTGGTACTACGCGCCGGCGTGCCCGCGGGAGTCCGCAAGCCGGCGGTGGCGATCGGCAGTCGCGGCTACCACTGCGGGCTGATGTGGCGCGGCGAGATCGAGGCGGTGACCGGCTCGCTGCGGACGATCGGGCGGGGGAATTTCTGGCACTCGCTGGCCGTGGTCACCCTGGATGTGGGCGGCCGCCTGGTGCGGCACGCGGCGTTCCACGGGACGCCGTTCGGGCGGCTGCTGCGCGCTGACCAGAACGAGCGGCTGGTGGCCACGCTGACCGGGCCGCGCGGCAGCCTCCCGCTGCTGATCGGCGCCGACTGGAACACCGAGTCAGCCGACCGCGTCTATGACGAGTCCACCGGGCGCTGGGAGCTGTATGAGCCGTGCGACCCCTACGAGAAGGTCGCCTGGTTCGACGACCTGATCCATCAGTGCGAGTGGGACTACGACGAGAACGGGCAGCGCCGGCACTGGGCCGACCGGCGGCCGGGGGACGTGCTGTGGGCCGGCGGGCTGCATGACGCGGCGGCCGTGCTGCGCGCGCCGTGGCAGCCGACGGCCGGGCACTACGCGACCGACCGGTACGGAGTGGCCGGGGTCGCCCGCCGCATCGACGCGATCCGGGTGACCCGGCATGTAACGGGCGCGCTGAAAGCGCATCACGTCACCGACACCGAGCTCACCCGGCAGGTCTCCGACCATCTGCCGGTGACCGTCGAGTACCGGCCCGCCGACGTCACCGAGGCCGACCCGTCGGGGCGGCCGTGACCCGCGTGCGGGTCACGGCATGAACACGGGCATGACCACATGAGTGACCAGCCCGGGGATAGGCTCGCCATGTGGCACATGAGGCCGAGGTCATCGTCCAGCTGCCGCATGGCAGCTCGGTAGACACCCACCTGCGCGAGGACACGCCTGCCGCGGTCGCCGACGGCCGGGTCGTGCTGGAGCACCTGCCCGCCGGCGAGGACGGCAGGCTGCTGCCGCCCGAGGCGGGTGAGATTTTGCTCACGGTGCCATCGCCGGAGTCGCTGCGCCGGGATCAGGCCGAGGTTGAGCGAGTGCTCCGGTCGGCCGCGGCCGACGGCGGCCCGCTGGTCGTGCTGGTTGATGTAGCCGAGTACCTGCGCGACGACGAGCTTGGTGCCGTCCTTGATGCGGCCGGATCCACCCGCCGCACGGTCATCCTGCGGATCATGGCCGGAGCCTGACCGGCCGGCATCACGTCGGCCGGGTGCCTGGCGGCCGGGTGCCTGCGCCTGCCGGGAGCGCGCCAGCGGTCCTCCAGTGACTCGCCAGCGCGGGCTCGTGCGTGGCGCACCAGGTCGGCGGCATCGCGGCGGCCGGAAGTCATCCGGGGGCTCCGCCGCGGGACCCAGCTGGAGCTTCAGGACGGCCAGAAGAATTTTTCCGGCCGTGAGGTTTGCCGGTGCGCGGCAGCGGGAAGGGCTCCCACCTGCGCGGTCGTTCGAAAGTCCGACACGGCCGTGCGGCAGGGTCGTGCCCGGGTGGGTGATCCGGGCCCCGCTCCGATTTGACGGGGTCCCGCGGGCTGTCTAATGTTTCGTCCTGCCCCGAGCGAACGGGACGCCGCAAGGCGGGCCGGACGGCGGGGTCAGCGGATCACTCTCCCAGCTCAACCCGGCAACGGGAAGCGCTGCTGAGCGGTAAGCTGGCAGTACAGTGAGTAGCGAGGCAGATCGAGTCGAGTGAACCGACTTGACAGGGTCTGAATCGCCCGGTAAGTTAGCAGGGTTGCCCCGGACAAGGCCTGACCGGCCTCCGATGGTGTGCGTCCGCTCCTTGAGAACTCAACAGCGTGCTAAAAGCCAGTGCACATGCACATCCTCGTCAATAGAGGTCTGGCGTCATTCGTGGCCCAGCCTCAGACGATTTTGCCAAGATCGCCTCAAAGGTTCGGCTTGCCGTTCCGAGAGGCACTTCTCTAGTCAGCAGATCGCGGATCGCCTCCGGGCGTGATCGCGGCTTGCATATAGACATTCAACGGAGAGTTTGATCCTGGCTCAGGACGAACGCTGGCGGCGTGCTTAACACATGCAAGTCGAGCGGAAAGGCCCTTCGGGGTACTCGAGCGGCGAACGGGTGAGTAACACGTGAGCAATCTGCCCTTAGCTTCGGGATAGCTCCGGGAAACCGGAATTAATACCGAATACGACCACGGCCGACATCAGCCGCGGTGGAAAGTTTTTCGGCTAGGGATGAGCTCGCGGCCTATCAGCTTGTTGGTGGGGTAACGGCCTACCAAGGCGACGACGGGTAGCCGGCCTGAGAGGGCGACCGGCCACACTGGGACTGAGACACGGCCCAGACTCCTACGGGAGGCAGCAGTGGGGAATATTGCGC
>DASUBV010000404.1:0-9757 GCA_035763085.1 Streptosporangiaceae bacterium | reverse complement strand
CCCAACCGGACCGGCCGGCCCGGCGTCATAGGTGTCAGCTACGGCGGCTCGGCAGCGAGCCCGGTCTGAAGGACACCGTGTTGACTTCTCCCCGCCCTGAAGGACGGGGATTCCGGGCCTCACGGCCAGGGGTTCCTGTTTCACCGACAGCAGCCTTCCCGTGCTTACGCTCGGGACGGTCTCACGCCATCTCCGCAGGCTGCAACGGCCAGCCCGGCCGCCAGGATGTTCTTGGCCACGTTCACGTCGCGGTCGTGGGTGACGCCGCATCCGCACGTCCACTCGCGGACGGAAAGCGGCATCTTCTCAGCGAGCGCCCCGCAGGCGGAGCACATCTTGCTGGACGGGAACCAGCGGTCGATCACGATCAGCTCGCGCCCGTACCAGTCGCACTTGTACTCCAGCATGGAACGCAGGTCACTCCAGGCCGCGTCGGAGATCGCGCGGGCCAGGGAGTGGCTGCGGACCATGTTGCGCACGGACAGGTCCTCGATCACGACCGCTTGGTTCTCGCGGACGAGCCGGGTTGTGAGCCAGTGCAGCCTGTCCCGGCGCCGGTCGGCGATCCGGGCGTGAACGCGGGCCACCTTGACCCGCGCCTTCTCGCGGTTCGCGGAGCCCTTCTGCTTACGGGACAGATTCCGCTGGGCCTTCGCCAGCCGCTGCCGGTCGCGGCGCTCGTGGCGGGGATTGGCGATCTTCTCGCCGGTCGACAGGGTGAGCAGCGACGTGATGCCCGCGTCGATCCCGACCGCAGACTCCGAATGCGGCAGCAATGTCACCGGGCAGTCGCAGAGCAGGGACACGAACCACCGGCCGGCCGGGTCCCTGCTGACCGTCACGGTGAACGGCTCCGCACCCTCGGGCAGGGGCCGCGACCAGCGGATGTCCAGCGGGCTGTTCATCTTGGCCAGCCTCAGGGCGCCGTCCCGGTAGCGGAAGCCCGACCGGGTGTACTCCGCGGACTGCCGGGACCGCTTGCGGGACTTGAACCTCGGGTACTTCGAGCGCTTGTCCCAGAACGCGGCGAACGCGCCCTGGAGATGCCGCAGGGCCTGCTGGAGCGGGACCGACGACACCTCGTTCAGGAACTCCAGGTCGCCGGACTTCTTCCAGCCGGTCAGCAGGGCAGAGGACTGCACGTAGGTCACGCGCTCCTGCCGCTGGTACCAGGCGGTGGTGCGGGCGTCGAGTGCCATGTTCCACACCAGGCGCACGCACCCGAACGTGCGGGACAGCTCCGCAGCCTGGTCAGGCGAGGGATAGAAGCGGTACTTGTACGCCCGCTTCACGACCCTCGCCATGCCTCACACATTACCATGCTTGTATGTGAAAGGAGGGAGCGGCGTTTCCTCCCCGGCCTGAAGACCGGGGTTTCCACGCCGCGACTTTGATGAATCTTCGTGCTATCCGGCCCGTGCGGGCCGGCCGCGTGCTGGCCGCTACCGGACGGACCGCCATCGTGCTGGCGGCCAGCGGCGCGCTGCTGGTCGCTTGCGGCAGGTCCGCCGCGCCGATCGCGGGCCCGCCCGCGACGGTCACCGCGACGGTGCCCGCCAGGCCCAGTGCGCCGGCCAGCCAGCCTGGCAGCGGCGGCGCGAGCACCGCGCCCGCCGCGGCGACCTCCTCGGGCACCGCCAGCCCGCCCGGCTGCCTGACCCGGTACCTGCACGGCGTCCTCGCCGACACCAATGGCGCCGCAGGCAGCGTGTACAGCGTGATCGTGTTCAGGAACCTCAGCAACGTCAGCTGCACCCTGTACGGGTTCCCCGGCGTCGCGGTCTCCCGCGGGCTGCCGGTCAGCCTGGTCGGCGCCACCGCACGGCAGGACCCGTCAACCTCGCGGAAGCTGGTGACGCTGCCGCCGCACGGCTACGCGCACGCTAACCTGCGGGTCGTGCAGGCAGCCAACTTCCCGGCGGGCACCTGCCACCCGGTGACCGTGCACTGGCTGCAGGTCATCCCGCCCAATCAGGTGGCACCCCTGTACATCCCGTACACGACGCAGACCTGCCAGGACAAGTCAACTCCGACGATGACCATCAGCGCCGTCCGCGGCGGCCGGAGCTGAGCAGCCCGGGGCGCTGGCCCCGCAGCGCCGGACGGGACCGCTCGCACCAGGTTTGCCGCCGCTTGCTGCGCGCCCGTCGACAGCCGCCCTGCTGAAGTGCCCATCATGACAGCTGAGCCTCAGCACCTGGTCGTCTTCGCCGGGCGGGGCACGCCTAGCCTTGTCGTCTTTCACCTCGGTCCTCGCCCGGGCCAAGTGCTCCTCACATCGGGAGGAGATGCCCATGGCTATCGATTTCACACTGACCGAGCAGCAACGTGAGCTGCAGCTGAACGTCAGGGGATTCGCCCAGCGAGTCCTCGGCCCGGTGGTACGGGAGGCCGATGCTGAGCCCGACCCGCTGCGCGCGTTCCAGCTCACCAAGCCCGCCTACGTCGAGGCCTACAAGCAGGGCATCGCCTTCGCGATGCTGCCCAGCGAGTACGGCGGCGGCGGGCTGTCCAACGTCGACGTGATCCTCGCGGCCGAGGAGATCTGCGCTGTCGACCCCGGATTCGCCTGCACGATCCTGGTCAACGGGCTCGGCCTGATGCCGGTCTGGTACTGGGGAACCGAGGAGCAGAAGAACCGGTTCCTGCGGCCGGCCACATCCGACCCGACCGGGGAGTACCTCGTCGGCTACGCCGTCAGCGAGCCCCCCGGCACACCCGGCGGCACCGCGAACTTCGACGCTCCGGTCGCCCACCCCGTCGGCATCGGCGTGACCGCCCGCCTGGACGGCGACAGCTACGTGCTGAACGGGCGCAAGTACTGGCCCTGCAATGTCGCTGGCTGGGACGGGCAGGGGGCGAACGTCAGCATCGTCGTCGTCCGCACCGATCCGGGCAAGGGCGGCACCGAGGGCCTGTCGGCGATCATGCTCGAGCGCGGCACGCCGGGCGTGAGCTACAAGCTGATCAGCAAGATCGGCCACCGGCTCACCCCCAACGCCGAGATCGTCTTCGACAACGCCCGGGTGCCGGCGGCGAACCTGGTCGAGGGCACCAGGGGCAACGGTGACCTGCTGATCAACCGGAACTTCGCCTGGTCTGGCCCGGTCGCCGGGATCGCCGCGGTCGGCGTGGCGCGCTCTGCCTACGAGGAGGCGCTGGAGTGGGCGAAGACCTACACCGCCGGCGGGCCGACGCCGATCATCAACTACCAGAATGTCGGGTACGTGCTAGGAGATGTGGCGGCCAGGATCGAGGCCTGCCGGTACTTCTGCTGGAAGACGGCGCACTACCTGGACAAGCACGAGTACCACGGCGAGCTCATCGGCGCGATGTGCAAGATCCACTGCACCGAGCTGCTGTTCGACGCGGTCTACAAGTGCATGCAGGTCGTCGGCGTGAACAGCGCGGACACCCAGCACAGGTTCGAGAAGTACCTGCGCGAGGCCGCGATCTTGCCGATCTACGACGCCGGCAACTTCGGCATGCAGCGCCGCCGGGTGCACGGAGTCCTGGCCAGCCCGGACTTCGACCCGCGCGCGCTCATGGATGACACCGCCATCGAGTTCAAGAAGACAATGGAGACAATCGACACCGTGCCCGTGCTAGCCGGGGTCTAGCTCAGGGCCGGAACCGGTAGCCCATGCCCGTCTCGGTCAGCAGGTAGCGCGGCCGGGACGGGTCCGGTTCCAGCTTGCGGCGCAGGTTCGCCACGTACACGCGCAGGTAGTTGGCCTCGTTCTGGTAGCCGGGGCCCCAGACCTCGGCCAGCAGCTGACGCTGGGTGACCAGCCGGCCGGGGTGGCGGACCAGGACCTCCAGGAGCTGCCACTCGGTCGGAGTGAGCCGGACGTCGGCGCCGCCGGAGGTCACCCGCTTGGCCGACAGGTCCACGGTGAAGTGCCCGGTGGACACGACCGGCTCGGCGGGGGCCGGCGCGGCCCGGCGGACGGCGGCGCGCAGCCGGGCCAGCAGCTCATCCATGCCGAACGGCTTGGTGACGTAGTCGTCGGCGCCGGCGTCCAGCGCCGCCACCTTCTGGCCTTCCTGGCCCCACGCCGACAGCACGATGATGGGCGTGGACGTCCAGCCGCGCACGCCCTTGATCACCTCGGTGCCCTCCATGTCCGGCAGGCCCAGGTCGAGGATGAGCACGTCCGGCCGCTCGCGGGCCATCGCGGCCAGGCCGGCGGTGCCGTCGGCCGCGGTGCTGACCTCGTACTGCCGGGCGGCCAGGTTGATCCGCAGGGCGTTCAGGATGGGCGCCTCGTCATCGATGACGAGCACCTTGGTCATGGTCCCCGCCTCTCAGGGCTGGCCGGCCAGGCTGGCGATGCTGGCCGGGTCGGCCGCGGCGGGCAGCGTGACCCGCATGGTCAGGCCGCCGCCGGGGGTGTCGGCGGCCTGCACCGAGCCGCCCATGATGTCCAGGAAGCCGCGGACCACGGCCAGGCCGAGCCCGATCCCGCCCGCCGTGCCGGGCCCGCCGACCCGGCCGTCGAGCCGCTGGAACGCCTCGAACATCTGCCCCTTCAGCGCGTCCGGCACGCCGCAGCCGTGGTCCACGATCTCCAGCAGCACGCTGCCGCCGTCGTGGGCCGCGCGCAGCTCGGGGTCGCGGCCGGCCGGCGAGTAGGCCAGGGCATTGGCGAACAGGTTGGCCAGCACCCGCTCCAGCAGACCCGGGTCAGTCCGCACCAGCGGCAGGTCGTCGGGGACGCACAGCTGCAGCCGGCCGCCGCCGTCCAGGCCGCGCACCGCGACCGGAGCCACCTCGTCGATCGAGGTGGGCCGCAGGAACGGCTGCAGCGACCCGGCCGTCAGGCGGCTCATGTCCAGCAGGTTGCCGATCAGCGCATCGAGCCGGTCCGAGGACCGCTCGATGGTGGCCAGCAGCGCCGCCTCGTCGGCCTCGGTCCAGGTCACGTCCGTCTGGCGCAGCGTGCTGACGCTGGCCTTGATCGAGGCCAGCGGGGTCCGCAGGTCGTGGCTCACCGCGGCCAGCAGCGCGGTGCGCATCCGGTTGCCCTCGGCCAGCGCCTCGGCCTGCGCGGCCTGGGTGCGCAGCCGGTCCCGGTCCAGGGCCGCAGCGGCCTGGGCGGCGTAGCCGTGCAGCAGCCGCTCCGTTAGCGGCCGGGCCTGCCCGCTGGCCACCAGCACCAGGTCATCGCGCGCGGCCGAGCGCAGCTCCGGTCCGCTGGCGCAGTCCGCGGCGGCGCTGGCGGCCACCCGGACCCACTGGCCGCCGGCCTGCTCCAGCAGCTCGGCGCGGCCGCCGTGCCCGCTGGTCAGGTGCGCCAGCACGGACGCCGGGTCGTCGGCACCGCCCAGCACCGTCCGGGCCAGGGCCAGCAGCTCCTGCGCCTCGGCGGTGCTGTGCGCGGCCTGCCGGGCCCGGTGCGCGGCCAGGTGCACCACACTGCTCACGGTGACCGCGACCGTGAGGAACAGCAGCAGCGCCAGCAGGCTCTGGCCGTCGTCGATGGTCAGGGTGTGCAGCGGCGGGGTGAAGTACCAGTTGACCAGCAGGCTGGCCGAGATGGCGGCGGCAACCGCGGGCCAGAAGCCGCCCACCACCGCGATCGCCACGACCGCGACCAGGTAGACCAGCAGGTCAGTCGCCAGCCGGTGCAGGCCGCCCGCGGACAGGCACCAGGTCAGCAGCGGCAGCCCGCCCACCAGCAGGAACGCGGCCAGCAGCCGGCGCCGGCCGATGCCGCCGGTCAGGTCGGGGATCCGCCAGCGCACCCGGCTGGCCGCGGCCGGGTGGCCTGCGGGCGCCGCCGGGCGCACTGACGATGTGCCGGCCGGCGCGACCGGGGGGCCCGGGTCTGCGGGGCGGGGGGGCGGCCCCGCAGCCCGGGCTGGTCCGGGCAAGACCAGATCGCGCCGGAGGCCGGCCTGGCGGCGGGCGCGATCCGGCTGACCTGGCTCGTCTGGCTCAGCCTGGCCAGGAACGTCCACGATAAACAGCGTGTACGACGAGGCCAGGCGGCGCAACACCAGCCCACCGGCCAGGCCGGCCGCCATGCACGCGGCGATGACCACGGCCGCGATGGCCGCGTGCGGCCCGGCCGGCCGCAGCTGGGCGTACGGGGCGCGGGAGAACCCGACGACCGTCAGCCAGCCGGTGGCTCCCAGCACCGGCGCCACCGCCAGTTCCGATACCGCAGCGCCGGCCAGCACGATTGCCGCCGCCAGGCCCAGCACCCAGGTGCCGGACAGCGCACCGTGGGTAACCGCCGCGATGGCCCCGGTGACCAGCAGTGCGGCGAACCCGGCCGGCAGCGCCAGCGGCGCCGCCAGGCCGCGCCGCCTGCGGGCTCGTTCCGCGTGCACCGCCGTCTGCCCGGCCTGCGCGCCGGTGGCAAGCTCGTCGCCGGCCAGCGCCCGTGCCGGAGCAGCCTCACCCGGCACCGGCGGGCCGGGTGACTCATCCGCGCATAGCTCATCCGGAGCGGATGCTGCGATCGGGGCGACACCGTGACCAGGACGGAACACCGCATCCCGGACAGGTCCCGGCCCTGGCCCTGGCGCAGCTTCCCGCGCCGGCCCGACCCGCCGAACCGACTCGCTTTCATCCATCCCTGCCAGTTCACCGCAGAACTGGCTGTATGCAGCCGGTCTATACGGCTTCCTAACGCGCAGCCCGCCGGTCTTGACGCTTCCTTAACACCACCCGCGCCCAGCGCCGCCACCATCCGCCCGGCCTGCCCGCCTCTTGCTGTTATCAAGCGGTTTGTTCCGGATCCCGGCGAGGGCGCTCCCAGACCGGCGAGTCCACTCCCGGATCTGGCTTCGCCGACGAACGCCGCGGTAGTCCGGTTGCCCGGCGAGGGCGGCGTCCTGGCGATTGCCGGCTGGCGTGGCCGGGCCGGGCGGGAGGCCGGGCGAGTCCGCTACAGCAGCTTGCCGGCTGTCAGGCCGGCCCGGAAGTAGCGCTGGGTGGCGGCGAAGACCAGCAATGGCGGCAGCATCGAGATCCAGCTTGAGCCCAGCGAGCCGCTGCCGCCGACGCCGAGCTCGATCAGGACCGGCAGGGTCAGCAGCGACTTGCTGTTGATCAGCACCACCGCCAGCGGCAGCTCGTTCCAGACCCAGGCGACCACCAGCACCGCCACCGCGATCATGGTGCGGGAGCTCAGCGGCAGGATCAGGCGGCGCAGGATGGTCAGCCCGCCTGCGCCGTCCACCCGCATGCTCTCCGCCAGCGGCTCGGGCACCGCGGCGAACGCGGGGCGCAGGAAGAACACCGCCAGCGGCAGGCTGGCCGCGCTGTACAGCAGCACCAGGCCGGCCCGGGTGTTGGCCAGGCCCAGCCAGGAGATCTCCTCCACCTGCGGCAGGATCAGCACGACGCCGGGGATGGCCAGGGTGAACAGCATGAAGGCGAACAGGGGGCCGCGCAGCCGGAACCGGGTCCGGGCCAGCAGGTAGGCAGCCGGGACGGCCAGCACCAGCGTGAGCACCAGGGTTCCCGCGGTGACCAGCGCGCTGTTCCACAGCCCGGTGCGCACCGCGGCCCACTGGACCCCGAACGCTGCTCCGAAGCCCGGCCCGCTGCCGGGGCCGTGGCCATGCCCGAAGCCGGCGCCAGGGCCGGGCCCGTGGCCGAGCAGGCCCGCGCCGAGCGCGCCGGCGAACGGGGCCAGCGCCAGCATCACGAGGACCGCCAGGATCAGGCGCCGCACCCAGCGGGCCCTGGTCAGCGAGCCAGCCCGGCGCGGCGCGACAGCGGCACCGCGGGCGGCAGCCGGGCCCCGCGCCACAGGTGAGGCGCGCGCCGCTCCGCCCCGCAGCGCTGCCCAGCGGCGCGCTGCCGTGCCCGGCCGGGCGGCCAGCAGGCCGATCGCGGCCACGACGAGCAGTCCCGCGCCCAGCAAGGTGGCCAGCGCCGAGGCGGTGCCGAACTGGAAGTACCCGAACGCCAGCTCATAGCCGTAGGAGGAGGCCAGCTGCGTGCTGAAGCTGGGCCCGCCGCCGGTGAGCAGGTCAACGGAGGTGTAGGTCTGCGCCTCGGTGAAGATGCGCAGGACGATGACGAACACCAGCATCGGCCGGATCGAGGGCAGCAGCACGCGCGCCCAGAACGACAGGCCGCGGGCGCCGTCGATCCGGGCCGCCTCGAAGACCTCGGGCGGGCTGGCGGCCAGCGCGCCGAGCAGCAGCAGGAAGCACCACGGCACGCCCTTCCAGATCCCGGCCACCACGATGAGGGCCTGCGCGGCGAGCGGGTGATCGAGCCACAGCACGGGCGCGTGCGCGCCGAGCAGGCTGGCGCGCAGCTGGTTCAGCAGTCCGCCGGGGTCGGCGAAGCCCAGGAACAGGCTGGCCGCGGTCGGCCACGGCACGGCCAGCGGAAGCAGGAACAGCGCGATGAGCACGGCTCGCCCGCGCCGGGCCCGGACGGTCAGCCAGGCCGCGGCCAGCCCGAGGCCGGTCTCGCAGCTGACGACGATCAGCAGGTAGCCCGCGGTGCGGACGGCCGCGGCGGCAGCCACCGGGTCGGCGAGCAGGGTGGTGTAGTTGTGCAGGCCGACGAAGGTGGCCGGGCGGAGCTGGTACCAGGAGTAGAAGCTGCCGGCGCCCTGCTGCAGCAGCGGGTACAGCGCGAAGGCGGCCAGGAACAGGAAGGGGATGGCGACCGCGGCGGCGAAGGCGGCCCGGCGCGCGGCGGTGCGGAGCCGGCCGGGCGAGCGCGGCGGGCGGCGGGTGACCGGCACCGAGCCAGGCGGGCGCAGTTCCGCGGGGCCGGGCCCGGTGCGAGCCGCCGTGGCGATAGCTCCTCCGTCTGGCTGAAAACCCTCGTAACGGACGAGTCCGTTGAATCGCACCGCTGGCCAGATGTCAACCTTGCTGATCGCCCGAGATGCCCGATAATCAGCTATGCGCAGTTCAGCGGCAGACGGTTCAGCGGGGCCCGGGTCTACGGGGCACAATTCGGCGGGGCTCAGGTCTACGGGGCCCAGTTCCGCGGGGCACGATTCACCGAGCCGGCCCGCGGCGTTCGCCGACAGCGCCGCCCTGCGCGCCTGCTGGCACCCGGTGGCCTTCAGCGCGGATCTGCCCGGTGACCGGCCGGCGCACGCGGACCTGCTCGGCGAGCCGCTAGTGCTGTGGCGCGGCCCGGACGGCAGGCCGCGGGCGATGTCGGACCTGTGCGTGCACCGGGGCACGGCGCTGTCGCTGGGCTGGATCAGCGGCGAGGAGCTGGTCTGCGCCTACCACGGCTGGCGGTACGCCGCCGACGGCCGGTGCGTGGCCATCCCGCAGCTGGAGGAGCCGGGCCGGGTGCCGGCCAAGGCGCGGGTAGCGGCGTTCGCGGTGCAGGAGCGCTACGGGCTGATCTGGGTCGCGCTGGAGGAGCCGCGCTGGCCGCTGCCGGAGGTCGGCGAGCTGGAAAACGGCTCCTACGCGGTGGTCACGGCCGGCCCGTACGCGTGGCAGTGCGATGCGGCCCGGCAGGTGGAGAACTTCACCGACTTCGGGCACTTCCCCTGGGTGCACCCGGGGCTGCTGGGCGACCCGTCCCGGCCGGTGGTGCCGCGGCACGAGGTCCGCACGGACGGGCACGTGCTGCGCTATGAGGTGGTGCGGCCGGAGGCGGAGAACTCCCAGGACTTCCCGGTGTTCGGCAACGAGCAGGCCGGGCCGCCGGAACGGCACAGCCGCTACGAGCTGCACCTGCCGTACACGATCGCGCTGCGGCTGGGCTGGGGCGGCGAGCGGGGCATGGTGTACTTCTTCGCCTCGCAGC
>DASUBV010000403.1:0-30939 GCA_035763085.1 Streptosporangiaceae bacterium | reverse complement strand
CCGGGGGCTGGGCCGGATGCTGATGGCCGAGGCGGTCAGCCAGCTAGCCGCCGGATACGAGCAGGCGACGCTCTGGGTGCTGGACACCAACGACCGGGCTCGCCGGTTCTACGCCAGGACCGGCTGGGCTGAGGACGGCGCCGTGCTGCAGGACGATAGCCGGGGCTTCCCGATTACCGAGGTCCGTTACCGGCGCTCGCTGACCTAGCTGGCGCTGGCCTGCCCGGTGGTGGCCTGCGCAGTGGCGGCGTCAACTGTCTGATCCAGCAGCACCGCGATCGTCATCGGGCCGACCCCGCCGGGCACCGGGGTCAGCAGCCCGGCGACCTCCCTGGCCTCGGCGAAGGCGACATCCCCGATGTTGCCGGGGTTGTAGCCGGCGTCGATGACCACGGCGCCGGGCTTGACCCAGTCACCCCGGACGAACTCGGGCCTGCCCACCGCCGCGACCAGGATGTCGGCCGTCCGGGCGACGGCGGGCAGGTCGCGGGTCCGGGAGTGGCAGTAGGTGACGGTCGCGTCGCGGGCCAGCAGGAGCATGCCGGCCGGCTTGCCGAGGATCGGGCTGCGCCCGATGACGACCGCGTGCTGCCCGCTGGGATCGACGTCGTAGGCGGCCAGCAGGCGCATGATGCCGCCGGGGGTCGCCGAGGCGAAGCCCGGGCTGCCGAACGCCATGGCCGCGAACGAGTGCATGGTGACGCCGTCGACATCCTTGTGCGGCGCAATGGCCTCGAAGGCGGCCCGCTCGTCGATCTGCGGCGGCACCGGATGCTGCAGCAGGATGCCATGCACGGCCGGGTCCGCCGACAAGTCCTCGAGCGCGCGGACGAGGTCCTGCGTCGTCGCGTCGGCGGGCAGGCCGACGTGCCGCGAGGCGATGCCGGCTTTCTGGCTGCGGTTGCGCTTCATCCGCACGTACGTGACCGAGGCGGGGTCCTCGCCTGCGATCACGGTGGCCAGGCACGGCGTGACGCCGGTGGCCGAGGCGAGCCCGGCGGCCCGGCCGGCTACCTGGCCGAGGATCTCGCGGGCCAGTCCCGAGCCATCCATCAGGTCGGCTGACATGACGCTCCCGGAGGTCGGCGTGCCGCCAGGGCAGCACGCGGTGGCTAAGACAGCACGGCGGCTAGGACAGCACGCGGCGCCGGAAGTTGCGCAGTCCGATGGCCAGGAACACGGCGCCGAAGGCCAGCACCACCGGGTAGACGACGTACAGGGGCATGTGCGGCGCCCTGGTGAGCGCGGCGCGCATGCCCTCGTTCACGTAGATCAGGGGGTTGACCAGGACCACGGTCTGCAGCCAGTGCCAGCCGCCGATCTGCACCGGGGCCAGCCTGGTCCAGGAGTAGTAGGTGCCGCCCAGGAACGTGATCGGCAAGATGATGAAGCCGAACATCAGCCCGATATTCCGCGGCTCGAAGCTGGTCCCCAGCACCAGCCCCAGCCCCGACATGGCCACGCAGGCCAGCGGGATGAACGTCACGATCAGCCACCAGTGCAGGTCCAGGTGCGCGTGCACGCCGGGCGCGTGCACCACCGAGGCGATCGGCAGCACGATGATCGCCGACAGCACGCCCTGGGCGGCGCCGGACAGCACTTTGGCGATCGCCACCAGCCAGATCGGGCACGGCGCCTGGACCCGGTCCTCGATCTCCCGGGTGAAGCCGAACTCCTGGGCCATGGCCAGCGCGATGGACTGGACGCCCTGGAACATCACCGATATCCCGACCACGCCGGGCACCAGGACGGTCGCGAAGGCCGACTCGGCCGCGCCGCCGTGCCCGCCGCCGACCGTCTGGCCGATCTTGGGGAACACGTAGAGGAACACGAAGCACAGCAGGAACGGCTGGATCAGCGTGCGCAGCACGAACTCCCACAGGTGCTTGCGCAGCACCACGAGGTCGCGCAGGATCAGCGCGCGCAGCGCGGCCCAGCTGGCCGCGGCTACCGAGCGGGTCGGCCCGCCGCCGATCCGCTGGGCCGGTGCCTGCGCGCTCACGGTGGCGGCCATCAGTCCCGCAGCTCCTTGCCGGTCAGGTTGATGAAGACCGTCTCCAGGCTGGGCTCGGCGATCGACAGGTCAACGACGTCGAACCCGCCGCGCTCGGCGGCCAGCACGATCCGGGGGACCAGCCGGTCGCTGCCCTGGACGTGCAGCTGGACGGCGCCGTCCGCGTGGCGGGTGCGGGTGACCCCGGCGACCTCGCGGGCCAGCAGCTCGGCCAGCTGATCCGGGTCGCCGGCGGTCTTGACCGTGACAACGGTGTCGGCGTCCACGCTCTGCTTGAGCGTGGCCGGGGCGTCCAGGGCCAGGATCTTGCCGTGGTCCATGATGGCCACCCGGTCGCAGAGCTGGTCGGCCTCTTCCATGTAGTGAGTGGTCAGCAAGATCGTCTGGCCCTGCTGGTGGAGGCCGCCGAGCAGCTCCCACAGCGCGAGCCGGCTCTGCGGGTCCAGCCCGGCCGTGGGCTCGTCGAGGAACAGCACGGACGGGCGGTGGAAGATGGCGCGTGCCACCATGAGCCGCTGGGCCATCCCGCCCGACAGCGCGTAAACCGAGGCCTTGGCCCACCGGGACAGCTGGAACTGGTCCAGCAGCTCGTCGGCGGCCCGCCGGGAGGCCTTCGCCGTGATGCCGAACAGCCGGCCGTGGAAGTAGAGGTTCTCCCAGACGGTCAGCTGCCGGTCGAGGGTGTTCTGCTGCGAGACGATCCCGCTCAGCTGCTTGGCCAGCGCAGGGTGGGCCACGATGTCGACGCCGCCCAGGAACGCCCGGCCCGAGGTCGGCACCACCCGGGTAGTGAGCATCCCGGCGGTCGTCGTCTTGCCGGCGCCGTTGGGTCCGAGCAGGCCGAATATCTCGCCTGCCCGGACGTCGAGGTTGAGATGGTCAACGGCCGCGAAGTCCGTGCCGGGATAGACCTTGGTGAGATCCTCGGTGTGGATGACAGATTCGGCCGGGGCCAGGACGGCGCCGGCGCCGCTGGCCGGCCCAGCTGCGGTGCTCATCGCCCCACATGCTAGTCCTGGACCCGGCCGGCTCCCGTTGCTGCCAGTGCTGTTACGGCTGCTGGTGCGCCTGCGGGGGTGCCTGGCGCTCCGGCCGGCGACGGTGCCGCAGCCAGACGTAGGCCAGGGCGGCGACCAGCACCCACGGCACCAGCCAGCCCAGCGCATGCACCGCGAAGGCGGCGACAATCGCGATGAGGATGATGGCGATCACCCGGCCGGGGCCACCCCGGCGCGCGCCGGACCCGGCGGCGGGCCCCCGGCCGCCCGGCCGCAGCCCCGTCCCAGCGGCCGGGACGTCGCCGTCAGGCAGGTCGGCGAACAGCCCGTTCAGGTCAGCCTGCGTCTTGGCGTTCATCGCCTGGTCCATCCGCCTGCTGAACTCTTCCTGGTCCAGGCGGCCGTCGCCGTAGTGCGCGGACAGCCGGTCGGCGACCTCGCTGCGCTCGGCATCGGAGATCCGCATGCCGGGGTTGGCGTAGTTGGCTCGGGCCCGGGGCGCGCCATCCTTAGTCGGCGGCGCGCTGGACGGTGCGGACATTTCGGTAAACCTCCTGAGGCTCAGAGCGGACGCCGGTCAGCGGGACCGGGCGGCGCGGGACTGGATGAACTCCTCGGCGATGGACAGCTCGTGCCCCTCGTCCGGGATCAGCAGCCAGCCGGCGATGTACAGGGGAACGCCGAACCCGCCGGCGACGGCCAGCACGGCCAGGACGACCCGGACGATCGTCACGTCGATGCTGAGGTAGCGGGCGATGCCCGCCCCGACGCCCGCCAGCATCCGGTCATCGGCCGGGCGGTACAGCGGCTGCGGCCGCGGCGGCTGCTCGGGACGGGGCTCGCCGGTGGTGTGGTCGGCCTGGCTGTAGTCGGTCTGGCTGTGGTCGGTCTCGGTGTGTGCGGTGGTGGTGTTCATGGCTCCAGCCTCGCCATCCCCGGCCGGGCCCGCCATCGGGAACGACCCTGGCCCTACCCTGACCCCGCGCCGCCGATATCAGGGATTGCCCGCATAGCCGCGCGCGGGAGGTCAGCGCCATGATGGGGATATGACAGAACGAGCCGGCCCGGCGCCGGACTGGCACGGCCCGCCGGTCAGCAACGGCGGTCCGCCCGGTCCGCCCGCCCCGCCCGGTCCGTGGCTGGACCCGGTCCACCCGCATGGCCCCCAGCACGGACGCTGGGGCCGCCGCCGGGGACCGCTGCGATTCCGGCGCGGCCCGCGCGGCACCGGACCGCTGCGCCGGTCTGAGGAGGATTGCCTGATCGGCGGCGTGGCGGCCGGGGTGGCGAACCGGATGGGCTGGGACGTCACCATCGTGCGGACCGTGTTCGTGCTGGCCGCCCTGATCAGCGGCTTCGGCGCGGTGCCCTACGTGCTGGCCTGGCTGGTGGTCCCGCCGGCCGGGGGGAGCGGGTCGATCGCGACCCGGGCGCTGACCGACCGCCGCGGGATCACCCTGGCGGCGGGGCTGGCATCGCTGCTCGTCGTGATCTTGCTCGTGGGCTCCGCGCTGTCGGCCAGCTGGCTGGGCTCCCTGCTGTCGCCGTGGATCCTGTCGCTGGCCGTCCTCGTGCTGATCTGGCGGAACGCCTCGGCTGGTGAGCAGGACCGGATGCGGCACTACGTGGAGCCGCTCACGGGGCTGCTCGATGGCACGACCCGGGCCCGGACCGCCTGGCGCGCGGTCATTGCCGGGCTGCTGCTGCTCGCCGGCCTGATCACGCTGCTGTCCGGTCACCTGCGGGTGAGCCTGCTGCGGCCGCTGGCCGGGGTGCTGCTCATCGTCGCCGCGATCGTCGTCGTGCTCGGCCCGTGGTGGCTGCGCATCGCCCGTGACCTGGTCGTCGAGCGGCAGGCGCGCGCCCGGGCCGAGGAGCGGGCCGACATGGCCGCCCGGGTCCACGACTCGGTCCTGCAGACCCTGGCGCTCATCCAGCGTCGCGCCCACGACCCGCAGCAGGTGGTCCAGCTCGCCCGGGCCCAGGAGCGGGAGCTGCGGTCCTGGCTGTTCGACGGCCGGACACCCGGCGCACTAGACGGGGAGGGCATGACGGTCGGCGACGGAGTACGGCTGATCCAGCAGGAGGTCGAAGCGCAGCACGGGATAGCCGTCGAGGCGATCACCGTCGGGGACTGCGCGCTCAACGACGACCTGAGGGCGCTGCTGGCCGCCGCCCGCGAGGCCACGGTCAACGCGGCGAAGTGGTCAGGAGCCGAGGTCGTGACGGTGTTCGCCGAGATCGAGCCTGGTCAGGTATCGCTGTTCGTGCGCGACCGGGGCCGCGGCTTCGACACCTCCGCGGTGCCGGCCGACCGCAAGGGGCTCGCGGAGTCGGTTCATGCCCGGATGACCCGCCGGGGCGGCTCGGCGGCGGTCCGCAGCGCGCCGGGCGAGGGGACAGAGGTGTCCCTGACGATGCCCCGCGCGGCCGGGGAACGACAGCCGAGCCGGGCGTGACCGGGATGAGCGTGCCTGGCAGCAGTACCTCCGGACCCGGCGCCACCCGCCCGACGGTCGTGATCGTCGACGACCACGGGCTGTTCCGGTCGGGAGTCCGGTCGGAGCTCGGTGACCAGGTCGAGGTCATCGGCGAGGCCGACGATGTGCAGTCCGCCATCGACCTGATCGCGGCCCGCCCGCCGGATGTTGTCCTGCTGGACGTGCACCTGCCCGCCGGCGGCGGCCAGCTGGTGGTCACGGCGATCAAGCCCGACCACCCGCAGGTACGGTTCCTGGCCCTGTCGGCCTCTGACGCCCCCGAGGACGTCATCGCCGTGGTTCGCGCGGGCGCGCGCGGCTACGTGACCAAGACGATCTCCGGTGCCGAGCTGGTGGCGGCCATCTGGCGGGTAGCGGCCGGCGACGCGGTGTTCTCGCCCCGGCTGGCCGGATTCGTCCTGGACGCCTTCGCGGCCGCGCCGCCGGCCGACGGCGGAGTCCCGTCCTTCGACCCTGAGCTCGACCAGCTCACCCCGCGCGAGCGCGAGGTCCTGCGGCTGATCGCCCGCGGCTACACCTACAAGGAGATCGCGCGGGAACTGTTCATCTCGGTGAAGACGGTCGAGACGCACGTCTCGTCGGTGCTGCGCAAGCTGCAGCTGTCAACCCGTCACCAGCTGACCCGCTGGGCGGCCGAGCGGCGGCTGACCTGACCCTGACCTGACCCTCACTCCAGGTCGGGCGGCATCAGATGGGAGTAGGCCCGGTTCATGAGCAGCCGGGACCGCTCCTGCATGCGCTCGCGGTCTTCCTCGCTCGGCGGTTCCCGCACGGCCACGACCACCTGCACGCGGTCCTGATCGTTGGGCTCGGACTGGCTGGTGGCGATCTTGTAGCCGAGCAGCCGCCCGGCACGTCGGCCCGCCGCCCGGACCGCGGCGATCTGCTCGGTGTCGGTGGCCGCGATCCGGCGCACGTACTGCCAGTCGACTTCCAGGTGCCGCGCGATGGTCAGGGTTAGCTCATCCGGCTCGGGGGCCGAGGCCACGGCAGCCACCTTCCCGTGCGCGCTAGGGGCGGCGGCGCTTCTTGAGGCCAGCCGGGCGCCACCGGATCGCAAACTCGCGCACGACCGCAGGATAGCCTTGGCGAGCCGCCGGGCGCCCGTCTCAGCCGCCTGGCGCACCCGCGTGCCGCGCCGGTCAGCTGCGGCTAGCCGCCTCGAGACTCTCGCGAACTGACTGGGTGAGCGGATGGCCGGGAGGCAGGGCATGCTCGCAGTCGGCGAGCGTGCGGCGCAGCAGCGCGACCGCATCGGTCGCCCGGCGGGCTGAGTGATAGGCCAGCGCCAGGTTGGCCCGCGAGGTGAGCGTGTTCTCGTGATGCGGTCCGAGCACCCGCTCATAGTCGGCCAGCGTGGCCTCGTAGTGCTCGGTCGCCACCACCAGCTTCCCGGCCGAGTGATAGGCCGAGGCCAGGTTGCCGCGGGCGGTCATCGTGTCGGGGTGATCGCCGCCCTGCACCCGCTGCCGGTCGGCCAGCGCCCGCTCATATAGCGGGATGGCCTCCTTGAGCTTGCGCGCGCTGTAGTACGCGGCGGCCAGGTTGGCCCGCGCGGTGATGGTGTCGAGGTTGTCGGGGCCCTGCACCCGCTCCCGGTCGGCCAGGGTCCGCGCGTACAGGGGGATGGCGTCCTTCAGCTTGCCCACCGACCGGTAGGCGTAAGCCAGGTTGCCGCGCGCGGTGATGGTGTCGAGGTTGTCGGGCCCCAGCACCCGTTCCCGGTCGGTGAGTGTCTGCACGTACAGCGGGATTGCGTCCTTGATGCGCCCGGCGGAATGCAGCGCTGAGGCCAGGCTGCCGCGCGTGGCCACCGTCGTCGGGTGGTCCTCGCCCAGGATCAGCTCCTGGTCGGTGAGGGTGCGCCGGAACACCGTGATCGCGTCCTCGATCCGGCCGGCCGACCGGTAAGCGGAGGCCAGGTCGCTGCGCGCGGCCAGGGTGTCGGGGTGGTCGGGGCCGAGAACCCACTCGCGGCCGGCCAGGGTGCGCTCGAACAGCGGGATGGCCTCGTCCATCCGCCCTGCGGCCAGGCACATCCGGGCGAGCTGGCCGCGGGCGGTCAGGGTCTCGGGGTGCCCCGGCCCGGCCGACTCCTCGCGCTGCGCCAGCGACTCGGCGAGCACGTCAATCGCCAGGTCAATCCGGTCGGATGCCTCGTAGGAGGCGGCCAGCAGCTGCAGGAACTCCAGCGCCCGGTCACCGCCCTCGGCGGCCTCGCTGTCCTGATCAGCCTTGCCGGCCGCCTCGGCCAGGTCACGCCAGTAGGCGACGGCGGATCCGCCCAGCCGGGCGGTATCGAGGCTCTGGCCGGCGCGCAGCAGCAGGGGACGGGCCTCAGCCGACCACACGACCTCGGGCGCGGCGGCGGTCACGGCCGCCGCGCAGTCGCGCAGGGCCTGGTCCAGGTGGGCGTCGCGGTTGTCGTCCGGCCACGCCTGCAGCACCGCGCCGACGGCGGCCCGCGCCGCCTGGCCGCGGACGGCTGGCGGGAGCACCTGGCGGAGGCAGGCCTGCACCAGGGCATGGACGTAGATCGTCCGCACCACGCTGGACGGATCGATGGTCGCCAGGCCGACCTGGGCCAGCGTGCTGAGCACCACGCGGACCTGCTGGTCGGTGGCGGGGGCGCGGTCCGGGCTGTAGCTGCCGATGTACTCGCGGGCGGCCTGGCTGGTCAGCACCGCCACCGGAACGCCGCCCGGGTCCAGCATCGCCAGCATGGCCAGGACCGGCCGGGCCAGTGCCGAGGGCAGCAGCTGGTCGGTCCGGTCCAGGGCCAGGGACCAGGTCACGGCGACGGCGGCGGTCGGCCCGGCATCGGGGCTGATGCCCATCGCCTGCCGCCGCTGGCCGTACTGACCGCGGTAGTCCCGGCAGTCGAGCCGGGCGTCGGAGACCAGGGCGGCGGCCTGGCCCAGCGCGATGGGCAGGCAGCCCAGCGTCTCGGCCAGGTCGAGCGCGCCGTTGCGCTGGGCGGTGTCCTCGAACAGCCGGGCGGTCAGGAACCCGAGGGCCTCACGCCGGCTGTACGGCCCGATCTGCACCAGCCTGGCGTGCTGACCCGGCGGCGAGATCGAGGCCGGCAGCAGGCGCGTGGTCAGGACGGTGCGGCCCATCGCGCCGCGCGGCCACAGGTCAGCCAGGTCGTCGGCCTCGGCCAGGTCGTCGATCACGACCAGCCACGAGCGGGTGCTCTCGGCGAGCCAGCGCAGGAAGCGGTGCGCGACCTCTTCCTGGTCCGCACCCGACCCGTAGCCCTCGGGGGCAGCGGGCGCGGCGCCAGGGATGGCCCCGGCACCGGCGCCGGTTCCGTTCGGGCCGGGCGCGTGCCCGACGCCGCCGTGTGCCGCGGGGTAGGCCAGGGCGGCGCCAGCCGGGCCGGCGGTCATCCACACCGGCCCGCCCGCGGCCCGGCTGGTGTCGTAGTAGGCCTGCGCGAGGCCGGTGAGGATGGCCGCGCGGCTCGATCCGGCGATCCAGACCAGCAGCTCAATATCGCGCGACTGCCACAGCGAGCGCGCGTAGGCCACGGCCAGCTGAGTCTTGCCCGTGCCGGACGGGCCGGTCAGGACATAACTGCCGGTCTCCTCCGCCCGGACCAGCGAGGTGAGCTGCTCGGCGGACTGCCCGGCGACCGCGCCGAAGCCGGTCTCCGGCCGGGGCGTGTAATAAGGCACGAGCGGAGGCACGGGTCCCGACTGAACCGGCCAGCTCACCGCGGCTGCGGGGCTGTGCTGAGGAACCGGCATATCCGCAGTCTCCTGCTGCTATAGCTGGCGCTTCCTGAATGGTCCGCAGGCCAGTTTGGGCGGACACAATGTGCCCGCCTGCACTTTGCCATTGGGAATCCCACCTTACGACCACTTGTCGCAGCGTAAGAGGGGAATAGCCGGTCCCGTGGACGGAATCTGACGGAGCAATGCAACAGCGTCGCAGCATTCGCAACAGCGGGCGGGGCGCGCGGAATCAGGCGCGGGCCGGACACAGAGTCAGGCGCAGGCCGGACACGGATCAGGCGCGGATCAGGCCGGAGGAGCGGCCTCGACATCTGAGCTTGTCAGGTGGCAGCCGGGCAGGATCAGCGCCGACGGCTCGGGCCGCTCGCCGGTCAGCATCCACCGGCACGCCGCGGCGAGCTGGTAACTGATCAGTGGCGGCACCGCGTCGCCGATGTGCCGGTACATGTTCGACAGCGAGCCCGCGAACCGGTAATCGCGCGGGAAGCCCTGCAGGATGGCCATTTCCCGGACCGTGCAGAGCCGGTCCTGCTCGGGGTGGGCGTAGCGGCCATTGCCGATGTGCCCGCACTCTCGCTTGATGGTCACCGCGGGCCGGTCCCACCACAGGCGGCCGTAGACGTCGGGATGACTGCCCAGGTCGCCGGCCGCAGCCCGGCGCTGCATCGCGGGCGTCAGCAGGGCCCGTGCCTCCGGGTGGCCGATCAGGTCGGCCCAGCTGCCGCCGTCGCGCGGGATGGCGGCCAGCCGGCGGCGGTTGGCCGGTGCGCTCAGCGACGGCGACGTGTGCAGGGCATCGACGGGATCGGCGGCTCCAGCGGGTACCGGCGGCAGTTCCCAGATGGCCCGGCGGACGTGCGTGGCCTTGGCGTCGATCCGCCACCCGGCCCAGACGTCGTCCAGGTCGTGCAGGGGCAGCGGCTGCCGGGCCGCGATCACCAGTGCCCGCTCGCGCCGCTGCGGCAGGCCGAAGCGGTCCAGCAGGTGCGTGCCGGCGCTCGCCTGGTAGCCCATCGCGGCCAGGTCGGCTAGCAGGCTGGCCAGGTGCCCGGCGAACCGGCCCATGACCAGCTCGCGCGCATTCTCCAGCAGCACGATGTCGGGGCGCAGCGCCGCGACGAAGTGGCTTACCCGGCGGACCAGCCCGTTGCGCCGGTCATCATGCAGGTGATTGCGCGCCAGGGTCCGCGAGAACCCGGTGCACGGCGGGCACGCGGCCAGGACGGTGACCTGGCCCGCGGCCAGGCCCAGTGCCGCGCACACCGCCTCCGGGTCGGCAGCGGCCAGGTCGGCCTCCAGCGGCGCCAGGCCCAGGTTCGCCTGGTAGCTGACGTTGCAGCCGAGCGTGCCCCGGCCCGCGCTGGGCTTGCCGAGCTGGGCGTCCACCGCGCCGGCCACCCGGAAGTCCGGGTGGGCGTGAAATCCGTAGCTCATCCCGCCGGCCCCGGAGAACAGGTCCAGGACGGCCCACGGCGGCCGGGTCTGGGACATCGCCACCTCCCGTCACCGAACCTTAGGACCTGCGGCGCGGAGCGCCGCCTCGCCACGCGGGGCAGGCCGGCGGGTGATCCGGCGAGCTAGCCCGCGCGCTGGCCGTCCTTGTCGTCGTGGACGAACAGGTTCAGGATCCAGCCCACGATGCCGATGATGATCGCGCCCCAGAAGGCCGGCCAGAAGCCGGTGATGTGGAACGGCAGCGTCAGCTGGCCGGCCACCCAGCTGCTCAGCCACAGCAGCAGCCCGTTCACCACCAGCCCGATCAGGCCGAGGGTGAGCACGTAAAACAAGCATCCGATGGTCTTCACGATGGGCTTGAGCACCGCGTTGACCACGCCGACGATGAGCGCGACCACGATCAGCGTCAGGACCTTGGAAACCGTGCTGCCCGCGCGCAGCTCGATGCCGGGCAGCGCCCACGTCGCAACGCCGAGCGCGGCCGCGGCGATCAGCACGCGCAACAGGATTTTCATGCGGGCCATCTTTGCATAGCCACGCAAACGTGAGGTATTGATCGATTCCGGCACTCAGGTCAGGCTGGGTCTCATCCGGCGCAGTCATCTCCCGCGTCTCGGCACGTACTCGCGAATCACGGACAACAGGCCTCTGACGTGGGAACATGTGCGATCGGGGATGCGCAGGGGATGCGCAGCAGTACGGCAGCCAGACGGCTGACAGTGCAGGGGGATTAGGGGTCATGGGCTTAGCCTGGACGGCCGGGGAGGCCGGCCATCCTGTCCTGCCCGGACACGACGCGCCAGCCGATCTGGTCGCGTCAGTTACGGGCACGTCAACTGCGGGCATGCCAGCCGGCAGCGCGGGAACGTCCTGGGCGGCCGGGCACCGGCACCGCCGCCCGACGCTCCTGGCCCGCGGCGGCCAGGCGGTCGCCCACCGGATCACCAGGCTGGCCGGCACCGGGGCGGCCGCCGGGCGGCAGCATGATGCGGCCGCCCACCCGTCCCGGCGGCGCGCCATGGCTGCCCGCAAGTACTGGACCTAGTTCGGCACCGGCCAGTCCTGGTCGCCTGCCTGCCCGGCATCGGCGGTCAGCCCGGCCGCCGCAGCCTGGCCCGGCCGGTCGTGGAGCCGCTGGTACTCCAGCAGGTCAGCGAGCGCGACACGCCGGTGCGTGCCCACCATCCGGTGCGGAATCTCCGCCCGGTCGAGCAGCCCGATCAGGTAGGGCCGCGAGACGTGCAGCATGTCCGCGGCCTGCTGAGTGGTCAGCATCGCCGTATCGGGGACGACCCGGACGCCCTGGCCGCGGGCCAGCAGCTGCAGTACCTGGGCCAGCAGCGCCGCGGCCGGCCGGGGCACAGCCAGGGCATCGTTGCCGACCTCGACGCTGACGGTGACCGGGTCATCCTCAGGATGGCTGGCCAGGTGGTCCCTGAGGCGACGTGCAGCCTGGCCGGCGAGCCGGGCGTCAACGTCGCCCGGCCGGAGTCCGCTCACGGCGCGCGCGCTCATTCTGGAGCCCCTATTCGTGTATTCGCAGCCTGTGCAATAAACGAATTAATCAAAACTCCGAGATTGGCTTCGGCGTGTTCACGTAGCGCCGGTCAGCCAGTCGCCTGGCGTACCACCCGGTTGCTCAGCACCACCCAGGTGACGACGAGCAGTGCCCAGCCGGCGCCGAACAGCAGCCAGAACCCGGCTTCAAGGCCCCAGACCCCCAGCAGCCAGTACCGCAGCGACATGAACCGGCGCTGCCACCACGGGCGCCGATGACGCCCCCTGCCGCCAGGCCTGCGCCGCTGTCCCCGGCTCGGTGACATTCGATCGATCATCGGTCACGACAGCCTCAGTTACGTTCGGCATATTGGCTGTCACACTCTGCCACGATCAGCTTCTTGCGTCTGGCAGATCTGAGATAGCGCACGCGAGCCATTTCAATCGCGTATAGTCACACGTCGGCTACAGATAGTTAGTGATGTAGCTGGGCCGTTTCACGGGCGGCGGACGCGTCACCTGTGCGGCTTCGTGGCGCCACCACAGTCAAGCGAATACCTCATTCGAACTGATTGGGGGTGATCGACCATGCTTAGCTCCCTGCTCTCTGGCCTGGGAAGCTCGCTCTCCGCGCTCTTGGGCGCGCTCGGTTCGCTGGCTTCGGGCCTGCTGTAGCGCAGCGCCGGTAGCGCGCCGGGCCCGGATGTCCACCGGGCAGCCAGGTCCGGCGCGCCACCGCGTCGGCGTTACCGCAGGTCGCGTCAGGTGCCCAGCGGACTCTCCGGGTGAGTGCCCGCCTTGCGGGCAACGTTCCGGCTGGGCTGAGCACCGTTCCCGTCACGTCCGGCAACTGCCGGGCAGTGCATGCTTACAGCGCCTTCCCGAGGTCGAACTCGTTACCTTCCGGGTCAGCCATGAGCGTCCAGGTGTACCCGTATTCGTCTCGGTCAGCGACGCGAGTGGCCCCGAGCTCGACAAGGCGCGCGATCTCAGCCTCCGGGTCGGTCGCGATAACGTCCAGGTGCAAGCGGTTCTTGATGCGACGCGCTACTTCCACCTGAAGTGCACGAAGATCCGTCCGAAGTTCTTGGAGTCCTTCTCGACCCGGTGATACAGGGCCTTGACCTCCTTCTGCTCCAGGAACCGCAGGACATGCTTCTTGAGCTGGCCCGATCCCTTGCCAGGGATGATCTCGACCAGGGGTGCCTTCTTCCGCGCCGCCTCGTCGATGATGTCGCGCAGCGCCCGGTCGATGTCGGCACCGCGGTTGTAGATGTCATGCAGGTCAAGCTTGAGCTTCATCGGGCCCGTCTCCGATCCGCCAGTGCCACCACCGTACGCCGCTGATCCCGCGCTGCCGTCCCAGGCTGGCCCGCGCCGCCCGTACCGCACCCACGCCCGCACGCACCTTCACGCCCCGGGTTTCAGGCGCCCGAATTTTGCCGATAAACGCGCTGCGAGCTGCACTGTGGCCGGGCCCGGCGGGCCCGGCTTGGCATGCCGCGCCTGATCTGCAGGCCGCCGGGCCTGCCCGCCTGAGGGAGTACGGATGCGCCGTGCCCGGATCGCGGCTGCCGCCGCCGGGTCGCTGCTGGCGGCTGCGCTGAGCGCCGGCGCCGCTGCGGTGCCGGCGGCGCCCGGGCCCGCCGGAGCCAGCGGTGCCGCCCGGGCAGTCCGCCCGGCCGGCCCGGCGGTGGTGATCCGGCCCGGCGTGATCCGGGCCGAGAGCGCGCACCGCAGCCCGCCGAGCACCGCATACTGCGAGAAGCACTTCAAGATCGCCTGCTACCGGGCGCGCCAGATCCAGCGGGCCTACCAGCTGCCGGCGCTGTACCGGCGGGGCATCACCGGGGCCGGGCAGACGATCGTCATCGTGGACTCGTACGGGTCCCCGACGGTGCGGCATGACCTGGCGGTCTTCGACCAGGCCGAGCACCTGCCAGCGCCGCCGTCGCTGCGCGTGATCGAGCCCGCCGGGAAGGTGCCGCCGTACCAGGCGACGCAGAACCGGGCCGGCTGGGCGGGCGAGACCGACCTGGACGTCGAGTACGCCCACGCCATCGCGCCGGGCGCGCGGATCCTGGTCGTGGCCACGCCGACCTCGGAGAACGAGGGCACGACCGGCTTCCCGCAGATCGTCCGCGCGGAGAACTACGTGGTCAGTCATCACCTCGGCGCGGTGATCAGCCAGAGTTTCAGCGCCACCGAGCAGACCTTCCCGGCCAGGTCCGCGCTGCTGAACCTGCGCAGTGCCTACGTCGCGGCGGCCCGAGCCGGGGTCACGGTGCTGGCCGCCTCGGGGGACAGCGGGGTCGCGGACGTGAAGTTCGACGGCTCCACCTATTACCTGCACCGGGTGACGTCGTGGCCAGACAGCGACCCGCTGGTGACGGGCGTGGGCGGCACGCACCTGCACCTGGCGGCCGCGGGCCGGCCCCGTCCGGCGACCGCCTGGAACGACACCTACAACGTGGCCGCCAGCCGCTACATCACCGGGACTCCGGGCCCGACCCCGCTGGCGAGCGGCGGCGGCACGTCGGTGATCTTCCCGCGGCCGGCCTACCAGGACGGCGTGGCGGCAATCGTGGGGAGCCAGCGCGGGGTGCCCGACATCTCGATGAGCGGGGCCTGCAACGGGGCGGCCGACATGTACCAGAGCTTCCCCGGCCAGCCGGCCGGCTGGTACCCGACCTGCGGCACCAGCGAGGCCACGCCCGAGTTCGCGGGCATCATCGCCCTGGCCGCCCAGGTAGCAGGCCACCCGATCGGGCTGGTCAACCCGGCGCTGTACCAGATGTCGGCGGTGCATGCCCCTGGCCTGGCGGACGTCATCGCGGGCGGGAACACTGTCTCGTTCCGGCAGGGCGGCGAGACCAGCACCATCCGCGGGTTCCGGGCTCGCCCCGGCTATGACCTGGCCTCGGGAGTGGGCACGGTATCGGCGCCGCAGTTCGTCCCCGAGCTTGCCCTGCTGGCCAGCCATCCGCGCTGGTCGCCCAGGCAGATCGCGGCCATGGCGGCCCGCATCGCCGGGGTGTCGCGGGCTGGCGGTTAGCCCGCGGCCGGGCGGCATGATCTGCGTCCTGGGTGATGCGCACCTCGATGTCGTGGTCGCCGTCCTCGGCCCGCTGGCGGAGGACACCGACACCCCGGCGACCACCTCGCTCGGCGCCGGCGGGCAGGCGGCTAACGTCGCCGCCTGGGTCGCGGCCCTGGGCGGGCGCAGCCGCCTGATCTGCGCCCGCGGCAGCGACCCGGCCGCCCGGCTGGTCACCGCCGAGCTCTCCGGCCGCGGGGTGGAACTGGCCGGGCCGGTCATCGAGGGCCGGACCGGCGTGGTGGTGTCGCTCTCCGATGGCGGCGCCAGGCGGTCGATGCTGACCGACCGGGGGGTGGGGCCGCTCCTCGCCGCCGGCCAGGTGGACCCGGCCTGGCTCGCCGGCTGTGACTGGCTCCACCTGCCCGCCTACAGCCTGGTCATCGAGCCGATCGGCGGGGCGGCGCTGGCGGCGGCCGCGCTCGCGCGCACCGGAGGAGCCCGGCTTAGCATTGACCTGTCATCGACCGCAGCGCTGACCGAGTTCGGCGCGGCCCGGTTCGCCCGGCTGCTGGCGGACCTGGCTCCCGATGTCGTGTTCGGCAACGCGGCGGAGATGGCGGTGATCGGGGAGATTCCCGGTCCGGAACTGGTGCACAAGCTCGGCGCCGCCGGCGTGCGGGTCGGCGGACGGCACTATCCGGCCGGGGCCACCGACGCCGTGGACGCGACCGGCGCGGGAGACGCATTCGCCGCGGGATACCTGCTCGGCGGGGTCAGCCGCGGCCTGGCTGCTGCCGCGCGCGCGGTGGCGAGGATGGGAGGCATGCCGTGACGTTCGTGCCGGAGCTGTCGGAGGAGATCGCGACAGCGCTGGCCGAGAACCGGCCGGTGGTGGCGCTGGAGACTACGCTGGTGTCGCACGGCTTCTCGGGCGGCCGCGGGCTGGTCGCCGCCAAGGAATCGCAGGACCGGGTGCGCGCCGCGGGCGCGGTGCCCGCCACCATCGGCATCATCGACGGCCAGGTGCGCGTCGGGCTGGCCGACGGCGAGCTGGAGCGCTTTGCCGAGGCCGGGACCGATGCCCGGAAGGCCGGCGCCCGGGACATCGCGGCCTGCCTGGTCCAGGGCGCGCTCGGGGCGACTACGGTGGGCGGCACCCTGGCCGTCTGCGGCGCGACGGGAATCCGGTTCATGGGGACCGGCGGCATCGGCGGGGTGCACCGCGGATTCGCCGACAGCCTGGATATTTCCGGCGATCTGCCGCGCATCGCCCGTACTCAGGCGATGGTGGTGTGCTCCGGCGCCAAGTCGATCCTGGACGTCGAGGCCACGGCCGAGCTGCTGGAGACCCTGAGCATCCCGGTGCTGGGCTGGAACACGGCCACGCTGCCGCTGTTCTACAGCGCCGGCGGCGGCCCGGCCGTCTCGGCCATCGTGTCCAGCGCCGCCGAAGCCGGGCAGGTGGCCGCTGCGCACTGGGAGCTCGCCGGCCGGTCCGGTCTGCTGCTGGCCCGCCCGCCGGCCGACGGGCTGGACATCGAGGCACTGATCGCCGAGGCGGTCGGCGAGGTCGCCAGCCTCGGCGTCACCGGCCAGGCCGTCACGCCCGCGATCCTGGCCAGGGTCGAGGAGCTGAGCGGCGGCCGCAGCGTCGAGGTGAACCAGCAGCTGATTGCCGACAACGCTGGCCTGGCCGCCGAGGTGGCCGTGGCGCACGCCGCCCTGGCCAGCTAGCGGCCCGGCCGGCCGGCACCGCGGTCGGCCGTCAGCCCGGCCAGGCTGGACCAGCCTGCTGACAGCCCGGTGACCTGGCGGAACCTGCGTGCCTGATGTGACGCAGGCGTGTTTCAGTGATCACCGTGGGTACTTACCCCGAGTACTAGACCCGCCAGGGGCGGGGCAGCCGCCAAGCCGCCAGCGCGGCCTTGCGTGGATCGGGGGATCTCATGAGCATGCCTCAGGGTGGCGAGTCGGGCCAGCAGCAGTGGGAAGGCGGCCAGCAGCAGGGGCCGCCAGGAGGACCGTGGCAGGCCGGCCAGCCGGGCCAGCCAGGCCAGGGCGCGCCGGGCGGGCAGCAAGGCATGCCCGGCTACCAGGGCCAGGGCCAGTACTACGGCAGCCCGCCGCAGGGCGGCGGCGCGGCAGGGCAGTACCCGGGCTCGATGCAGGGGATGCCCATCTCGCCGGTCAACGAGATCGAGACCCGCGTCAGCGGGCGCCGGATCGTCCAGTTCATCGTCGACTGGATCCTCTGGGGCATCGTCGCGGGCCTGATCAGCTGGGCGCTGAACCGGGGCTCCGGCGGCGTCGAGGTGATCCTGACCCTGATCCTGATCGCGGTCGATATCGCCTGGTACTTCCTGTACTGGGCGTACTGGCCGTACACCCATCGCGGCCAGACAATCGGCATGCAGCTGATGGGCATCCGGGTCATCAGCGCCGACGGCGGCCCGGCGAGCCTGATGCAGCTGTTCGTCCGGTCGATCTTCCTGGTGCTGTTCAGCTGGGTGGCGGCCATCGTCGGGTTCTTCGTGATGATGGCCTCGCGCTACCGCCAGCGGGTCGGTGACCACATGGCCAGGACCATGGTCGTCCGGGAGAGCGTCCAGCCGATCCCGGCTCAGCGGGAGTTCGCCGGCGCGGGGCAGGCCGGCAGCCGGTAGCACCAGCCGATGTGCAGCAGCCCGGGCGGCGCGCGATGCCGCCCGGGTTTGCTGTGCCAGCCAGCAGCCAGCAGCCAGCAGCCAGCAGCCAGCAGCCAGCAGCCCGGCCGTCAGCCGTGAGCAGCCGCCCGGCCGTCAGCCGTCAGCCGCTAGCTCGGCGCGCAGGCGCTTGCGGTCCGCCTTCAGGACGCTGGTCAGCGGGATCGCGTCGATCACCCGGACCTCGCGCGGGTACTTGACCGCCGACAGGTGCTCCCTGGCGAAGCTGACCAGCTCGGCCGGCCCGGTCGCGGCGCCCTCGCGGAGCTGCACGAACGCCACCACCTCCTCGCCGTACTTGTCATCAGGACGGCCGACCACGGCGGCCGCGACGACATCCGGGTGCTGGGCCAGCACGTCCTCCACGTCGCGCGGGTACACGTTGTAGCCACCGCGGATGATCAGGTCCTTGATCCGGTCCACGATGTACAGGTAGCCGTCGTCGAGCCGGCCGACGTCCCCGGTGTGCAGCCAGCCGCCGCGCATCGCCTGGCCGGTCTCCGCCGGCGCGTTCCAGTAGCCGGACATGACCACCGGGCCGCGGACGCAGATCTCGCCGTCCTCACCGGGCCCGGCCGGCGAGCCGTCCGGCCGCTCGATCCGCACCTCCACGCCCGGTGCCGGCCGGCCGACGCTGCCGCGCCGGGCCGCGCCGACCGGGGAGGTGGCGATGATGGCGGCCGTCTCGGTGCAGCCGTAGCCCTCGGCGACCTCGACCCCTGGCAGCCGCCGCTCGAAGTCCGCCGTCACCTGCCCGGGCAGCGGCGCGGCACCGCTGGTGAGCCGGGCCAGCGCCGACAGGTCGTAGTCCTCCAGCGGCTGCTGCAGCAGCATCTGCAGCATCGACGGCACCAGCGGGCTGACGTTGACCCGGTGCCGCTGGGCCAGCGCGAGCCAGCCCGCCGGGTCGAACCAGCGCATCAGCACCGTGGTGCCGGGGTCAGGGCTGTGCAGGCTCATCACGCTGACCATCAGCCCGTAGACATGTGACAGCGGCAGCGGCAGCAGGGCTGTGCTCATGGCCGGGTCGTGCGACGTCGCCGTGGCCGCCCAGGCCGACGCCGACAGCGCGTTATGGCTGATCATGACCCCCTTGGAGCGCCCGGTGGTGCCGCCGGTGTACAGCAGGGCGGCCAGCCCGGCCGGGTCGGCATCAACCAGGTCGCCCGGCTCGGCAGCCTCCAGGCCGGACAGTGCCAGCAGCGGAGCGCCGCCATCCTGGTCATCCGCACCAGTTCCGAGCACCGGGCGGGCCACCACGATCGCGCGGATGCCCGGCAGCCCGGCCGCCGCGGCGCGCACCTTGGGCAGGAACTCGGGCGTGGTGATGGCCAGCACCGCGCCGCTGTCGCTGAGCACATGGCGCAGCTCGTCCTCGCTGAGCAGGAACAGCACCGGCGTGGCCACGGCCCCGGCGCGCCAGACCGCGTGATAGCTGACTCCGACCTCGGGGCAGTTGGCCATGCAGATGACGACGCGCTCGCCCGGCGCCAGGCCGGCCCGCTCCCGCAGGCCGGCAGACAGCCGCCGGGACCGGTCGGCCAGTTGCGCGCCCGTCCACTCCTGGTCCTCGAAGTACAGCCGCGACCCCTCGGCAGTCCGCTGCCAGGACTCCTCGGCCAGGCGCTGCAGGCTGGTCCCCGTCGCGCTGGTCACCATCTGTGTCGTCATACGCAGGATTATCAGGGTTTTCAGAACCAGATTCCAGAAAGCGGTATCAAACGTCCGCGGGGTCCTGGGCGGCGTCCCATTTAGGGGTTCCAGGGGATGACCCTCCTGGGTCAGCAAGCTCCCGGTCAGCGGGCCCCCGGGTCAGCGGGCCCCCGGGTCAGCAAGCCTCCTGGGTCGGCAGGCCCCTTGCCCTGGAACTGCTCAGCCAGTGTTCTGCAGGCCGGCCGCAACGCCGTTGACGCTCAGCAGCAGCAGCCGCTCCAGCCGCTCGCGGGTGTCCTCGTCAGGCTCCGCGTCGCCCGCGCCGCGCAGCGCGGTCAGCGCCCGCAGCTGCAGGTGCGACAGCGCATCCACATACGGGTCGCGCAGTGCGACCGCCCGCGACAGCACCGGCCGGCCGCCCAGCAGCCGGCTGTGCCCGGTGACTGCCAGCACCAGGCGGCGGGTCAGGTCGTACTCGGCCAGCACGATCGAGGTCAGGTCGGGCCGGCCGCCGAGCGCCAGGTAGCGCGCGGCGATCCGCCGGTTGGTCTTGGCCAGGCTCATCTCGGCGTTGTCGAGCAGGGCGGCCAGCAGCGGCCAGCCCCGGTAGGCGGCCTGCACCTCGGCCAGCCCCGTCTCGTCCGGCGCGATGGCCGCGGCCAGGCCGCTGCCCAGGCCGAACCAGCCGGGCAGGTTCACCCGCGTCTGCGTCCAGGCGAACACCCACGGAATCGCCCGCAGGTCGGCCAGCCCGGTCGCCGCGGCGACGCCGCGCCGGGCCGGCCGGGAGCCCATCCGCATCCCGCCCAGCTCCTTCAGCGGCGAGATCCGCGCGAACCATTCCGCGAACCCCTCCGCGCCAGTCAGGTCCTGGTAGGCGCGCAGCGCGGCAGCGTCGATCCGGCCCGTGACGGCGCGGAACTGAGCGGGCACCGGGTCGGTATCGGGGTCCGGCGCGCGGGGGTGTGCCGCGGAGGCCAGCAGCACCGCCGAGGTGACCTGCTCCAGGTGCCGCTGCGCGATGGCCGGGTGACCATACCGGGCGAAGATCACCTCGCCCTGCTCGGTGACCTTGAACCGGCCGTCCACCGATCCCGGTGCCTGGGCCAGCACGGCCCGTCCGGCCGGTCCGCCGCCGCGGCCCAGCGCCCCGCCGCGGCCGTGGAACAGGGTGAGCCTGATGTCCCGGCTGGCCGCCCACTGCGCCAGCCGCTGCTGGGCGTCAAACAGCCGCAGGTTGGCGCTGACCGGGCCGAGCTCCTTGGCCGAGTCGGAGTAGCCGAGCATCGCCTCCAGGTGGCGGCCGCCCGCCGCGAGCCGCTCTGCCACCGGTTCCAGCGCCAGCATGTCGTCCAGGATCTTGGTCGCGTGCTCCAGGTCCTCCCCGCTCTCGAACAGCGGGATCACCTCCAGCACCGGCGGGGTGCCGCGCGGCACGGCCAGCCGGGCCAGCTCGTAGACGGCCGCGATGTCGGCCGCCGACCGGGTGAAGCTCACGATGTAGCGACGGCAGGCCCGCGGGCCGTAGCGTTCCTGGATCCGGACGATCGCGGCGAGCGTGGCCAGGACCTCGCGGGTCTTCGGCGACCGGGCCGCGCCTGCGTGCAGCTCGCGCAGCGCCTGCGCGTGGACCGCGCTGTGCTGGCGCACCTCCAGCCCGGCCAGGTGGAAGCCGAAGGTCTGGGCCTGCCAGATCAGCCGCTGCAGCTCGCCGTAGGCCTGCCGGTCCGCGCCGGCCTGCGCCAGGGCCCGCTGCAGCGCCTGCAGGTCGGCAACGAGCTCCTCCGGGCCGCGGTAGGCCAGGTCATCGCCCTGGCGGGTGGCGCGCAGCCGGCGCGCGGCCAGCAGCAGGAACTCGCGGTAGGGCTCCTGCGGAGAGCGCGCGGCCAGCTCGGCCACCAGCTCCGGCCGGGCCCGCCGGGCTGCCGCCAGGGCCAGGCCCAGCTCCGAGGCGGGCGGCGGCGGGGGCGCGTGCAGCGTCAGCGTCCGGCCGATCCGGGTGGCGGCGTTCTCCAGCGCGAGCAGCGCGTGCTCGGCCTGGATCTGCGCTGTCTGGAGCGTGACCTCGGCGGTCACGAACGGGTTGCCGTCCCGGTCGGCGCCGATCCAGCTGCCGTAGCGGACGAACGCCGGGGCCAGCGGCGGGACGCGCCCGGACTCGGCGCCCTGCAGCGCCCGGTCCAGCGACCGGTACAGGTCCGGTACCACGCCGAACAGGGTCTGGTCGAACACCGCTGTCCCGGCCCGAACCTCGTCCAGCGGCTGCATGGCCTGCACCCGCAGCGCCGAGGTCCGCCACAGCAGGTCGACCTCCTCGTGCAGCCGGCGCTGCGCCTCGGCGCGGCCGCTGGCACCCAGCTGGCCGCCGGCCAGCTCGTCCAGCAGGCCGCCGATCCGCTGCAGCGACTCGGTCACCGCCCGGCGCCGGGCCTCGGTCGGGTGCGCGGTGAGCACCGGGTGGACGCGCAGCCCGGCCAGCAGCTCGCCCAGCTCCTCGGCGCCCAGCTGGTCCCGGAGCACGGGGACCGCGGCGGCCAGCGACTCCCGCAGCGGCTCCTCGCCGGTGTCGCGCTCGCGCAGGGTCCGGATCCGCTGGTGTTCCTCGGCCAGGTTGGCCAGGTGGAAGTAGACGGTGAAGGCGCGCGCCACGGCGTCGGCCCGGTCCAGCGGCCAGGACGCGACCAGGGCGGCGATGTCGTCATCGGCGCGCTCGCCGTCACTCTCGCCGGTGCCCTCGCGCCGCGCGGCGATCACCGCGTGCCGTAGCCGCTCCACGTCGTCCAGCAGGTCCGGGCCGCCGGACTCGCTGATCACCTGGCCCAGGACGTCGCCGAGCAGCCGGACATCCCGGCGCATCGGCGCCGGCACTTTCTGTCGGTCGGCGTCCCTGCCCACGGCGCCAGCGTACCGGGACGCGCCGCGGCGCCCCGGTGCCGCCCGTGCTCTTGCGCTATGTCCGGGAAAACACCAACATCTGGTTCTGATCAGCAAGTTTTCTTAGAATGACGGTTATGCCGAACTCGCTCGCCACCTCACCCGCGCGGGATGTCCTCGACCGCCTGTTCCTGGCGGCCGAGCGGGGTGATCCGCCGCTGCTGGCTGAGCTGTTCGGGAGTCACGGCGAGAAGCTGGGCCAGGTGACGCCCAGTGAGCAGGCCGAGCTGTTCGGCGAGCTGTACATCCCGGTGTCGCGGGAGTGCGGGCAGCTGCTGTACTCCCTGATCCGGGCCGGGCGGCCGCAGACGGTGGTGGAGTTCGGCGCCTCGTTCGGCATCGCCACCATCCACCTGGCCGCGGCCGTCAAGGACAACGGGACGGGCCGCGTGATCAGCACCGAGCTGAACGCCGCCAAGGCTCAGCGCGCCCGGCAGAACCTGGCCGAGGCCGGGCTGGCCGATGTCGCCGAGGTCGTCGTGGGTGACGCCTTCGACACACTGGCCCGCCTGGATGCCCCGGTCGGCTTCGTGCTGCTCGACGGCTGGAAGAACCTGTACCTGGACCTGCTGAAGCTCATCGAGCCGCGGCTGACGCCGGGGGCGATGGTGGTCGCCGACGACACCGAGGCCGCCTCGTTCACCGCCCAGCTGGCCGGCTACCTGGGCTACGTGCGCAACCCGGCCAGCGGCTACGTCAGCGTCACCTTCCCCGAGGGCGACGGCGTCGAGGTCAGCTGCCGCGCCGCCTAGCGAGCGAGCCGGAGGGGGCGCGGCACCGCCTGGACTGAGGAGCCTGCTACGAGGGAAGGCGGTGCCATCCGGCGCCCCGCAGGTGAGCGAGCAATCAGGCTAGCGAGCGAGCAATCAGGCACTGCTTGAGCTAGCTGGTCAGGCTCCAGTAACCCCGGCCATCCGCCTCGGTGCACTGCGCCCGGCCGTGCTGCTGCAGGTGGCGCAGGTGCGCGACGACCTCGCCGAGCGCGGCCTGCCGCGGGAAACCGGTTATCTGGTCCCACGGGCGGGACCATGACACCTGGGCCGCGACCGACCAGGCGCTCTGGCCATCCGGCGCCGCGGCCAGCGCCGTCGCCACCTCGCCCAGCCGTTCCTGGTGGTGCGCGGCCAGATCGGCCAGCCGCCCGTCCAGGTCGGTGAACCGGTACTCGTGCGCCGGCAGGACCTCGGCCGGGTCGACCCCGCGCAGCGCGTCCAGCGACCTGAGGTAGTCATCCAGCGGCGAGGAGGTCATGTCATATGCCGAGATGTTCGGCGTGATCCGGGGCAGTACGTGGTCGCCGGTCAGCAGCAGGCTGCGGCTCTCGTCATGGAAGCACAGGTGGCCGGGTGAGTGGCCGGGCGTCCACACCGCGCGGATCGCCAGGCCGGGCACGTCGATCAGGTCACCGTGGGCAATGATCTTGTCGGCCCTGGACATCGGGCCGGGCCGGGCCGCCGCCGTGCGCCGGGCGGTCATGTCCGCCAGGTGCTCGGCCGGGGCGCCGCACCAGCGCAGGTAGGTGGCCATGCCGTCGCGCATGACGGCCCAGTCCGAGTGGGTGGCCAGGAACTGATCTTCGCGCTCATGCATGCCGATCCACGCGCCGGAGTGCTCGGCGACCTGGCGGGACAGGCCGTGATGATCGGGGTGCACGTGGGTGATCATGATCGCGGTGATGGCCGACAGCGGGATGCCGCACGACTCCAGGCCGGTGCTGAGCGCTGTCCAGCTATCCGGGTGGTCCCATCCGGTGTCCACCATCAGGAACCCGGACCGGTGCTCGATCAGGTAACTCAGCACGTAGCGCAGCGGGCTGTCGGGGATCGGCACCGGCACCGACCACACGCCGCTGGCGACCTCCTCGACCGGCGGGAACTCCCGCCTGAGCCATGCCTCGCGCTGACGCGTGCCGGTCACCTGCATCCGCGCGGGTCCTCTCACGCTGTGCCGTTGAGTGGGGTCGTTGACACTGGCTCCGGCGCTGTGATTCGCTCGGAGCCAGCAATAAGCATAACTGATTTCAGTTTTTGCCTGACGGCAGCGTGGGCACCGGGAGGCGGTCGGAGTGAGCCGGGAGACAGTCGAGGAGTTCCGCGCCCGCGCCCGCGCGTGGCTGGCGGCCAACGCGCCGCGGCGCGCGGCTGACGGCGACGACAGCGAGGACGCCGGCGCGACCACGGGCATCGCCGCCCAGCGCGCCTTCCAGGCCAGGCTGTATGACGCCGGGTTCGCGGGCATCACCTGGCCCGCCGAGTACGGCGGCCAGGGGCTGACCAACGCCGAGCAGATTGCCTTCAGCGAGGAGGCCCGGCACTTCTCCCTCCCGGTCGGCGCCTTCATCATCGGGCTGGGCATGCCGGGGCCGACGATCCTGGAGTGCGGCAGCGAGGAACAGAAGAAGCGCTACCTGCCGCCGATGCTGCGCGGCGAGGAGATCTGGTGCCAGCTGTTCTCCGAGCCGGGCGCCGGGTCGGACGTGGCCAGCCTGCAGGCCAGCGCGGTCCGTGACGGCGACACCTGGGTCCTTAGCGGCCAGAAGGTGTGGACTTCCGGGGCGCAGTACAGCGACTTCGGCGCGGTGCTGGCCCGGACCGACCCGACCCAGCCCAAGCACGGTGGCATCAGCATGTTCATCGTGGACATGCACGCGCCGGGCGTGACCGTCCGGCCGCTGCGGGTGGCCACCGGGCACGCCCCGTTCAACGAGGTGTTCTTCGACGGCGTGCGGCTGAACGCCGACGCGCTGATCGGGGCGGAGAACAAGGGCTGGGACGCGGCCGTGGTGATGCTGCGCAACGAGCGCATCGCCATCGGCTCGATGACCGGGTCGCGCAGCAATCCGCTGGGCTTCGAGGTGCTGCACGAGCTGGCCGTGAAGCTGGACCGGGCCGGCGACCCGCTGGTCCGCGGCCGCCTGGCCGAGCTGTACGCGCGCGAGCGCGCGGTCGCGCTGTTCGCCCGGCTGCTGCGCGAGGAGGCCATGGCGGGCCGGATGCCGGGTGCGCGCGGCTCGGTGGCCAAGCTGGCCGGCGCCGAGCTCGGCGCGTTCGCCGTGCAGGTGGCCATGGACGTGCTGGGTGACGCGGTCGCCGGCACTAATACCGATGAGCTGGCCGCCGTCGTGGTCTCGATGGTGGCCGTGCCCGGCGGCGCGATCGCCGGCGGCACCAACGAGATCCAGCGCAACATCATCGGCGAGCGCGTCCTCGGCCTGGCCAAGGATCCCGGCGTCGACCGCTCGACGCCGTTCGATCAGCTGCGGGTCGGAACCCAGAAGAAGTAGGAGCATCATGAGCCTGGTTCTCACCGCCGAGGAGGAGTCGCTGCGCGACTCCGTCCGCCGGTTCGTCGCCGACCGCAGCCCGATCCCGGCCATCCGGAAGCTGATCGACTCCGGCCAGGCCTATGACCCCGCGGTGTGGCAGCAGCTGGCCGGCCAGCTCGGGCTGGCCAGCCTGCTCATCCCCGAGGAGTACGGCGGCGCCGGCGCCGGGCACAGCGCCCTGACCGTCGCGCTGCAGGAGCTGGGCGCGGGCCTGGTCCCCTCGCCGCTGCTGGCCTCGGGCGTGCTGGCGGCGGGCCTGCTGCTGCACCTGGACGATGAGGACGCGCGGCGGGAGCTGCTGCCCGGCATCGCCAGCGGCGAGCTGGTGGCGACGGTAGCCCTGACCGGCGCCGGGCACCCGGCCGTGTCGGCGGCCGGCTCCGGCGAGCAGGCCCGGCTGACCGGCGAGGTGTCCCCGGTCCTGAACGGCGCCGAGGCCGGCGTGCTGCTCATCCCGGCCGCCGGACCTGGCGGCCTGGCGGTCTACCGGGTGGATGCGGATGCCGCCGGCCTCAGCCGCGAGCCGCTGACCAGTACCGACCACACCCGGGCGCTGGCCAGGGTCGTTCTCGATGACACCCCGGCGCGGCCGCTGGCCGGTGACGCCGCGGCTGCCCTGGCCGCCGCGGCGGACCTGGCCAACCTGGCGCTGGCGGCCGAGCAGTGCGGCGCCATGGCCGCCTGCCTGGCCATGACGTCGGAGTACGCCAAGCTGCGGGTCGCCTTCGGCCAGCCGATCGGCGCGTTCCAGGCGGTCAAGCACCGGCTGGCCGACATGGAGACGGCCTGGGAGCTGGCCCACGCGACGCTGCGGGCCGCGGCCACCAGCGCCGACACCGACCCGGACCGGTTCTCCGCGGACGCCTCGGTGGCCCGGGTGCTGACCTCCGGGCCGTATTTCACCGCCGCCGCCGACACCATCCAGCTGCACGGCGGCATCGGCTTCACCTGGGAGCACGACGCGCACCTGTACTACAAGAACGCCCTGGCCGGCCAGGTGCTGCTCGGTACCCCCGGCGATCAGCTGGACCGGCTCGCGACCACCCTGGGGGTGTGACACCCTGACGGCCAGGCGCAACCGGCTCAAGATGGCGGTCTGAATGCAGCGCGCGGCACCGGCGGCAGGACCCGCGGTCCCGTCGACGCCGGCCCAGCACGGCCGGCACGATCGCATCCTGGAAGCGGCCGCCGCGATGCTCAGCGCGGGCGGCGAGGACGCGCTGCAGATGAAGGAACTGTCGCAGCGCGCCGACGTGTCGCTGGCCACGCTGTACCGCTACTTCCCGGCCAAGGACCACGTGCTGCTGGCGATCACGCTCAGCCGGTTCGAGGCGGCGCTGGAGCAGGTCCGGTCGGAGCCGCCGCGCGCCGGGACCATCCGCGAGCGGGTCACCGCGCATCTGCTCCGGGAGTTCCGCGCCGAGCAGCGGGAGCCGAAGCTGACCGCCGCGCTGGCCCGTGCGGTTAGCGAGACCAGCCGCAGTTACAGCGCCACGATCGAGCGGATCGAGCGGGTGCACCTGGAGATCATCCGGCACGTCGCCGCCGCCGGGCGTCCGCTCAGCCTCCGGCACGCTGCTGTGCTGCCGGTGATCGCCGACGTATTCGGTGCCGCGACCCGGCGCTGGCTGGCAGGCGTCTCCTCGCCCGTGGCCGCCCGCTTCGAGATCCGGCTGGGCTGCCGGCTGCTGGACCTGCCCGACGCGGCGCTGGATGAGGAGATCGCGCTGGCCGCGCCAGCCGACCCGGCAGCCAGGGTCAGCTCGCCGGCTCCAGGATGACCACCGGGATCTGCCGCGTCGTCTTCCGCTCGTAGTCGGCGAAGCCAGGGTTGGCCTGCTTGTTGACCGTCCAGATCCGATCGCGCTCCGCGCCCGCGGCCACCCGGGCCACCAGGCTGACAGTCTCGGTGCCGATCTCGGCCGTCACCTTGGGGTGGGCCAGGACATTGTGGTACCAGTCCGGGTTGTCCGGCGCGCCGCCCTTGGAGGCGAAGATGGCGTAGCCGTCGCCTTCCGTGCGGTACATCACCGGGGTGACGTGCTCCTGGCCGGTGCGCGCGCCGGTGGTGTGCAGCAGCAGGAGCGTGCCGCCCTCGAACGGGCCGCCGACCTTGCCGTCGTTTGCGCGGAACTCCTCGATGATCTTGTCGTTCCAGCCGCCTGCCATGAGTCCTCCCGGGCTCGGTAATCGCTGCCGCTTGCATGAACCAGGGGTTCATCCCCTGGAATCCCGGCTGTGTTAACGCCGGGCTACTCCCTGGAACTCCCGGTGCTGCGCTAGTCCAGTGGGCCACCCTCCGGAATCCCAGCTGTGTTAGCCCAGGGGGCCACCCCCTGGAACCCCCATTATTCTGGGGGGCCCGCCCCCAGACCCCGGAAGGGTTACCTGGCGCCGCGGACCTCAAGCTCGCCGAGCAGGTCCTTGGTCGCGGCGGTGATGGCCTGGACGGCGCGGTCGAATGCCTCGGCGTTATGGCCGGCCGGGGCGCGGAACCCGCTGACCTTCCGGACGTACTGGAGGGCAGCGGCGCGCATGTCGGCCTCGGTCACGCCAGCGGTGTAGGGCTCCCGGAGAGTCTTGATGCTGCGGCACATACCCCGCAGGCTATGCGACCGCCGGCCGCCCGGCTAGCTGCCCGGCGGGCCGCCGCCGCGCTGACGAGCGGTAATCCAGGTGGAGCGGCCGGGGGCGCGCACGTTAGCTTGTCCTCTGCCCGGTCATTTGTCCGCCGGGATAACTCCTGAGGAGGTAAGGCACGTGGCCGAGCTGGACACTGACCCGAGCGGCGCTGACCTGGCGGGCGCCGACGTGAGCGGCGCCGACCTGGCCGCCGTCGACCGGCTGGCCGCGGCCTTCGCCGAGCGGGCCGGGCAGCCGGGCCTGGCCTACGGGGTCGTCGCGCAGGGCCGGCTGGTGCACGCCGGCGGGCTGGGCGAGCGCTGGCTGGGCGGCCCCGTCCCGGACGCTGGCACGGTCTTCCGCATCGCCTCCATGACCAAGAGCTTCACCGCCGCCACCGTGCTGCTGCTGCGCGATGAGGGTGCGCTGCGCCTGGATGACCTGGCCGAGGACTACGTTCCCGAGGTACGGGGGCTGAGCCTGCCGTCGGCCGACTCACCGCGGCCGGCCCTCCGCCACCTGCTGACCATGACCGGCGGTTTCCCGACCGACGATCCGTGGGGCGACCGCCAGCAGGGCCTGCCGCCCGCCGAGTTCGCCGCCCTGCTGCGCGACGGCGGCGTCCGGCTGGCATGGGTGCCCGGCACCCGGTTCGAGTACTCCAACCTGGGCTACGCGATCCTCGGCCGGGTCATCGAGAAGGTCACCGGTGAGGACTACGCGGCCGCGGTGCGCGCCCGCATCCTGGCGCCGCTCGGCATGACCAGGACCGGCTTCGAGGCCGCCGAGTTCAGCCCGGATGAGCTGGCCCGCGGGTATCAGAACGGGGCCGGCGGCTGGGCCGAGCTGACGCCGGACCCGTACGGCGCCTTCGCCCCGATGGGCGGGGTCTTCAGCACCGTCGCCGACCTGGCCCGCTGGGTCAGCGGCTTCGCCGGCGCCTTCCCGCCCGGCGACCCCGGCACCGGCGGGCCGCACCCGCTGAGCCGGGCGACCCGGCGGGAGATGCAGCTGCCGCAGCTGGCCATCATCACCGGGCCGGGCGGGTCGTTCCCCGGCGGCGCCGGGATCAGCTACGGGTTCGGGCTGTTCATCGAGGACGACCCGGCCTTCGGCGCGGTCGTGCAGCATAGCGGCGGTTACCCCGGCTACGGCAGCCAGATGCGCTGGCACCAGGCCACCGGGATCGGCACCATCGTGCTGGGCAACGGCACCTACGCGCACGCCGGCGCGCTGGCCAGCCGGATGCTCGCCGAGCTGCTCGGCCAGCTCGGTGCCGGGCCAGCCGGCGTGACCAGTGCCGGCGCGCTGGTTCGCGGCCCGGCCCCGGCTGGCAGCCGGCCGTGGCCGGAGACGCTGGCGGCCCGCGCCGCCGCCGACCGGCTGCTGCAGGCCTGGGATGACGAGCTCGCCGCCCGGCTGTTCACGCCCAACGTCGAATGGGATCAGCCGCTGGCCGAGCGGCAGGCCGCGGTCGGCCGGATCCGGGAGCGGATCGGCGACTTCCGGCCCGATCCGGGCCGCCCGGCCCAGTACGAGTCGCCCGCGCACTGCCGCTGGTGGCTGCGCGGGGAGCGCGGCGTCGTCCAGGCCGAGATCGGGCTTGCACCGCTGACGGACATGCGCGTGCAGTCGCTGCGGGTGGCGGTGCCGCCGGCGGCTGACTCGGTGCTGCAGGGTGTCCTGGACACGCTGACCGGGCTGGTGAATGACGGCGCGGCGGAGTGGCCGGCGGACCTGGCGGTGGCCTCGGACGTCGACTCGGCGGACGCGGCGAGGCGGCTGCGGGTGGCGGGGGCATGGACCGGGCCGTGCACCGTTGCGGCGTTCCGGGCCGGGGACGGGGAGAACTCGGTGACAGTCGAGCTGGCGGGTGCGTCAGGGCGGGCCGATCTGGCTATCGCGGTGGATGCGGCGTCGGGGACTGTCCGGCAGGTCAGCGTGACGCTGCTGTCCTGAGCTGCTGTCCTGAGTGTCTGAGTTATTCGAGCCAGCTTGGGCACGCCGGACGAGCCGCCCGACGCTGGGGGGCCCGGACGCGCCGCCCGGCGGTGGGACTGTGACCGGCTGGTCGTCAGGGGACGGGGACGGGCTGGATGACTACGGGGCCGAGGGTGGGGTCTAGCTCGGTGGCCTGGGACACGCCCGCGGGGGTCAGGATGTCCACGGCCTTGGGGACGGTAGCCGGGTCGCTGGAGCAGATGGGGCTGGTGCCGCCGGGGGCGCAGACGCCGAAGCTGAACGCGCCGGGGGTGGCGGTGAAGGCGCGGGCCTGGTCGGAGCTGAAGCCGTCCTGGCCGGTGAGCACGACGGTGAAGGCCCAGCCGGGGCCGGGCGTGCCGAACTGTGCCTCGGGCAGCGCGAGCGTCACGGTCTTGCTGGCCTGGTCGGCGACCATGACGGCGGTGCCGACCTGGTTGCCGGTGGGGTCGGTCCAGCGCGGGGACGCGAAGCCCTG
>DASUBV010000402.1:0-4284 GCA_035763085.1 Streptosporangiaceae bacterium | reverse complement strand
AAGAGCAGGCCCGCCATCAGCGGCAGCAGCCGGACGCCGGACAGGGTCGGCGAGACGCCCTTGACGACCTGGAAGAAGGCCGGCAGGTAGGTGATGGCGCCGAACATCGCGAAGCCGACGATGAAGCCGACCACGCTGGTCACCCAGAAGGCGCGCAGCCGGAACAGGTGCAGCGGCAGGACCGGCTCCTTGGCCTTGCGCTCGACGAGCACGAACACGCCGATCAGCACGGCGCCGCAGATGCCCAGGATCCAGATCGGAGCCGAGTTCCAGGCGTAGGTGGTGCCGCCGAGGCTGGTCAGCAGGACCAGCGCCGCGGCCGCGGACGCGAGCACCGCGGTGCCGACGTAGTCGATGAAGTGGTGCACCCGGCTGAGCTGGCCCGGCACCTGGCTGGCCACCACGGCCAGGGCGATGACGCCGATGGGCACGTTGATGTAGAAGATCCAGCGCCAGGACAGGTTGTCGACGAACACCCCGCCCAGCAGCGGGCCGACGACGCTGGCCAGCCCGAAGACGGCGCCGAACAGGCCGACGTAGCGACCCCGCTCGCGGGGCGAGACGATGTCGCCGACGATGGCCTGCGCGCCGACCATCAGGCCGCCGGCGCCGAGGCCCTGGATCGCCCGGAAGGCGATCAGCTCGAACATGGACGTGCTGATCCCGGACAGGATCGAGCCGGCCACGAAGATCACGATCGAGGCCTGGAAGAAGATCTTCCGGCCGTACTGGTCGCCGAGCTTGCCCCACAGCGGCGTCGACACGGTGGTGGCCAGCAGGTACGCGGTGATCACCCACGCGATGTGGGCGCCGCCCTGCAAGTCGCCGACGATGGTCGGCAGCGCGGTGGAGACGATGGTCTGGTCGAGTGCTGCCAGCAGCATGCCGAGCATCAGGGCGCCGATGATCAGCAGGATCCGGCGGCGACTCAGGCCTGGCAGCGCGCCGTTAACGGCCTCGAGGCTAGGCGAGGACATGCGCTGTGGTCCTTTCTGGTGACCCGGCGGCGGGGGCTGCCGGGGCGTTCGGGGGACTTGTCGTGGTGGCCGCTCCGGGTCTTCGGGACGGCCGGGCTGGGTGCGGCGCCGTGGCGGGGGGATCGGGCGGCGCAGCCGCTCCGGCCGGGCCCGGCTGGCCTGACCGGGCCGACTGATCCGGCTCCGCGGCCGCGGCGCCCCGGCTGACCAGGGCGCGGAGGGAGCCGTCCTCGGGCAGGCCGTTGGCCAGGGCCTGGCAGGCGGCGTCGGCGAACTGGTCCAGCGGGATTGCCCCGCCCGTGCGCGGCCAGAACATGAACGCGCTGCGCATCACCGCCATCGCAGCGCTGGCCAGCATGATCGGATAGGGGTCGGTCTGTGTGTCGGTGCCCAGCCGCCGGGCCAGGGCGGCGGCGATGTCGGACTCGACGGCCGCCATGTGCGAGGCACGGGCAGCCCGCAGCTGCGGGTCCGCCTGGCTGGCGCGCATCTGGTTCTTCCAGTCGGCGATCTCATCCTTCATGTCGGCGATCTCGGCGCTGACGTGCCGTGCCTCATCGACGATGGTCCGGCGCAGCGCCTCCAGCGCCGTCTCACCGGGCGCCTCCTCGACGATCCGGCGGAGCAGCTCGGCGGTCCGCTCGGGATCGGCCCCGAACACCGCTGCCTCCTTCGACGGGAAGTAGTTGAAGAAGGTGCGCGGCGAGACGTCCGCGGCGGCCGCGATGTCCTCAACCGTGACGTGGGAGAAACCCCGCTCGGCGATGAGGCGCAGCGCGATCCGGCGCAGCGAGCGGCGGGTCGCCTGCTTCTTGCGCTCGCGCAGCGATGCCGGCGCGGGCGATGCCGACGGCGCTGATGCCGCCGGCCTGCCGCCCGCCGGGCCGGGGAGCGCGCTGGTCTTCTCGGTCATGTTCTTCATCATGCAGTGACTGCAAGTTTTCAGTCAAATCATTTTTCTAGCGTCCCGCAGTTTGCATGCGGGTCAAGATTGCAGTCGCTACAGCCTCCGGGGGTGTAACACCCGGAGCGCTGAGATATTCCAGGTCGCCAGCCCCTCCCAGCCCCCCAGTCGCCAGCCCTCCCCGGCAGCGGTCCCGGTCCGGCTGCGACCGCGACCGGGGCTGGTCTTCCCGCCCGCGGGCCGGGGTGGCACGCTGTGGCGAGACCAGCCTGGTGCAATTCGGTCGCACAGCGGAGGGCCACGTGCAGAAGATCCTGAACAACCCGGAAGCCTTCGTCGACGAGATGCTCGAGGGCATCCTGGCCGCGCACCCAGACGAGCTGCGCCGCACTGGCGAGGGCCGCTGCCTGGTCCGGGCGGCCGCCCCGGTCAGCGGGAAGGTCGGCATCGTGACCGGCGGCGGCTCGGGGCACCTGCCGCTGTTCCTGGGCTACGTCGGCGAGGGCCTGTGCGATGGCGTCGCGGTGGGCAACGTGTTCGCCTCGCCCAGCGCCGAGGAGATCCTCTCGGTCACCCAGGCCGTCAGCGCCGGGCCGGGCGTGCTGTACCTGTACGGGAACTATGGCGGCGACGTGATGAACTTCGACCTGGCCGCCGAGCTAGCCGCCGATGAGGGCATCGAGACCGCCACGGTGCTCGGCGCCGACGACGTGGCCTCGGCCCCGGCGGGCAGCGAGGACCGGCGGCGCGGCATCGCCGGGCTGGCGCTGCTGTACAAGGTCGCGGGCGCCAAGGCCGCGCAGGGCGCGAGCCTGGAGGCCGTGGCCGAGGTGACCCGGCGGGCCGGCAGCCGGATGCGGACTATGGGCGTCGCCCTGTCGCCGTGCATCCTGCCAGCCGTGGGCACGGCCACGTTCACCGTGGAGCCCGGCCAGATGGAGATCGGAATGGGCATCCACGGCGAGCCCGGTGTCCGGCGCGGCAAGCTCGAGACCGCCGACGAGATCGTGGACAACCTGCTCGGCGCCATCCTGGCCGAGCTGCCAGTGGGCGGCGACGATGAGGTCGCGATCCTCGTCAACGGCCTGGGCGCCACGCCCAAGGAGGAGCTGTACATCATGTACCGGCGCATCGCGCAGGTCATGGCCGAGCGCGGCACGCGCGTCCGGCGGGTCTGGATCGGCGAGTACGCCACCTCGCTGGAGATGGCGGGCGCGTCCGTCACCGTGCTGCACCTCGACACCGAGCTCGGCGAGCTGGTCGACGCTCCCGTCGCCACGCCGTTCGTCGTCCAGCGGTAAGGCGTGCCCGCCATGACGAACTGGACTGCGGTGCTGCAGGGCGTGCGCGCGGCTATCGCGGAGGCGCGGGACGAGCTGAGCCGGCTCGACGCGGCAGCCGGCGACGGCGACCTGGGGCTGACCATGACGGCGGCAGCTGACGGCGCCGCGGCACTCGCCGAGCGCGGCGGCCTGGAGGGCAAGACAACGGCAGAGGCGCTCCGGGCACTCGGCATGGAGCTGGCCCGAGTCGCCCCGTCGACCAGCGGCACCCTGTTCGCCCGCGGCCTGCTCCAGGCCAGCCGCGCCGCCACGGCTGAGACCGGCGCGGCTTCTGCGGCCGAGCATGGTGTCAGCGGCGGCGCGGGCAGCTCAGCCGAGGGCGAGACGGGCGGCGAAACCGGGCCATCCCAGGTTGCACTGGCGGCGGCGCTGGTCCAGGCGGCGATCGAGGGCATTCAGAAGGCGGGCAAGGCCCAGCCCGGCGACCGGACCATGCTCGACGCCCTGGTCCCGGCCACCCAGGCGCTGCAGGAGGCGGCGGCGCGCGGTGACTCGCCACAGGCCGCCGCGGAGGCAGCAGCCCAGGCCGCGCGGGAAGGCGCGGAGGCGACGAAAGACCTGGAGCCGAAGGTCGGCCGGGCCAGCTGGATCGCCGAGCGAGCCAAGGGCAACGTCGACGCGGGCGCCCGCGCCATCGCCGTCATCGCCACCGCCATAGCCGCCACACTCGCCTGACCGGACCAGCCTCAGCATCCGCAGCCCGGCCTCATCAGCGGGCGCCACCGCGGCTGCTCGCGGACGGAGTTGGCCTGCGTACCGCCGCGCCGGCCAAGCCGCCTGAGTTCTCAGGGGTCACGCTATTGCCCTGGGTCACATGCGCACGTACCGTAACGATCAGCCCACATGCTGGGGAACCAGCGGAATTGGGTTGCCAGGGAACGCCGCCTCCCACGCGGGGCGGTGAGCCTGGCGGCTCCGGGTGGGCGGCCTCTGGGTGCGGCGGCGCGGTCGGGAGGGGTCAGATGGCGGAGCAGGCCACAGCGCAGGCGGCAGCGGACCCGGTGCTGAAGCGCAACCTTCATGTGTGGGAAGCGATCGGCCTGTCGGTCGGCGCGATGTC
>DASUBV010000401.1:0-11749 GCA_035763085.1 Streptosporangiaceae bacterium | reverse complement strand
GAACTACGAGGGCGAGATCGCCATCGTCATCGGCGCCACCTGCCGCAACGTCCGGCCCGAGGACGCCGGCCAGTACGTGGCGGGCTACACCATCGGCAACGACTTCGGCCTGCATGACTTCCGCGATACCGACGCCGGGTCGATGCTCCGGGTCAAGGGCTCGGACACGCTGTGCCCGCTCGGCCCCGGCCTGGTCCGCGGCTGGGACTTCCGGCACAAGGCCATCCGGACGACCGTCAACGGGCAGGAGGCGCAGTCCGGCAGCACCAGCGAGATGCTGTTCGACATGCACTACCTGATCGCTGACCTGGCCCGGACGATCACGCTGGAGCCCGGCGATGTCATCTTGTCCGGCACTCCGGCCGGCTCACGGCCGGTGCAGCCAGGCGACGTAGTGTCGGTCGAGGTGGAAGGCCTGAGCACGCTGACCAACACCATCGTGACCGGCCCAGTCGCCATCCCCGCCGATGTTGGCGCTCAGCCGTCCTCCTCCGAGGAAGTTGTCTCCACGGCGCTGGGCGGCGACTGGGAGTTCCGCGGCATCCGCCCGCCCCGCCGCGACTGACCGAACGGGACTGGGGCCTAGAGACTGACCGCACGGGACTGCCGCAGGGCCGCAACGGACTGACTGCGCGACCAGTGTGATCGCATGCGCCGCGCGGCGGCTCGCCTGGCGCAAGACTGTCGGGAGTGACGCTGATTGTGGTGTCGGGTGCGCCCGGCACCGGGAAGTCGACCATTGCGGCGGCCATCGCCGCCGACCTGCGCTGGCCGCTGCTGTCGGTCGATCCCGTCAAGGAACTGCTGGCCGACGTCCTCGGCCTGGGTGATGAGGACTGGTCCGGCCGGCTGGGCGACGCCGCGGCCGAGGTCATCTTCCGGCAGGCGGCGAGCTTCCCCGAGGCCGTGGCCGAGGGCTGGTGGCGTCGCGCGCGGCGGGACCGCGCGATCGAGGTCTTCGCCGGGGCCATCGAGGTGTTCTGCCGCTGCGAGCCCGAGCTGGCCCTGCGCCGGATGCGCGGCCGGCATGGCCGCTCCCGGCACCCGATCCACCGGGACGTGATCAACCCCGCGATGCTGGAGCGGGCCAGCGAACTGGCCGCGACCGTGACCCCGCTCGCGCTCGGCGCGGGACTCATCACGGCTGATACCGGGCAGGAAGGCGCTGTCGCAGCGGCCACGGCCGGGGTACGGGCCGCCCTCCGCGGCTGAGCCGGGCCCGGCACGTACGATCTGTGCATGCCAGGACGGCTTGCCACCGGCAGCGCCCGTGATCTCGTGCAGGCCGAGCGCGACATCCGCAACCGCATCGGCGGTCAGCACCTCGACTTCGCGGCGATGGCTGCGGTCTCGAACATCTACCGTGCCGCCAATGTGGTCCGCAATCACATGGAGCAGAAGGTCCTGGCCGACGAGGACCTGTCCTGGGCGGCGTTCACCGTGCTGTTCGTGCTGTGGATCTGGGGCGACCAGCAGACCCGCCACCTGGCCGCCGAGGCCGGCGTGACCAAGGGCACGCTGACCGGGGTTCTCAAGACCCTGGAGAAGCGTGACCTGGTCCGGCGCCGCGCGCACCAGGCCGACGGGCGGCTGGTGCTGGTCAGCCTGCAGGCCAGGGGCCTGGAGGTCATCGAGCGGCTGTTCCCGGCGTTCAACGCCAGCGAGACGCTGGTCAGCTCGGGCCTGACCGACGAGGAGAAGACCCAGCTGGCCGCCCTGCTTCGCAAGATCATCCGCACCGTCGAAGGCGACTGACAGCTATCTCCAGCGCCGCAGGCGCCGTCAGTCCCGCCAGAATGTCCACAGCAGCGCATCATGACAATGTGCTGACTGCGGCTGGCCGCCAGCCGTTGACACCGCAGCGGGCGCGAGCCTAACGTTTGGAAGCAAACAATCCGTGCGCGCACGGGCCCGGCACGAAACAATCCGTGGCGGGTCATGCGTGCGGGGCACGGAGCGGCGCCAGGCAGGAGGGCGAGCTGAGCGGGAACACGCGAGTCGCCGAGGTGGCCGTCAGCCTCGACCACTACATCGGCGGCGAGCGCGTGCCCTCGGCATCCGGCCAGCGGTTTGCCGACGTCAGCCCGATCGACCAGGGCGTCCTGGCGGAGGTCGCCCGCGGCGGCGCGGCGGAGGCCAGCGCGGCGGTCGGCGCCGCGGCAACGGCATTCGAGAAGTGGGGCGCCACCTCACCGCAGCAGCGGGCCCGTTATCTGCACCAGATCGCTGACGTGCTGGAGCGGCGGATTCCCGAGCTGGCCGCCGTCGAGACGGCCGACAACGGCGCGCTGCTCCGCTCGCACCTGCGCGGCGTCATGCCGCGGGTGGTGCACAACTTCCGGTTCTTCGCCGAATGGCTGCTGCACCTGCACCACGACGACTTCGACACCCGCGGCCACCGCAACCACGTGAGCTGGGACCCGGCCGGCGTGGCCGTGCTCATCACGCCGTGGAACGCGCCGCTGATGCTGGCTACCTGGAAGGTGGCCCCGGCGCTGGCGGCCGGCGCGACGGTCGTGCTCAAGCCGGCTGAGTGGGCGCCGCTCACGGCCTCGCTGCTGGCCGACGCGGCCGCCGAGGCCGGACTGCCGCCGGGCGTGTTCAACGTCGTCCAGGGCATCGGCACCGAAGCCGGGCAGCCGCTGGTCGCCGACAGCCGGGTGGCCCGGATCAGCTTCACCGGCTCCGTCCCGACCGCGCGCCGCATCGCGGCGTCCGCCGCGGCCAGCCTGACGCCGGTCAGCTTCGAGCTGGGCGGGAAGTCCCCGATCCTGATCTTCGCCGATGCCGACCTGGACCTGGCGGCGGACCTGGCCGCCGGGCAGTACGACAACGCCGGTCAGGTCTGCCTGGCCGGAACCCGGCTGCTGGTCGAGCAGACCGTGGCGGCCGAGTTCACGCACCGCCTGCTGGACCGGATAGCACGGCTGCGGCAGGGCGACCCGCGGGACGCGGCGACCGACATCGGGCCGCAGATCACCCGCGAGCACCTCGAGCGCGTGGCCGGGTTCGTGCAGCGGGCCACCGCGGCGGGCGCGCAGGTGCTGGCGGGCGGCGGCCCGAACGCCGAGCTGGGCGGGCTCTACTACCAGCCGACGCTGCTCACCGGCGCCGAGCCCGGCGCGGAGATCCTCACTGCCGAGGTGTTCGGCCCGGTGCTGACGCTGCAGTCGTTCGAGACCGAGGAGCAGGCCGTCGCGCTGGCCAACGGCACCGAGTACGGCCTGGCCGCAGTCGTGGTGACCGGCGACCCTGACCGCGCGCGCCGGGTCAGCGCCCGGCTGGTCGCCGGCACCGTGTGGGTGAACTGCTTCTTCGTGCGCGACCTGCGGGCGCCGTTCGGCGGCTCACGGAACTCGGGCATCGGCCGCGAAGGCGGCAACTGGAGCTTCGACTTCTACTGCGACCTCAAGAACACGGTGACCGCTCCGGACGGCTGGGCCGCCAGCCACGGGGCCACGAGCGAGGTGCCTGATGGATGAGCAGTTCGACCGGCTGCGGGTGCTGTGGCCGGATCACCTGGGCCTGGCCCGCGGCAAGTACGTGCCGGCCCGGATGGCGGACCGCGGCGCCCGGCACTGCACCGGCGTGTGGGCACTGGGCTACAACCGGGAGATGGAGCCGGGCACCACGGGCTCTCACTACTACGACGGGCTGCCCGACATGGTGGCCCAGTTCGACCCGGCGCAGATCCGGCCCGGCTGGGAGGATCGCACCGGCGTGGTGGTGGCCGACCTGGCCGAGCACGGCGAGCCGGTCACGGTGTCGCCGCGGGCGGCGCTGCGCCGGGCGGTGGCCGCCTGGCAGGAGCGCGGGATGCAGCCCAGGGTCGGCATCGAGCTGGAGGCGTTCCTGCTGGAGCCGGACGGCAGCGGCGGCTGGCGGCCGCTGGACACCCCCGGCGCGTTCGTGTACGGGACCGGCACGGCGGTCGACCCGGACGGCGTGATCGAGGAAATCTGGGCCGCGGCCGACCGGGCCGGCCTGCCGGTGGAGGCCATCAACAGCGAGTACGACACGCCCCAGTTCGAGTTCACGCTGGAGTACGCCGACGCATTGCGCGCCGCCGATGACGCGTTCCTGTTCAAGGTGCTGGCCCGCGAGGTGGCCGGCCGCCGCGGGCTGGTCTGCACCTTCCTGGGCAAGCCGCTGTCCGACCGCGGCGGCAGCGGCCTGCACGTCAACCTCAGCCTGGCCGGGCCAGACGGCGCCAACGCCTTCGACGACCCGGCCGGCGATCACGGGATGTCCGGCCTGGCCCGGCAGTGCATCGCCGGGCTGCTGGAGCACCACGAGGCGCTGGCCGGGCTGCTGGCGCCGACGGTGAACGCCTACAAGCGGCTGCAGCCAGGAGCGCTGGCCGGCTGCTGGGCCAACTGGGGCTACGACCACCGGGGCGTCACGGTGCGGATCCCCGGCGAGCGCGGCCGCGCGGCGCGGATCGAGCACCGGCTGGCCGACGGCGCGGCGCCGCCGCACGTCGCCGTCGCCGCGGTCCTGCAGGCCGCGCTGCTAGGCGTGACCGGGGACGCGGAGCTGCCGCCCGCGGAGACCGGGGACGGGCTCGAGCACGTGGACACCGACCGGTGCGTGCCGCCCGACCTGGGTGCCGCGCTCGACGTGCTGGAGGCCGACAAGGCGCTGTGCGCCGCGGTCGGCGCCGACCTGGTCGCCCAGCACATCTCCGTCAAGCGCGCGGAGTGGCGGCGGTACTGCCAGGCGACCACGGACTGGGAGCTGCGCGAGTACCTTCCGTTCCTTTGAGCGGGCGACCGCCGGCAGGCCGGGCAGCGGACCAGCGAGCACAGCGGAAAGGGAACAAGCCGTGGGTGAGATAGTCGGCGCGGCGCTGGTCGCGCACGTGCCCACCATCGTCATGCCGGAGGCCGAGCGCCGCGAGCTCAACGACGGCCAGGACACCACGCTCGTCGCGGGGCTGCACCGGATCCGGGCCGAGCACCTGGACCGGGTCGCGCCGGACACCATCGTGGTGTTCGACACACACTGGTTCACCACGTTCGAGCACTGCATCAGCGCGCACGAGCGGCGATCGGGCCGCTACACCTCCGACGAGCTGCCGCGCGGCATGGCCGGCCTGCCGTATAACTACCCCGGCGACCCGGAGCTGGCGCGCGCCGTGACGCAGGTCGCCGAGGAAACGCCCGATACCTGGGTGCACGCCAGCAACGATGAGTACCTGCCGGTGCACTACCCCACCATCAACCTGCTGCAGTACCTGCAGGGCACCGAGCGCTGGGTGAGCGTCGGCGTCTGCCAGACCGCGCAGGCCGAGGACTTCCTGCTGTTCGGCGAGGTGCTGGCGCGCGCTGTCGCGCGCACCAGCCGCCGGGTGGTACTGCTGGCCTCCGGCGGGATGAGCCACCGGTTCTGGCCGCTGCGGGAGATCCGCAAGCACGAGGCCTCCGACCCCGCGCACGTCATATCACCGCAGGCACGCGCGGCCGACCAGCAGCTCCTGGAGTTTTTCCGGAACGGGAACCATCGCGCGGTCATCGACGGCATGCCGGCCTACTCCGGGGTGGCTCCCGAAGGGTTCTTCGGGCACTACCTGATGATGGCCGGGGCCATCGGCGGGCGGGACTGCACCGCAGCCGGGGTGCAGTGCTCGGAGTATGAGTCAGCCGTCGGCACCGGCCAGGTCGACGTCTGGTTCGAGCGCCCGCCCGGCGGCTGGGCAGCGGCGCTCTAGACCACGGCGCTCTCGCCCACGGCGCTCTCGACTGCGGCGGGCTACGCCGCGGCGCGGCTGGCCAGCCGGAGCGCGGCGTCGACCAGGCGGTCGGCGCGGGCGGCGGCGGCCGGCTCCTCGGCCCTGGTCCGGGCGATGAACTCGTCCGGGTCCTGCCCGGCCCGCTGCGCCTCGGCGCGGCCGCCGCCGGCGAGCCACCGCTCCAGCTGCGGCCCGTCCACCTCCGGGTGGAACTGCACGGCCAGGCTGGCGCGCAGCGTGAAGGCCTGCACGCCGACCTCGTTGCGGGCCAGGATCGTCGCCTCGGCCGGCGGCAGGCACTGGTCGCCGTGGAACTCCAGCCACGGGCCGGGCTCGATGATGTCCGGGTCGAGCGTCTCGACCATCCTCCAGCCGACCTCCTTGCGGGGCGCCGCCGTCACCTGCCCGCCGTGCGCCGCCGACAGGGCCTGCGCGCCGAAGCAGATGCCCAGCACCGGGATGCCGGCCTGGTCGGCCTGGCGCAGCCAGTCCAGCTCGGCGCCGATCCACGAGCCGATCGCCGCCTCGTCGTACACCGACCAGACCGCGCCCAGCACGACGATGTGGTCCACGCCGTCCAGCGCGGGCAGCGGTCCGTCGCCGGGGAACAGGTGCGTACTGAGCTGCGCCCCGCGCGCCGCGAACGCGTCGGCGATGAACCCGGCCTGGTCCACCTCGTGGTGCCGCACGACGATCACCCGCATCTGCCGACCTCCTTCGCCGGGCCATTGCCGGCCATCTCGTTTGGTGCCAAACTAATCATCATGACGCCGCCTGTCGACCTCGCCGACCTGGACCTGTGGGCGCGGGAGGTGCCCTACGCCGAGTTTGCCCGGCTGCGCCGGGAGGCGCCCGTGGCCTGGTCGGACGAGGCGCCGCCGAACTCCGGCTTCTGGTCGGTGACGCGGTATGCCGACATTGTCGCGGCCAGCCGCGACGTCGCCACGTTCTCCTCGGGCCGCGGCGTCTCGTTCGAGGAGCCGACCGACGCCGACATGGCCGCGCGGCGGACGATCATCGACACCGATCCCCCCGCTCACACGAAACTCCGCAAGATCATGTCAGGCAGCTTCACACAGCGCGCCGTCGCGGTCTACGAGCACTTTGTCGCGGGGCTGACCGAGCACGTCCTCGATGCCGGGCTGACTGGCGGCGAGCTCGACTTCGTGGACGCCGTGGCCAAGGAGATCCCGATCCGGGTGCTGGCCCGGATCATGGGCCTGCCCGGCTCCGATCTCGACCAGTTCATCGACCTCGGCGACCGGCTGATCGCCAACACCGACCCGGACATCACCGACGTCGTCTGGGGCCGGGACGACACCGACGCCTACCGGAGCTACCCGTTCCGCAGCCCCTACGGCAAGCAGCTGTGGGACCTGGGCCGCGAGGTGATCGCCCGCAAGCTCGGCGAGCAGGCCCGCGGCGAGCACGGCGACGACCTGCTGGCCACGCTGCTGCGCGCCGAGGTCGACGGCGACCGGCTCAGCGAGACCGACCTGGACAACTTCTTCTCGATCCTGGTGGTGGCCGGGAACGAGACGACCAGGATCGCCATCGCCCAGGGCGTGCTGGCCTTCTGCGAGCATCCCGACCAGTGGGACCGGCTGCGCGCCGACCCGGGCCTACTCGCCCCGGCCACCGAGGAGGTGCTGCGCTGGAGCTGCCCGACGCACTTCATGCGGCGGACCGCGACGGCCGACACCGAGCTGGGCGGGGCGGCGATCCGGGCCGGCGACAAGGTCATCCTCTGGTACGTCTCGGGCAACCGCGACGAGGCCGAGTTCGACCAGCCCGGCGTCTTCGACGTCGGCCGCACGCCGAACCGGCACCTGAGCTTCGGCCGCGGCGGCCCGCACCTGTGCCTGGGCGTGCACCTGGCCCGGCTGGAGGTCCGGGTCGTGCTGGCCGCGCTGGCCCGCCGGGTCGCCCGGTTCGAGCTGGCCGGGCCACCGCGGCGGATCCGGTCCAACTTCACCAACGGCCTCAAGGCGCTACCGGTCCGCGTGGAGCTGGCCCGGTGAGCGCGCCCGCGGCGGGCCCGGCCGCCGGTCCGCCGCCCGGCCCGGTCCCGCTGGCCGCGCCGCGGCTGCTGCTGATCCTCACCGAGAACTGGACCATGCGCCCTGAGCCGGACGTCCGCGACCTGGTGGACTTCGCCATCGCGGCCGAGCAGGCCGGCATCGACGGCGTGATGGTCAGCGAGCACGTCGTTCTGGGTAAGTCGGCCAGCGCCGCCGGCCTGCCGGGCAACCCGCGCGACTACGCGCTGCCCGGCAACCAGGATCCGGCCACGCCGTGGCCGAGCCCGCTGGTGCTGCTCAGTGCCATCGCGGCCGCGACGCAGCGGATCCGGCTGGTGGCCGGGGCCCTGATCAGCCCGCTGCGCCACCCGCTGACCACGGCCAAGGACCTGGCCACGCTGGACCGGCTGAGCTGGGGGCGGCTCGTGGTGCTGCCCACGGTCAGCTGGCACGCCGAGGAGTTCGCGGCGCTCGGCGTCCCGTTCCGCCAGCGCGGCGACATCCTGGATGAGCAGCTGGAGATCTGGGCCCGTGCCTGGTCCGGCTCACCGTTCTCCTTCAGCGGGCAGCACTACCAGTTCGGCGAGGTGTGGCTGGAGCCGCAGCCGCTGACGCCGGGCGGGCCGCCGCTGTGGTTCGGCGGCTCCTCGGTGCACCCCCGGCTGATCCGGCGGCTGGTCCGCTACGGCAGCGGCTACAACCCGCTGGGCCAGCCGGATGAGACGGGCCTGGCCGCGCTGCACGCCGCCCTGACCGCGGCCGGCCGCAGCCCGGCCGACCTGGAGCACGTGGGCGGCACCCGCGGCACCTTCACCGGCACTGACGATGTCGCCGACCTCGGCACAGCGCTGGCCACCATCCCCGCGCAGCTGGCCCGGGGCTTCACGACGATCTGCGTCAAGCCGGGCCAGTTCCTCGACGACGCCGCCCGGATCGGCGACTTCTGCCGCGACCTGGTCGCCCGGGTGTCCGCCCTGCCCGTCCCGGCCGCCGGGCCGGCGCCCGCACCGCCGCCATAACCTCGGCCGCCCGGCCCGGTCCGTGCCTGCGGGCAACGTGGCGGAGGCTCGCTGCTGATACCGCGACAGCGTCACGCAGCCACGACGCTGCCACCGGGCAGCGCGACTTTGCCGGACCGGACATCCGGTGAAATGTGACCCTTGACACCTGATCGTTTGCTTCCATACGATCCCGAGCACGACGCCGGTTCCGCCGGCGACAGTGCCGCCGCCGCGCGGCCGGGGCCAGAACTCCCCAGGGGAGGAACGATGGCGAAGTCCGATTCCTACGAGCGCCTGGGGGCCAAGCGCCTGTCGCTGCCCGATGTCATCGCCCAGTCCGTCGGGTTCATGGGGCCGGTGTTCTCCTCGGCCTTCGTGATCCCGCTGGTCGTCGGCGTGATCAGCGCATCGGGCAAGGGCGGCGGCATCGCATCGCCGCTGTCGGTGCTGATCGCCGCCATCGGCGTCTTCGCCCTGGGCTGGATCATCTCGACCTACGCCAAGGAGGTGCACGCTGCCGGGTCGCTGTATGACTACGTGACCCGCGGGCTCGGCGACCGGGTCGGGACGGCGGCAGGCTGGCTGTACTACGGCGGCGTGACCGTGCTGATGACCGGCCTGCTGCTGCTCATCGGCGGCTACCTGCAGAGCACTATCCAGGCCGAGTTCCAGGTGAACCCGCTGCCGTCGTGGGCGTGGACCGTCCTGCTGATCGCGCTGATCGCGGCCATCCTGTACTTCGGGGTCCGGCTGTCCACCCGCAGCCAACTCGCCCTGGCGCTGATCTCGATGCTGGTCGTGCTGGTGTTCTTCATCGTCGTCATCGCCAAGCTCGGCTCGGCCAACAGCCTCAAGGCGTTCAACCCGTCCTCGGCCGCCGACGGCTGGCCGGGCATCTTCTTCGGCGTGCTGTACGGGGTGCTGATGTTCGTCGGCTTCGAGACCGCGGCGAACCTGGCCGAGGAAACCCCGAACCCGCGCCGCGAGATCCCGATCGCCATCATGACCACCGCCGCCATCGCCACGGTGTTCTTCATCCTGGCCACCTACGTCGAGGTGGCCGGCTTCGGGTTCAGCCTGAAGACGCTGACTGCCGCGGCCGGGGCTCCGCTGTTCGCGCTGGGCGCGCCCGCGTCGGCCGGCGGGTTCGGCGGCACCTGGATCGACCGGCTGCTGGAGCTGGTCGTCTTGTTCGACATGATCGCCGTCGCCATCGGCTGCGCCGTCTCGGCTTCGCGCGGGATCTTCGCGATGGCCCGCGACCGGCGCATCCCGGCGCCGCTGGCCGTGGTGTCCCGGCGGCACGGCTCGCCGCTGGGCGCGACAATCTTCCTGGTCGGCGCGTCGGTCGCCACGCTGCTGGTGAACCAGTTCTGGACCGGGCTGTTCGCGCTGCCGCAGACCCCGCACTACTTCTCGCTGTTCGCCTGGGGCTCCACTTTCGGCGGATTCGCGCTCGTGGTGGTGTACTTGCTGATGTGCGTCGGATCGCTGCGCAATTTCGCCGCTCACTCCGGCCGGACCCGGCTGGCCATCGCGGCGGTCATCGGCATCCTGATCACCGCGGGCGCGATCTTCGGCTCGTTCTACAAGGTCACCAGCCCCACGATCTGGGCACCGTGGCTGGCCCTGGCCCTGCTGGTCGTGGGCTTCGGTTCCACCTTCCTGCTGCGGGCCAGAGAGCCGGCCAGCGCTCACCTGGCCGACCTCACCGCCGGCACGCGGTGACCGGTCCCGCGGCCGGCCCGGCCGTGGTGAGCAGTTGAGCCCGGCGCCGGACGCCGGGATACCCGGAGCCGTCCTGGTCACCGGCGGCGGGACTGGCATCGGCGCGGCGGTCACCCGGCAGCTCAGCGCCGCCGGCGCGCAGGTCGCCATCTGCGGGCGGCGGGCCGAGCCACTGCGCGCCGTCGCGGCGCAGACCGGGGCGCTGAGCCTCACCTGTGACGTCGCCGACCCGGGCGACGTCGAGCGCCTCGTCGCGACTGTCACCAGCGAGCTCGGGCGGCTCGACGGGCTGGTCCTGAACGCCGGGGTGATCTTCCCCGGCGGCGTGGCCGAGCTGCCGGCCGCCGACTTCGCCACCATGCTGGCGGCGAACCTGACCGGCGCGTTCCTGGTCGCCAAGGCCGCGCTGCCCGCGCTGCTGGCCAGCCGCGGCTCGGTCGTGTCGGTGGCCTCCGTCGCCGCCCTGCGCGCCGCCAGCGACATGGGCGGGTACGCCGCGACCAAGGCCGGGCTCACCATGCTGACCCAGTCGCTCGCGGTGGATCACGCACACCAGGGGCTGCGTGCCAACGTGGTGTGCCCCGGCTGGACCATCACCGAGATGGCCGACGCCGAGATGGCCGCCTTCGGGGCCGGCCGGGGCCTGGCCGCGGACGCGGCTTATGACCTGGTGACCGCGCTGGTCCCGCAGCGCCGCCCGGCCACCGCCGACGAGGTGGCCGCGGTGGTGTGCTGGCTGCTGTCCGGCGCCGCGTCCTATGTGAACGGCGCCGTCATCCCAGTGGACGGCTCAGCCAGCGCGGTCGATGTCGGCACGCTGGCCTTCGACCCGCGGGTGCGCATCGGCCCGGACGCGCCCGCCTGAGCGGGCCCCCGAGCGCCGCAAGCGGCCCGGCGGAGTCCCAGTCGGCCTGTGGCGGCGCTGGTGGCCTGCACCACGAGGAGCACGCGATGTGACTCAGCGCCCTGTGATTCAGCGCCGGGTGACTCAGCGCAGGGTGATCACGTTGCCGGTGATGAGTGCTGCCTCCTCGGAGGTCAGGTAGGCGATCACCGCGGCCACCTCCTCCGGGGTGGCGACATGGATCAGGTGCGCGCTGTCATCGACCGCCTGGCGGACCGAGTCGGTCACCCAGCCGGTGTCGGTGACCGGCGGGTAGATGACGTTCGCGGTGATCCCCTGCGCGGCCAGCTCGAAGGCCGCCGACATCGTGTAGTTGACCTGGGCCGCCTTGGCCGCGCCGTAGGACACTTCCTCCGGGAAGCCG
>DASUBV010000400.1:0-8409 GCA_035763085.1 Streptosporangiaceae bacterium | reverse complement strand
CCGGCTGGAGCGCAGCGGCTGGGTCGCCCGCGAGCGCGACCCGGCGGACCGCCGGGCGGTGCGGGTCCGCGCTGAGCGCAGCCGCAGCGCCGAGATCCTTCACCTGTACTCGGGCATGAACGGCACCATGGACCAGATCCTCGCCGGGTACTCCGATGCAGAGCTGGAGCTGCTGGCCGGGTTCCTGCGCCGCACCGCCGATGCCGGCCGCGCCGCCGCCGAGCAGCTTGCGGGGGAGAAGGACAATTAGCGGCTAGCGGAGCAGGTGCCGCCCGGCCACCAGGGCCAGGGTCGCCCGCGCCGCGCGCTCGGCCGCGGTCGCCACAGCCTGCTCCCCGTCGCCGAACTCGCCCTCAAGCAGCAGCACGGCGTGGCCGTGCGCGGTGGCCTCGAGGGCCGTGGCCAGGTACTCGGCGGCCTGGGCATCCCGGGCCTGGCTGTCCGGCTGGCTGTCAGGGGCCGGGCCGCCCTGGCTGCCGGCCGGCGGGCTGCTGGCGGCTGGCGTGCTGGCAGTCTGGTCGCCGGGCCCGCTCAGGGCCAGGACGCTGGCGAGGAAGAAGTCAGTGACGGGCTGCTCGGCCGCCTCGATCTGCGGGTACCGGGCCTTGTCCAGGCCGGCCTGGTAAATCACCTCGAACAACGGCCGCTTGCTGGCGGCAAACCGGACGTAGGCGCGAGTCAGGGCGGCTAGGCGGCCGGCCGGGTCGGGCAGCTCGCGGATGGCCGGAAGCTCCGCGGCCAGTAGCTCGTAGGCGTGCACCTTCACGGCGGCCAGCAGCGCCTCGCGGTCGGCAAAGTGCGCGTACGGCGCACTCACCGCCACGCCCAGGCGGCGGCTCGCCTCAGCCATCGAGAAATTCCGGACACCGCGCTCGCCGATGAGCTCGATGGCGATGTCGATCAGGGCCGCCCGCAGGTCGCCGTGGTGGTACGGGCCGGCCTTCCTGGGCCGCGCCTTGTCCGTGCTCGGCATGGCTCCGAGAGTAGGCGCACCGGATGCCGGCCGCTGCCCGGGCCCCGGCCATGCCCGGTCGCGCCCGCGGCCGCAGGTCGCTGGCTCAGCCGGGCTGGCCGGCCGTCCACGGGAGCCAGTAGCCAACGCCGGTGAGCTCCTCGGAGATCTCCCACAGGCGGCGCCGCGCGGAGATGTCCTGCGCGCGCTCGCTGGACTGGACCCGCACCGGGTACCCGGTGTACTCCCGGTAGCCGCCGGGTCCGTAGTACTCGCCGCCGCGCGCGGCCGGGTCGGTCGCGGCCCGCAGCGTCGGCAGCGCGCCGCGGTCGCTGTCCTGGACGGCCCAGGCGGTCACCGGCCGCAGCCACCCGCTGACCATCAGCCGCTCCAGCCGTGAGCTGGTCCGCCACAGCTCGGTGCGCACGACCCCCGGGTGGGCGGCCAGCGCGCTCGCGGCCGCGCCCGCCGCGGTCAGCCGGCCCTGCAGCTCGTAGGTGAACAGCAGGTTGGCCACCTTGGCCTGCCAGTAAGCCTGGTCGCCGTCGTAGCCGCGCTCGAAGTTCAGGTCGTCGAAGCGGATGGCGCCCTCCCAGTGACCGATGCTGCTGACCGTCACGACCCGCGCCGCCGGCGCGGCTAGCAGCCGGTCCAGCAGCAGCCCGGTCAGGGCGAAGTGGCCCAGGTGGTTGACGGCGAAGGTTAGCTCGAACCCGTCCTCACTGCGCTGGCAGGGCGGGCTCATCACCCCGGCGTTGTTGATGAGCAGGTCCAGGCGGGGACAGCAGGAGCTGATCTCCGCCGCTGCCGCGCGGACCGACGCCAGTGAGCCGAGATCCAGGTGCACCACGCGCACCGTCGCCCCGTTGCTCCCGGCCCGGATCTGATCCGCCGCGCGCTCGGCCTTGCCGGCATCGCGGCAGGCCAGGATCACGCTCGCGCCGCGCCGGGCGAGCAGCCGGGCGGTCTCCAGCCCGATCCCGGAGGTGGCCCCGGTCACGACGGCGGACCGGCCCGCCTGGGATGGCACCTGCGCAGCGGTCCAGCGGCTGCGGTCTCGACTCCGCCCGTTCATGTCGCCTCCGGTCTGAGTGCCGAATCTGAGTGATATTCAGAATCTGAATGTCTTTAAGATAAGTGGATCCGGCCTGGTGGTCAACCGGATGCCTCGCCGCGTGGCCCGGTCAGTCGCCTGCCCCGGCGCAGGCCGGCAGACGAGACTCATATAGTATGGAACTCATATGGTAAGTTTCATTAGGAAGTAGCAAGCAGAGTCCGCGCCACCCGCTGGCGCGGACGTCAACGAGGCAGGAGAGGCAGATGAAGATCACAGTCTTCGGAGCAAGCGGCGGCATCGGCGGCGAGGTTGTCCGGCAGGCGCTGGACAGCGGCCACAAGGTGACCGCGGTGATCCGGGAATCATCCGGCTTCGGCGTGCAGCACCCCTCGCTGGAGATCGTCCGGGTGGCCGGGCTGACTGACCCGGAGGCGCTGCAGCCGGCCCTGGAGGCCAGCGATGCGGCGATCTCGGGGGTCGGCCCGCGCAGCCGCAAGGACGGCCCGGTGGCCTCCACCACGGTCGGCGGCATCCTGCAGGCCCTGGAGGCGAGCCGCGTCGAGCGGTTCGTGGCGGTCAGCGCCGTGCCGGCCGGGCCAGTCCCCGAGGGCGACAGCTTCGTCAACCGGCGCCTCTTGCTGCCGTTCATCAGCGTCATGCTGCGCGACACCTATGCCGACCTGACGGCCATGGAGCAGGCGATCGCGCGCAGCTCCGCCGACTGGACGGTCATCCGGCCGCCCAAGCTGGTGGACAAGCCGCTGACCGGGCAGTACCGGACCCGGATCGGCTCGAACGTGCCGCGCGGGTACACGGCCGGCCGGGCCGACGTGGCGCACCTGATGCTGGCCGTCCTGGATGATCCGGCTACGATCGGCCAGCCGGTCGGGATTGCCTACTGACCGGGCGGCCGCCGGGCGTGGCAAGGCGGCCCGCCCGGCGACTTCGCCGGACGAGACACCCGGACCAGGCCAGCCGGGTACCGGGGCGTCCGGCTGCCTGCCGGTGTGCTGGCACGCCGCTGCGCCAGCGGCGACCGGTGTGCAGGCTAATCCTGGCCCGGCCATCGCTCGAGCCCGTCAGCGCTGATCGGCAGCGCGGCCGACAGAACCTCGGCGCCGTCCGGGGTGACCAGCAGGTCATCTTCGATCCGGACGCCGATCCCGCGCAACTCGGGCGGCACGGTCTGGTCGTGCGCGTGGAAGTAGAGGCCTGGCTCGACGGTCAGCACCATTCCCGGCGCCATCGTGGCGCCCTGGTAAGCGCCGGTGCTCGCCTGCGCGCAGTCGTGCACGTCCAGCCCGAGGTGATGGCCGATGCCGCAGACCAGGTAGCGGCGGTGCTGCTGGCCCTGATCGGACAGGGCCTCGTCGACCGAGACCTGCAGCAGCCCCCAGTCGGCAAGCCCGCGGGCGATGACCTCCATCGCCGCATGGTGGAAGTCCGTGAACCGCCGCCCGGGCCGGACCGCGGCCAGGCCGGCCCGGTGCGCCGCCTCCACCAGGTTGTGCACCTGCCGTTGCGCGTCGCTGAAGGTCCCCGACGCCGGGAACGTGCGAGTCACGTCGGCCGTGTAGAACGAGCGGGTCTCCACGCCCATATCCAGCAGCACCACGTCCCCGGCCAGTACCGGGCCGTCGCACCGCACCCAGTGCAGCGTGGGGGCATGCTTCCCGCTGCCCACGATCGTGGCGTAACCAGGACCGTTGCCGTACGTCCTGGCGTGCCGGTCGAACGTGCCCTGCAGCCAGCGCTCGCCGCCGCCCGCGATAGCCGCGGGAAACTCACCGACGACAGAGGCGAAGCCGGCGACTGTCTGGTTCACCGCCTCCCGCAGCTGGCCGATCTCCCACTCGTCTTGATCATGCGCAGCTCGGCAACGGCGCGGTCGAACTCCGGCACGCCGGGACGCAGCGGGTCGCTCAGCCGCGCCACCGCGTCCGCCAGCTCGCTCAGCGGCCGCACAGTGAGGCCGAGTGCCTCGGCCCAGTCGCTGAGGCCCGGTGCGGCGCCTACCCACAATTCCCCGGTCGCCGCGCTGGCGAAGAAGTCCCGCTCACCCGGGTAGGCCGGTGGCGGGACATACACGGTGGCCTCGGCCGGGCCCAGGATCAGGACGGCGTCCTGTACCGGGCAGCCGGTGAGCCAGACGAAGTCACTGCCGGGCCGGAAGTCGTAGGCCGTGTCATTGCTGCGTACCGGTGCCCGCCCGGCCGGCACCACGATCCAGCGGCCGGGAAATTCCGCGGCTAGCCGTGCCCGGTGAGCCGCCGTCGCACTCGCCGTGCCCGGCGCGACCGGCGCGGTCCGGTCGGGTGTCCCCCATCCGCTGCCCATGTACTCCACGAAGCCCGGGATCTCGGCCACCCGGGGCAACGGCCGGGGCTCGGTCTCACCGGTCAGCGTGCTCACCGGCTCGGTCCTGGCGGGCACGGCCGTGGGCAGCGATTGCGTCATGCCAGCTCCTTCGCATTTTCCTGACGCCGACGGTCCCATTCTGGGTTGATCTGCGGGATCGCTGCGAGCAGGGTCTTGGTATACGGGTCGCGCGGATTGCGCATGACGTCCTGGCATGATCCCTGCTCGACGATGACCCCCTTGCTCATCACGGCGACCCGGTGCGCGATCCGGCGCACGACCGCCAGGTCGTGGGCGATGAAGATGTAGGCCAGTCCCAGCTGCTGCTGCAGTCGCCGCAGCAGGTCGATCACCTGGGCCTGCACCGTGACATCCAGGGCACTGACCGCCTCGTCGCATATCACCAGCCGGGGTGCGACGGCGAGCGCGCGGGCGATGCCGATGCGCTGGGCCTGCCCCCCGGAGAACTGCGCCGGGTAACGCAGCAGATGATCAGGGTTGAGCCCGACCTGTTCCATCAGGGCGCGGGTGAAGGCACGGCGCCCGCCCGCCGGCTTGATCCCCTGATAGTCCAGCGGCGCGGCGAGAATGCGCTCGACCGTGTGCTTCGGGTTGAGCGAGGAGAACGGGTCCTGGAAGACGACCTGGATGTCACTGCGGAAGCGGGCCAGCTGCTGCCCCCGGGCGTGCGTGAAGTCCTCGCCATGCAGCGACAGCGTGCCGCTGGTGGGCTCGATCAGCTTGGCCACCATCCGCGCGGTGGTGGACTTCCCGCTGCCGGACTCGCCGACGATCGCGAGCGTCTGGCCGGGCGGGACGTCGAAGCTCACCGCGTCCACGGCCCGGAACGTGGATTTCCGCCCGAACAGCGCGTTGCCGGAGCGGACTGTGAAGTCCTTCGTCAGGTCTCGTACCTGCAGCAGCGCATCACTCATGGCGCCTCCGTGAGGGCGTCGTCGATCCTCGGGATCGCCTCAAGCAGGCTGCGGGTGTAGGCGTGCCGGGGCGAGCAGAATGCTTCCTCAGTGGTCACGTACTCCAGTTGCTCGCCGTCGCGCATGACCACCACCCGGCGGGCGACCTGGCTGATCACCGCGAGGTCGTGGGTGATGAACAGCAATCCCATGCCAGTCTGCGCCTGCAGCCGCGCCAGCAGCTTCAGGACCTGCGCCTGCACGGTGACGTCGAGCGCCGTGGTCGGCTCGTCGGCGATCAGCAGCTTCGGCTCGCAGATCAGCGCCATCGCGATCATGATCCGCTGGCGCTGGCCGCCAGAAAACTGATGCGGGTAATGGCGGGCCCGGACCGCCGGATCGGGGATGCCCACCTCGGCCATGGCCTCGGCGGCCAGCTTGTGCGCGGCCTTCCGCGAGCCGCCGCGATGGGCGAGGTAGGCCTCCTCGATCTGCAAGCCGACGGTGTAATAGGGGTTCAGCGAGGAGAGCGGATCCTGGAAGATCATCGACATCACGGCACCGCGCAGGTGCCGCAGGTCACGGTCGGCCATGCCGAGGATCTCGGTTCCGTCGAACTTGACGCTGCCGGTGGCCCGGCCGCCCCTGGGCAGCAGGCCCATGATCGCCAGCGCGGTCATCGACTTGCCCGAGCCGGACTCGCCGACGATGCCGAGGGTGTCGTCTTCACCGATCGTGAACGAGGAGCTCCTGACGACGTCGGCATAGCCTCCGCTCGCGGGCAGGGACACCGTCAGGTTGGATACGGCCAGCAGCGGGCTCATCGCGCGGCGATCCTCACCCTCGGGTCCAGGTAGGTATACAGAATGTCGACCACGAGGTTGCCGATGACCACGAAGAACGCCGCGAGCAGCGTCACCGCCATGATCACCGGCTGGTCGTTCTTCTGGATGGCCTGCTCGGTCATCAGCCCCAGCCCGTTCATGCCGAACACGGTCTCGACGATCAGCGCGCCGCCGAGCAGCCAGGCGAAGTCCATCCCGAAGATCGTCGTGATCGGCGTCAGTGCCGGGCGCAGCGCATGCCGTCGCAGGATGAGGACCGGGCCGAGTCCCTTCGCCCGCGCCGTGCGCATGAAGTTCTCCTGCAGCGTGTCGATCACGTTCGCCCGGGTCAGCCGCGCGTACAGGGCCGCGTAGCCGGTCGCGAGAACCACCCACGGCATCAGGTAGGACTCGAACCACAGCTGCGGATCGGCGGTGAAGGAGACACCCTGCGGGAACGGGAGCACCTGGAGTACGACCACCAGGAGGTACTGCAGTGCCAGCGCCAGCACGAAACTCGGGATCGAGGCGCCGCCCAGAGTCAGCAGCAGCGACCCGCGGTCCCACCAGGAGTTCTCCCGGACACCGCTGATCACGCCCAGGACTATCCCGGCCAGCACCCACAGCAGGGCCGCGCCGATGGCGATCGTCGCGGACACCGGCAGCCGCTGGGTGATCATCTCCCAGACGTTCTGGCTGGTCTGGAAGGAGTAGCCGAGGCACGGAGCCGGGCAGTGCACCAGGTCGGCGCCGCTCCCGTAGGTCCGGCCGGCGAAGATCCCCCGCAGGAAGTCCCAGAACTGAGTGAGGAAAGGCTGGCCGAGACCGAGCGCGTGCCGGATCTCCTCGATCCGCGCCGCGGTGCAGGTCTTGCCGCAGACCGCGACCGCCGGGTCCGGGGACAGCCAGAAGAAGATCGCGAAAGTGACGAAGCAGATCGCCACCAGGATGCCGGCCCCGCTGAGCAGCCTGATCGCAAGGTAGCGGAGCATCAGGCGGCCTCCCCCGCGTCGAGCGCGTGCCGCAGCCGGTCGCCGAACACCGTCAGCGTCAGCACGGTGAGGAACAAGAACGCGCCGGGGATGGCGAAGTACAGCGGGTCCGTCGAGTACCACTGCAGGGAACTGCTGATCATCTGCCCCCAGGACGAGGTGGGCGGGGTCACCCCCACTCCGAGGAAGGACAGCCCGGCCTCGGCGCCCACGAACCCGGGAACCGACAGGCTGGCCATCACGACGACCGTCGACAGGAGGTTCGGCAGGATCTCGCGGAAGACCAGGTGCCGGGTCTTGCCGCCGGAGACCCGCGCGGCCGCCACGAAGTCACGCTCGGTCAGGCTGAGCGCCTGCCCCCTGATGACCCGGCCAAGGTAGGGCCAGCCGAAGACCGACAAGACGATCACCAGCAGCAGCGGCCGGTTGCCCGACGGCAGCGCGGACAGTATCGCGATCATGAAGATCAGGGCCGGGAAGGCCATCAGGAAGTCCATCAGCCGGGAGATCACCTGGTCCACCCAGCCGTGGAAGAACCCGGCCAGCATGCCGAACACCACGCCCAGCGTGGTGGTGAGGATCGTCGCCGAGAACGCGATCAGGAACGAGACCCTGGCTCCGTAGGCGATCCTGGCCAGGATGTCCCGGCCGGAGTCCGGCTCCACGCCGAAGGGATGCGCCAGGCTGATCCCGCCCAGGTGACCGAGCGGCTCGCCGCCCAGGTTCGGGTTGATGGCGTTCGGGTTGAGCGTGTCCGGACCCCACCCGGTGACCTTCGTGAGCAGCGGTGCTCCGGCCGCCATCAGGATGAACAGGATGAGAATGGTCACGCTGGCCACGGCGCCCTTGTCATGGGCGAGCCCGCGCAGCACCCGCCGGCCGGTGCCGGCGGGTGCCTGCGTGGCGGGCAGCGGGCCCGCCTGCGTTCCGGTGACAGTCGTCATCAGATGTGCGGGTTCTTCAGGCCGACCGATACGAAGTCAACACCGTTGTTCCAGGCCTGCGACGGGTAGGCGCCGGCGATGTTGCTGCCGACGAGCATCACCGTGTTGTCGTAGACGGTGGGAACGACCAGGGCCAGCTTCTGGATCTGGACGTCGAGCCTGGCGTACGCCGCGTTCTGCTGCTGGACGTTGCCGATCTTCGCGGCCTGGGCGAACTCCGCGTTCAGCTGCGGGCTGTTGTACTGGGACAGGACGCCGTTGCCCACGCTGGTGAGGAAGTGAGCGGCGTCGAACAGCGGCGGCATGAAGGTGAAGCCGCCCGGCCAGTCCGGGCACCAGCCAGTCATCGCCATGTCCCCCTCCTGCGA
>DASUBV010000399.1:0-44795 GCA_035763085.1 Streptosporangiaceae bacterium | reverse complement strand
CTGCTGTACCCGGCGGACTGCCAGTCGGCGCGCATCCTGTCCGCCGACGACATCCGCTACATCTTCCTGTACCGCCCGGGGCAGGAAGCGAACTTCGACGCCTTCGCGGCCAGCACGGACTGGTACCGGCTGGTGTTCTCCAACCGGGACGTGCTCATCTACCAGCCGGTGCGCGGCGCCTCCTGCTGACGCGCTGCCTGTGTGCGGCCGGGCACTGACCCGGAGCCGACTCGGGCGGGGGCGCGCCGTCGTGCTCGTCCTCCCGGAGGACGAGCACGGCGCTGCGCCGCTCGACGCTGGCCGCAACCGGGTCGTCCCCGGCCTGGTCCGTCCTGGCCGGGGAGGCCGGACGGGCCGGGCGGTAGAGCGTGATCGCCACGGAGACCACCACCAGCAGCGCGCCGAGGGCCTCCCGGAGCGTCAGCCGCTCGCTCAGCACGATGACGCCCAGGACGACGGCCACCACCGGGTTGACGTAGGCGTAGGTCGACACCGTGGCCAGCGGCAGGTGCGCGAGCGCGTAACCGTAGGCAGTGAAAGCCAGGATCGAGCCGGGGATAACCAGCCAGGCCAGCGCCGCCCAGGATCCCGCCGAGACGCTGCCCCAGTGCGCCTGGCCCGCCTCGCCGGTGACGGCGGCGACGATCAGCAGCACCACGCCCGCTGCCAGCATCTCCATGGCGGCGGCCAGCAGCGCCCGGCGGGGCAGCCGCAGGCGCCTGCTGATCACCGAGCCCAGTCCCCACGACGCGGCGGCCGCCAGCACCACCACGATGGCACCCGCGTGGCCGCCGGCTGATCCGCCGCCCACCAGCACGGCCACGCCGGCCAGCCCGGCCACCAGCCCGGCCGCCGCCCGCAGCGTGACCCGCTGGCGCTGCACCGGCACGGCGAACACCACCATCCACAGCGGCACCGTGGCCACGAGCACCGCGGCCAGCCCGGAGGGCAGCGACTTCTCCGCCAGCGTCACGCCGCCATTGCCGATCACCAGCAGCAGCAGTCCGACTAGCGCGCTGCCCAGCCATTCCCGCCGGCCCGGACGGTCACTGCCGCGCAGCTCGGCGCCGCCGGTCCGGGCCGCGACCGGGTACAAGATCGCGCCGGCGACGAGGTACCGCACGCCCGCGAGCATTCCCGGCGGGATGTCCCGGACGCCGACACGGATGGCCAGGTAGGTCGAGCCCCAGACGAGGTAGACAGCGATCAGCGCCGCCCAGGCCAGCAGCTGGCCCTGCCGCCCGGCCGGGCCGCGTACGGCCAGGTCACGCCCGGTGGAAATGTCCGCCATGAGCGTCAGCCTGCCAGCGGGCCGAACGGCGAGCCAGATATTTGCGCGTCAGTTAACCGCGATATCCCGCCACGACCGGACGCGGCCAATATTCGCTCGCGCGATTTCGCCCCGATCAGGCATGCTGCCGCCGTGCTGGAGATTCAGGTCCTGACCCCCGACGACTGGCCGGCCTGGCGCGAGCTGCGGCTCGCCGCGCTGGCCGAGGCCCCGCACCAGTTCGGAGCCAGGCTCGCGGACTGGCAAGGCGAGGGTGACCAGCCAGCGCGCTGGCGCGCGCGGCTGGAGATTCCCGGCTCGCTCAACCTCATCGCGCTTGACGACGGCGTTCCTGCGGGCATGCTCAGCGGCGTGCCGGGGGCGGAGGGCGTCGTTGAGCTCATCTCCATGTGGGTCAGCCCGGCGGCCCGCGGCAAGGGCGCCGGGCGCCGGCTCATCGCCGAGCTGATCGGGTGGGCAGCCGCAGCCGGCGCCGGGGAATTGCGGCTGGAGGTCCGGCCGGACAATGCGCCGGCGATCGGCCTCTACGAGCGCAGCGGGTTCGCCCGGGCCGGCCAGGCCGACGGCGTCGCCAGGAACGGGACGCCGGACCTGGTGATGACCCGGCCGCTCACCCCGCAGGACTAGCCGGTCACGCGGGGCCGCCGGCCAGTTACGCGGGCCGGTCGCCTGCCCGCCAGCCTGCGGTGGGAGGATGGCATGCCATGAGTGGCCTCCCCCCGACATCCGCCCGACCGCGGCTGCGCCGCTCGATCGCGCTGGCCAGTGCCGCCGCCGGGCTGCTGCTGGCAATGGCTGCCTGCAGCTCGCCGGCGCACAGCGGGCATGGCAGCGCCGCGCAGGGCGGCGTGGACGCCTCTTCGCAGCGGGCTGAGTCCAATCCGCAGCTGGACGCCGGCACCACCCTGCACGGGCAGGCCCCGGACTTCCGGCTGACCAATCAGTTCGGCCAGCAGGTCTCGCTGAGTGCCTTCCGCGGCAAGGTCGTGATCCTGGCCTTCACCGACTCCGAGTGCACCAACATCTGCCCGCTGACCACCGCCAGCATGGTGGCCGCCAAGGACCTGCTCGGCAAGGCCGGGAACCAGGTGCAGCTGCTCGGCATCGACGCCAACCCCGACGCGACCAAGCGGTCCAACGTCATGGCCTACTCCCGCTCGCACGGGATGATCAACCAGTGGGACTTCCTGACCGGGTCGCAGGCCCAGCTGCACGCCGTGTGGAAGGCGTATCACATCTACGTGCAGATCGTCCGGGGTGACATCGACCACACCCCCGCTCTGTATCTCATCGACCCGCAGGGCCGGGAGCGCAAGCTCTACCTGACCACCATGGCCTACACCACCGTCGGCCAGGCCGGCCAGCTGCTGGCACAGGAGGCGTCCAGCCTGCTGCCCAGCCACCCGAAGCTGGCCAGCCAGCAGTCCCTGGCTCAGATCAAGGGCGTCTCCCCGGCCACCAGCATGACGATGCCCGGGGTGCGGTCCGGCTCAGTTTCCATCGGCCCCGGCAAGCCCCGGCTGGTGTTCTTCTTCGCCACCTGGCTGGATGAGACCTCCGACCTCAAGAGCCATCTCGCCGACCTGAACGGCTACGTCCGCGCGGCGAAAGCTGGCGGCCTGCCGCAGCTGGTGGGGATCGATGAAGCAGTAACGGAGCCTTCGGCAGCCGCTGTCCGCTCGTACCTGACTCACGCGGGGACGAAACTGCGCTACCCGGTCGGGCTCGACACGACAGGCCGTATCGCCGACGGCTACGGCGTTCAGGACCAGCCCTGGTTCATGCTGGTATCAGGGAGCGGCAAGGTGCTGTGGAAGCACGACGGGTGGCTGTCGGCCAAGCAGCTGGAGGCCGCTGCCCGCGCGCACTGAACAGGGGGACCACCGTGGGGATACTCAGGGGCTTTAAGAACTTCCTGATGCAGGGCGACTTAATCGTCGTCGCTGTCGGCCTGGTTGTCGCACTGGCCTTCAGTACCCTGATCAAGGCGTTCACCGACAACATCATCACGCCGCTGGTCAACGCGGCCGGCGGAACGTCGGCGGGCGGCGGACTGGGCTGGACGGTCAACGGCCAGCGGATCAACATGGGCGCGTTCATCTCCGCGATCATCTACTTCATCATCTTCATGGCGGTCGTCTACTTCCTGATCGTGGTGCCCTACCGCGCCTACATGCGGCGGCGGGGCACGGCCGTCTTCGCCGAGTCACCGCTCGTCCGCACCTGCCCGAGCTGCAAGTCCACCGATGTCCCGGCCGATGCCAGCCGGTGCAGGTACTGCACGACGGAGCTGACCGCGACCGTCTGACCACAGCCAGAATCAGCTCCTACCCGGGCGCTGACCTGCGGTCGAACCTGTGTTCTAATATCCCGATGAGCACAGTCACCAGGCCAGCGTGGTGGAGATATCCGCCGGCCTGCAGCGCAGGCCATCCGTGGGCTCCGGGCCGCGTGATCGTCGGGTGGATGCCGTGCGACTGCCCGGAGGCGATGCGCGAGCCGGGGCGCGGCCACCTGTGGGTCCGCTGCCGCGCCGCGGGCTGCACCTCGATCTGGTACCGGCCGCGGCACACGGCCCCCGGCGAGCCCGGCGAGCCCGGCGCCGGCAGCGCCCCGCAGACCGGCTTAAAGTCGCGCGAATCGCCCCCTGGGCACCGCCGGACCCCGCCCGTACGCTGGGGGCGTGACCCAGCCGGAGGCATGTCTCGTCGATGTCTACGAGACGATTCTGACGTGCGACTTCGGCAGGCACTGGCGCGAGCTTCCGGCACTGGCCGGCGTGCCGGAGCGGGCCTGGAGACAGGAACTGCTCGCCCGCAGCCCGGCACTGACCGTCGGCCAGCTGTCCACGGCCGGGGCCTATACGGAAATCCTGCATGCCCTGGGCGCCAGCAGCCGGCCCGGCCTGCTGGCGGAGCTCACCCGCACCGATAGCGAACTGCTCCTGGCCTCTGCCCGGCTGTTTGACGACACGATCTGGTTCCTGGAGACCCTCCGGCGCCGCAACATCAAGATCGCGATTGTCAGCAACTGCCGGGAGAACACCCGCGGGCTCCTGACCAGGCTGGGCATCACCACGCTGGCCGACGCCGTTGTCCTGTCCTGCGAGGCCGGCTACGCCAAGCCCGCACCCGAGGTCTTCCAGCAGGCTCTTGACCAGCTCGGGGTCACCGCGGGCTCGGCTGTCTTCGTCGATGACCAGGCCCCGTACTGTGCCGGCGCGGCCGCACTCGGCATCACCGCCATTCAGATCACCCGGCCGAACGGCCAGCCGCCTGGCCATGCACGCCAGCCCCCCGACCCCGGCCATAACCCCGCGGACCTGGCCACGGTCGCCTCCTTCCGCGAGGCAGCCGCCCTGATCATCCCGGCGAGCTCGCCCGGCTGACCGCCTGGATCACCCCAGGCCGCCAGCCCAGAACCCTGGATCACCCAGGCTGGCGGCCCGGCCGACCTGCCCAGAGCTCAGGCCAGGGTCATGGCGGGCACCTTCGCACCTTCATGACCCAGCAGCGTCGTGGAGGACACGCTCACGACCTAACAGCGTCGTGGGCGGCACCCTCATGCCCTTCGAACCGCCAGGAACCCCTCCCCTCCGAGCCTGCTCGTCTTGCTGTTATCAGCACGCAGCGGTCGCAGACTCCATGCGGACTTCAATAATAGTTGACACTGACTAGTCAGGACTGGATACTCGAAGACGAACACAGCAGAGCTCGGGAAGGAACCGCCATGAGCACCATGCAGACCACCCCGCCGGCGGGACCCGCGACGGCCGCCGCTGCCGACGGCCCGGTCCGGATCCACGTCGACCACGACTCGGCCCGGCACCTGGCCAACTGGACCGGCGCCAGGGACTTCCAGGTCCGGGCGCGCTACAGCTCGGTCATGATCGACCTGCGCTCGCCGCAGATCCCGGACGGGGACATCGGGGTCGAGCTGGATCTCGATCACGCGACCGTGAAGCTGCTCGTCGGCGAGAACACGGTCATCGACCAGCAGGGCATCTGCTGGACGGGCCGCGGGCGGGTCAAGCAGACCTACCACCACAACCCGGCCGGGACTGGCCGGCGAGTCCGGCTGACCGGGCCGGTCCGGCACGGCGAGATCCGGGTCAGCAGCGGCGGGATCGCGCAGCTGGCCGCCATCTGCACACGCGAGTTCCTGAGCGACGCCCGCCAGGCGCACGCCGAGGGCCGCGCACCGGTGATCGACGACCCGGCCCGCATCCGCTGACCACACCGCACACGAGAAACGAGACAGAGATGAATACCGCCCAGACCACCGGCCAGCGAGTTACGGCCGAGCCCAGCGCCGGCGCGGTCACCTCCCGCGATGGGACCCGCATCGGCTACCTGAAGATCGGGCAGGGCCCGGCCGTCGTGCTCCTGCACGGCAGCTTCGAGTCGGCCCGCAGTCATCTGGCTCTGGCCCAGGGCCTGGCCAGTGCCTACACCTGCTACCTGCCCGACCGGCGCGGCCGCGGCTCGTCCGGCCCCTATCCGGCCGACTACAGCATCCGCACCGAGGCCGAGGACCTGCAAGCCGTCCTGGCTGAGTCGGGCGCCCAGCGGGTCTTCGGGGTCAGCGCCGGCGGGCTGGCCGTCCTCGAAGCGGCCCGCACCCTGCCCGCCATCCGCAAGGTCGCCGTCTACGAGCCCGCGCTGGTGCTGGACAAGGCCCGGTACACCGGGTGGCTCAGCCGGTTCGACGAGGAAATGGCCGCGGGCCGGGTGTCGGCCGCGATGGTCACCAGCATGTTCGGCCTGGAGCTCGCCCCGTCGTTCATGCGAATGGTGCCGCGCCGGATCCTGGCGGGCCTGACCAGCATGGCCCTGAACAGCGAGGACAAGAAGGCTGCCAGCGACGCGGTCACTATGCGCAAGCTGGCCCCGACCCTGCACTACGAGGGAGCGCTGGTGACCGAGCTGGCCGGCCATGCGGACCGCTTCGCGTCGGTGCAGGCCGATGTGCTGCTGATGAACGGGAGTAAGGGCCTGCCATTCCTGCGCCCGGGCATGGACGCGCTAGCCGCGACGCTGCCGCACTGCCAGCGCGTGGAATTCGCCGGGCTTGACCACGGCGGCTCCAGTGATGTCAGCGCGTCGAACCGGGGCGGCAAGCCCGAGGTGGTCGTCCCGGAGCTGCGCCGGTTCTTCGCCAACGTGTCCTGACCGAGACCATGGCCGCGCCTGGTCCGTTCCGTGCACCAGCGGAGCGGGCCAGGCGCAAGATCGCCCGGCCTGCCCGGGAACGTCGGCGTCAGTTTGCCTCGCCCAGCAAGCCAGCATGTTCCTCGTCGCGTGCCATCGCGACCGGGTGAGCGATACGCTCCGCCAATGTCTGACACGTCCCTTCCAGCAGCAGCGGCCGATGTGGAAAGTGCTGTCCGGCTGACCACCGCGACGCTGGGCCAGGCGCAGGACATGGACTGGATGGCCTGGGACGCCAAGGCCGGCCCGCTGGAGTGGACCTGCTGGGAAACGGTCGAGCACATCGCCGACAACCTGTTCTTCCACGCCGCGCAGCTCGGCCCGAGGATTCCTGCCACGGACCGGTCCGTGCCGTTCGCGTGGGCCCGTCACCGACCCGGTGGCCCGGGGCTGGTCATCTTCGCGGACCGTGCCGCGGGGCCGGCCGGGCTGGTGCAGGTCGTGGACGCGTGCGGCGCCCTCCTGGTGGCTATGGCGGCGACCACGCCACCGGAGGTCCGCGCGTACCATGACATCGGCGTGCTGGACACCGGCGGGTTCGCCGCGATCAGCATCGCGGAAACCCTGCTGCACATGCACGATGTCGCCGCGGGACTCGGCCTGGCCTGGGCACCGCCAGCCGGCCTGTGCGGCCGGGTCCTTGACCGCTTTTTTCCTGATGCGCCAGCGGATACCGGCCGGTGGGAGACCCTGCTCTGGGCAACCGGCCGGGCGGAACTGCCGGGCCGGCCGCGCCGCACGGAATGGGACTATCACGGCGCGCCATAGCCGGATATGACCTCGGTGACGCGAACCCCTGCGCGCTATGCCGGCTGGCGGCCGCGCTGCTGCTGGCTAGGCCACGACCGTGGCGGCTGACGAGCCGTCGGGCAGGCGGCGCACCTCCAGCCGCTCGTACACGCGGTCCTTCAGGTCGGCCACGTGGCTCACGATGCCGACGGCCCGGCCGCGGTCGCGCAGTTCGTCGACGACCGCCATCACCTGGTCCAGGGTGTGCGCGTCGAGTGACCCGAAGCCCTCGTCGATGAACAGGGTGTCCAGCTCGACGCCGCCAGCCTCGGCGCGCACCACGTCGGCCAGGCCCAGCGCCAGGGCGAGTGAGGTGTAGAAGGTCTCGCCGCCCGACAGCGACCGGGGACTGCGCTCCTCGCCGGTGTACCGGTCGATGACCGCCAGGGTCAGGCCGGTGCGCTGCCGCCTCGACTCGCCCTCCTCGGTGCGGGCCAGCTCGTAGCGGCCGGCCGACATCGCGGCCAGCCGCACGTTGGCGGCCTGCACGACCTGCTCGAACCAGCGCCGCAGCACGTAGGTGGTCAGCGCGATCCGGCGGTGCCCGTCCATGCCCCGGGCCAGGGCGGCCAGCCGGATCACCGGGCCGGTCTCCTCCTCGGTCCGGTCGGCGGCCTCCTCGGCCAGGGCCAGCTCGGCCATCCGCTGGCCGAGCCGCTCATCGCGGGCGGTCAGCGCCTGGCAGCTGTCGCGCGCCAGCCGCTCGGCGTCCTGCGCACCGGTCAGGTCCGCTGCGGCGGCCTGGGCTGCCGCGGCCACAGCCGCGGCCTGGCCGGGGTCCAGGCCCGCCAGGTCGTCGGCACGGACCGCAGCAGTCAGGCCGGCCAGCGCGCTGGTCCACTCCTCCGCCTGCCCGGCCAGCCGGGCCAGCTCGGCTGGAGACAGCACCGCGGCGCGCGCGGCGGCCAGCGAGGTCAGGCCGCCCGCCGCCAGCTCACTCTCAGCCCGCAGCCGGGCCGCCTGCTCGGCCGCACCCGCCTCGGCCAGCGCGCCAAGTGCCTGGGCCAGGGTCCGGCCGGCTAGCGCCAGCTCGCGCAGCCGCTGCTGCCGGGCTGTCACGGACGGGGAGTCCCCTGCCGCCGCAGCCAGCTCAGCGTCGAGCCGGTCCAGCCGGGCGGCCGCATCGGCGGCCTTCTGCTCGGCCCCCGCGACGTCTCCGGCGGCAGCGACCAGCTCCTCGGCCAGCTTCTCCTGCTCAGCGCGCAGGTCATCAGCCTCGGGCCCCAGCTGTTCCGCCTCAGCGGCCGCCTGCTCGGCCAGCTGCACCCGGTCAGCGAGCTCGGCAACGGCGGCCTCCAGCTGGCCAGATGTCGCGCCCCCCGCCGCCGCGCTCGCCTCGCCTGCCTCAGCGGCGAGCTCATCGCGGGCCTGCTGGGCCTGGTCACGCTGCTGGGCAGCCGCATCACGGCGACTGGCGGCCGCCGCTACGTCGTCCGCCGAGACGGCATCGGCCTGGTGCATGGCGGGCCCTGGATGGTCAGTCGAGCCGCAGACCGGGCACGGGCCATCGTCGGCCAGTCGCTCGGCCAGCTCGGCGGCCATGTTCTCCAGCCGCTCCTCCATCGCGCGCTGGTGCGCGTCGACCGCCTCCTGGTGGGCATCAATCGCGGCCTGCCGCGCCGCCTCCAGGTCAGTCAGCTGGTCCCGCAGCTCCTCGGCCCGGACCGCCGCAGCGAGCTGCGCCTCGGCGGCCGCCTGCTGCTCGCGGGCCTGCGCCAGTCCGGCGGCGATGACCCTGGCGCCATCGAGCCGCTCCTGCAGCGCCGTGATCCTGGCCGGCAGGTCCTCCTTCGAGCGCTCCAGCGTCGTTACCCGCCCGGCCGCTGCCTCCGCCGCCGCGCGCAAGGCCGTCAGCTCCGCCACGGCGTCCGGTCGTGCCGCCTCGGCCGCAACCAGGTGCTCCAGCGCCGTCGCCTGCCGGTCGTCGTCCTCGGCCCGCGCCGCTGCAGCGGCGGCACGGGCCGTGGCTGCAGCGCTGTCCGGCCAGGATCCGGCTGCGTCGTCCGCGGCCGCGTCGTCCCCGGCTGCACTGCCGCTATCAGTCTCGGCGCCGCCACCTGCAGCCCCCCGGCCCACGGCGAGATCAGCGGCCCCGGCCACGCCGCTGGCGGCGAGCAGGTCCGCCAGCCAGGCCCGCAGCTCGGCACCTGCCGGGCCGCCGGGCCACTCGTCCAGCTCGGCGTCCAGAACCGCGACCACCTCGGCCAGTGCCGTGCACGCCGCCTGGCTGAGCTGCTCCGCCTCATCCAGGGCGGTCAGCAGCGGCCGGACCGGCTCGGCCTGGCGGGCGGCCCCGAGACGGCCGGTTAGCTCCTCATGACCGGGCCGGGTGGCCTCGTGCGCGGCCAGCCGGTCCAGCGCCCCGGTCAGCCGGGTCATCAGCTCGGCCTGCCGCCGGGCCGCGGCGTCGGCCTGCTGCGCCGCGGCGAGCGAGGTGGCGGCGATCTCCAGGCCGTCGCGGGTCACCTCGATGGTCCGGGCCAGCTCGGCGGCGACCTCCTTCAGCCGGGTCGCGCGATCATTCCGGCTGGCGGCCAGCAGCTCACCGCGGGCCTCAGCATCCAGGCCGGCCGCCTCGGCGGCGGCCGCCGCGCAGGTGTCGATCCGGGCCTGGCTCTCCTGGCGGGCACGGCTCGCCTCCTGCCGGCCGCGCTCCAGCTCGCCGGTGATCCGGTCGTAGAGCTGGGTCCTGAACAGCTTGGTGAGCAGCGCCCGCCGGTCATCGTCGCTGCTGCGCAAGAACGTGGCGAACTCACCCTGCGGCAGCAGCATGACCTGGGTGAACTGGTCGCGGGTGAGTCCCACGGCCTCGGTGATGAGCTCGCCGGCCTCGGCCTTGTTCGACGACAGGCTGGCCCAGCGGCCGTCGTCGAGCCGCTCCAGGTGCACCTGCGCATGCTGGACGGTGAACCCGTCGCCGCGCCGCTTGGGCCGCTGGTACTCCGGCGAGCGGCGCACCCGGTACCGGACGCCGCCGATGCTGAATTCCAGCGTGACCGACGGCTCGGCGTCCGGCGGGGCGAAGTGCGAGCGCAGCCGGTCCCCCGCGGACTCGCTGCCGGCCAGGCCGCCGTACAGGGCGAAGGTGATGGCGTCCAGGATGGTGGTCTTGCCCGCGCCGGTCGGGCCCTCGAGCAGGAACAGCCCGCTGCCGGCCAGCCGGCCGAAGTCGATGCGCTGCAAGGCCGGGTACGGGCCGATGGCCTGCAGCTCGAGGGTATGCAGCCGCATCAGCCCACCGCCTCGGCGTGCTGGGCAGCCTCGACCGCGCCGCGCAGCACCTGCCGCTCGGCATCGTCGGGCCCGGTGCCTCCGGCGTACTCGACGAACAGGGCGCAGATCTCCGCCGGGTCGGTGGTCCGGGCCAGCGCCTGCAGGTCGGCGGCAGCGCTGACCAGGCCGCCCTCGGGGGCGAAGTCGAGCACCAGCGTATGCGGCCACTTCTCGCGCAGCCGGTCCATCGGCGCCGCGGGCCGTTGCGGGTCGGTCAGCACCACCTTGACCCAGGCGCCGGCCAGCTCGGCGAGATCGCCGTCGGCCCGGGCCAGCAGGTCGTCGAGCCGCCCGCGCACCTCGCGCAGCGGCCGGGGCACCGGCGCGGGCAGCAACTCGGTGCGCACCTGCCCGGCAGCATCGATGTCGACCAGCGTGACCGACTTGCGGTGGGACTTCTCCGAGAACGAGAAGGCCAGCGGCGACCCGCTGTACCGGGCCAGCCCCGGCCCGGTGACCGGTCCCCCGGCGGGCGCCTCCCCGGCAGGAACGGCGCCACCTGGCTCCGGCGCGGCGCTGACCAGCTGCGGGCCGTGCAGGTGGCCGAGCGCGACGTAGCAGGCCCCGCCGAACACGGTGGCGCTGACGTCCCCGATGCCGCCGACCCGGATGTCTCGCTCGGACTCCGAGGCTGCGCCGCCGGTCACGAACGCATGCGCCGCGATCACCACCCGGCCGATGCCGCGGCGCGCGGCGTCGGCGTGAATCCGGGCCGCCGCGGCAGCCAGCACTGAGGCGTGCGAGCGCTCGGCGCCCAGGTCGGCCATGACGGCATCGGGCAGCAGGTAGGGCACTCCGTACAAGGCGACCTCGCCGGAGTCGTCGGTCAGCACGACGGGCTTGTCCAGGTCAGCGAGGGACGTGCGCAGGTGAATCCCGGCCGCCTCGCTCAGGCCGGCGGCGAACCCGAGGCGGACCGCGGAGTCGTGGTTCCCGCTGGTGATGAGCATCGGAATGCGGGCACGGGCGAAGGCCACCAGCGTGGCGTCCAGCAGCGTCACCGCATCGACCGGCGGGACGGCCCGGTCATAGACGTCACCGGCGACCACCACCGCGTCGACTCGCTGGCGCACCGCCTCGGCGAGCAGCCAGTCCAGGAACTCGCCCTGGTGCGCCAGCAGGCTCTCGCCGTGCAGGGTGCGCCCCAGATGCCAGTCCGAGGTGTGGATCAGCCGCATCGCCGCGCCATGGACGTCCGCCAGTTGCCGGGGCCGGCGGGCCAGCTCAGCGGCACATCAGGCTGTGCGCGCCGGGCCGGCTGCGCGGCCAGGAGGATTCGTGACCGTGGCCATCATGCCGGGCGGCTGCGACAGTTCGGGGCATCCGCGTCCGGCGTGTCGCGGTGTTTGCCAGACTGTCCGCCATGCAAACCCTGGTTGTTGATCATCCGCTCGTCGCGCACAAGCTCACCACCCTGCGCGACACCCATACCGAGACCCCGACCTTCCGGCGGCTCGCCGACGAGCTCGTCACGCTGCTGGCCTACGAGGCCACCCGCAACGTCCGGGTCGAGCGGGTGACCGTGCCTACCCCGATCACCGAGGCCGAGGGAGTCCGGATCGCCCGCCCGGTCCCGCTGGTCGTCCCGGTGCTGCGGGCCGGCGTCGGGATGCTCGACGGCATGATCCGGATGCTGCCCAACGCCGACGTCGGCTTCGTGGGCATGGCCCGCGACGAGGAGACGCTGAAGGCCACCACCTACGCCACCCGGCTGCCCGAGGACCTGTCCGACCGCGAGGCATTCGTGCTGGACCCGATGCTGGCCACCGGGGGCACGCTGCAGGCGGCCATCGAGATCCTGCTGGAGCGCGGCGCCGCGGCGGTCACCGCCGTGTGCCTGCTGGCCGCGCCCGAGGGCATCGCCCGGATCGAGCAGGCATTCCCCGGCGACAAGCCGGTACCCATTCGCGTGGTGACGGCGGCCGTCGACCGGGAACTAAACGAGCTGGGCTATATCGTCCCGGGCCTGGGCGACGCGGGCGACCGGCTGTTCGGCGTGGTCTGAGCGCACGCGCCGCGCCGGGCCCGGCGACGGCATGCGCCCGGCGGCCGCGGCTCCCCGGCCGCGGCCGGGACGGACACGATGGAGGTAGGAACTGTGCGGATCTTCAGCAGCCTGGCCGAGTTCGCCGCGGCGGCCGGCCAGGAGCTGGGCTACAGCGACTGGCATGAGGTGACCCAGGCGCAGGTGTCGGCGTTCGCCGACGCGACCGGCGATCACCAGTGGATCCACATCGACCCCGAGCGGGCCAAGGCCGGGCCGTTCGGCACCACGATCGCGCACGGTTACCTGACCCTGTCCATGCTGCCGGTGCTGACCACCGAGATCTTCCGGGTGGAGAACCTGGCCATGGGCGTCAACTACGGGCTGGACCGGGTCCGCTTCCCCGCGCCGGTGCCGGTCGGCTCGCGTATCCGGGCCGGCGCGGTGCTGCGCGAGGTCAAGCAGACCCACCTGGGGCTGCTGTGCTACAGCCGGGTCACGGTGTCGATCGAGGGCCAGACGAAGGCGGCCTGCGTGGCGGACACGGTCTCGCTGCTCGTTCCCGCTGCGGCAGACCAGCCCGGCGGCGGGGACAAGCCCGCGGCCGAGCCCGCCTGACGCAGCGCCGGCCCCCGGCCGCGGCCAGCCAGGCGCCGGAGAGACCCGGGCCGCAGCAGCCCGGGCGTCTCGTTGCCGACCGGGGGCCGGCTAGATGCCGGCCGGGTGCCAGAAGGTCTTGGTCTCCAGGAAAGCGGTGAGCCGGCGGGTGCCCGGCGAAGCGGCCCAGTCCTCGCCCGGCACCGCCCGCAGCACCCGCTTGAGGTTGCCCGCGGCCAGCCGCTCAAGCTCGGCGGCAGTCTCCGGGTCCGCCCCGGACACGTCGATGGCGTTCACGTCCATGTGCCCGGCCAGCACCGGGGCCAGCTCGGCGACGTAGCCGGTGAGCAGGTTGACCACGCCGCCGGGCACGTCGGAGGTGGCGAGCACCTCGGCCAGGGTGATGGCGGGCAGCGGCCGGCCCGGACTGGCCACGACCACGGCGGTGTTGCCGGTGGCGATCACCGGGGCCAGGACACTGACCAGGCCGAGCAGGCTGGACTGCGGCGGCGCGATGATAGCGGCCACGCCGGCCGGCTCGGGCACGCTGAAGTTGACGAACGGCCCGGCCACGGGGTTAGCCGCGCCGGTGACCTGAGCGACCTTGTCGGTCCAGCCGGCGTACCAGACCCACCGGTCGATGGCGGCGGCCACCTGATCGCGCGCGGCGCGCGGCCGCACGCCCTCAGCCGCGCCGATCTCGGCCGCGAACTGCTCGGCCCGGCCCTCGAGCATCTCGGCCACCCGGTACAGCACCTGACCGCGGTTGTAGGCGGTGGCACCCGACCACCGCCCGAAGGCGCCCCTGGCGGCCTTGACGGCGTCCCGCACGTCCTTGCGCGAGGCCCGCGCGGCATAGGCGAGCAGCTCGCCGCCGGGCGCGGCGACCGGGTAGGACCGGCCGGACTCCGAGCGCGGGAAGGCCCCGCCGACGAACAGCTTGTAGGTCTTGCGCACGGCCAGCCGCGCTCCGTTCGGTGACGCCGGCCCGGCGGCGCCCGCGCTGGCCGCGGGCTGGGCCGCGGCGGCCGGCTCGGTGACGGGATCAGCCGCTCGTGTCTGGCGCGGGGCTGCCGTCGCGGGCCGGGCCGGAGCGGGCTGAGCCGGCTTTGGGGCGCTGCGCTGGGCGCCGGTGGCAGCCGGGCGGGCCGGGCGGGCAGCCGTTTGGTTCTGAGTCTTCTTCGAGGCCTTCGCCGTCGTCTTGCCGCCGCTCTTCCCGGCCCGGCGGGCGGCTGCCTTGCTGTCCGCGGGCTCAGGCATCGAGGTACGCGGCCAGGCCGTGGCGGCCGCCCTCCCGTCCGAAGCCGGACTCCCGGTAGCCGCCGAACGGGCTGGCGGGGTCGAACTTGTTGAAGGTGTTGGCCCAGATCACGCCGGCCCGCAGCCGCTGGCCCAGCCACAGGATGCGGCTGCCCTTCTCGGTCCAGACGCCGGCCGACAGGCCGTAGGGCGTGTTGTTGGCTTTGGTCACGGCTTCCTCGGGGGTGCGGAAGGTGAGGACGGACAGCACCGGCCCGAAGATCTCCTCGCGGGCGATCCGGTGCGACTGGCTGACTCCGGTGAAGATGGTGGGCGCGAACCAGAACCCGCGGTCGGGCAGCTGGCACGGCGGCGACCAGCGCTCGGCGCCCTCGGCCTCGCCGTAGTCGGACAGCTCGCGGATCTTGGCCAGCTGCTCGCGCGAGTTGATGGCGCCGATGTCGGTGTTCTTGTCCAGGGGATCGCCGAGCCGCAGGGTCATCATCCGCTGGCGCAGGCGCTCCAGCACGGTGTCGGCGACCGACTCCTGGACCAGCAGCCGGGAGCCGGCGCAGCAGACATGCCCCTGGTTGAAGAAGATGCCGTTGACGATGCCCTCGACGGCCTGGTCCAGCGGGGCGTCGTCGAACACGACGTTGGCCGCCTTGCCGCCGAGCTCGAGGGTGAGCTTCTTGGTGGTGCCGGCGACGGCGGTGGCGATCTGGCGGCCGACCTCGGTAGAGCCGGTGAACGCGACCTTGTGCACGCCGGGGTGGGCGACGAGGGCGGCGCCGGCCGCCCCGGCACCGGTCACGACGTTGACGACACCGGGCGGCAGGCCGGCCTGCTGGCACACCTCGGCCAGCAGCAGGGCACTCAGCGGCGTGGTCTCGGCGGGCTTGAGCACGCAGGTGTTGCCGGCGGCCAGCGCGGGCGCGAGCTTCCAGGCGGCCATCATCAGCGGGAAGTTCCACGGGATGACCTGGCCGGCGACGCCGAGCGGCCGCGGCGCGGGACCGAACCCGGCGTGCTCGAGCTTGTCGGCCCAGCCGGCGTAATAGAAGAAGTGCGCGGCGGCCAGCGGGATGTCCACGTCGCGGGACTCCCGGATGGGCTTGCCGTTGTCCAGGCTCTCCAGGACGGCGAACTCGCGTGAGCGCTCCTGCAGGATCCGGGCGATCCGGAACAGGTACTTGGCCCGCTCGGCACCGGGCAGCGGCCCCCAGCTCTGCTCGAAGGCCGTCGTGGCGGCGGCCACGGCCCGGTCAATGTCGGCCTGGCCGGCCTCGGCCACCTGGGCCAGGGGTTCCTCGGTCGCCGGGTTGACGGTGGTGAACTGCCGCCCGCCGGCGGCAGGGGCGAACTCGCCGTTGATGTACAGCCCGTACTCGGGCGCGATGGTGACGATGTCGCGCGCCTCGGGCGCGGGGGCGTAGGTCCAGCTGGGGTCCGCGAGCTGCAGCGCCCCGCTGGCGGGCGCGGTGTCCGAGCCGGACGGGCTGGACGGGCTGGGTCGGGTTCCGGCCATCAGGAAATGAGCCTCCGCTAGTCCACGGTGAAGTAGTCGGGCCCGGCGTACTGGCCGGTGAGCTGCTTAGACCGCTGCATGAGCAGGTCATTGAGCAGGCTGGAGGCGCCGATCCGGAACAGCGCCGGGGTCAGCCAGCGCGGCCCGGCCGTCTCGTTGACCAGCACCAGGTAGCGGATAGCGTCCTTGGCGGTGCGGATGCCGCCGGCCACCTTGACGCCGACCTGACGGCCGGCCACCTGCTCGAAGTCCCGCACGGCCGACAGCATGACCTGAGCCACGGGCGGGGTGGAGGCCGGCGAGACCTTGCCGGTCGAGGTCTTGATGAAGTCGGCGCCGGCCAGCATGGCCAGCCACGAGGCGCGGGCCACGTTATCCAGGGTGGCCAGCTCGCCGGTCTCCAGGATCACCTTGAGGTGAGCCGGGCCGCAGGCCTCGCGCACAGCGCGGATCTCGCTGAAGACCTGGCCATAGCGGCCGGCCAGGAACGCGCCGCGGTCGATCACCATGTCGATCTCGTCGGCCCCGGCCCGGACCGCGTCCTCGGTGTCGGCCAGCTTGACGGCCAGCGAGGCGCGGCCGGACGGGAACGCGGTGGCCACCGACGCCACTGCCACGGTGCTGCCGGCAAGGTGCTGGCGCGCGATCCCGGCGAGGTCGGGGTAGACGCAGACGGCGGCCACCGGGGGCACGGCCGGATCCTGCGGGTCGGGCCGCCGGGCCTTGGCGCACATAGCGCGCACCTTGCCCGGGGTGTCGGCACCCTCCAGGGTGGTCAGGTCGACGGTGCGGATGGCCAGGTCAAGGGCGGCCATCTTGGCGTCCTTCTTGATCGACCGGGTAGCTAGCGCGGCGACCCGGCCGGCGACCCCGACCTCGTCGATGCCCGGCAGCCCGTGCAGCACCTGCCGCAGGGCGGCGTCGGACATCTCGGGCCGCGAGGTCACCAGGTCAGCGGCGTCCAGCGCCCAGCCGCCCGCGGCGACGTTCGCGGCGCCGTTCGGGGCGACGCCCGCGGTGGTGCCGGGCCCGGCACCCGCGGCCGGCTCGGTTATCGACTCTGTTCCCACGCTAAGAAGCTACCTCCCGCCGCTATGTATGCCCACGGGCCCCGGCCTGCTCTGGCTTGCTCCGGCGCCGATGCTGCCGCCGGGCCGGCCGGCGAGCCAGGCCTGACCGGAAGCTGGCTAGCCGTGGGGCTAGCCGACGGTGCCGATGCGGGCGGCGCGGGCGGTAGCGAAGCCGGGCTTGATGACGGTGTTGATCAGCCGGAGCCGCTCGTCGAACGGCGCGAACGCGCTCTTCATCGCGTTGGTCGTCAGCCACTCGATGTCGCCCCAGCCGTACCCGAATGCCTCGGCCAGCGCGTGGAACTCCGACGACAGCGTGACGCCGCTCATCAGCCGGTTGTCGGTGTTGACCGTGACCCGGAAGGCCAGGTCGCGCAGCAGCCCGATCGGGTGCTCCTTGATCGAGGGTGCCGCGCCGGTCTGCACGTTCGAGGTCGGGCACATCTCCAGCGGGATCCGCTTGTCCCGCACGTAGCTGGCCAGCCGGCCCAGCCGGGCCGAGCCGTCCCTGGCCACCTGGATGTCGTCGATGATCCGCACGCCGTGGCCTAGCCGGTCGGCGCCGCACCACTGCACCGCCTCCCAGATCGACGGCAGCCCGAAACCCTCCCCGGCGTGGATCGTGATGTGAAAGTTCTCCCGCGCCACGTACTGGAACGCGTCCAGGTGCCGGCTCGGCGGGAAGCCGGCCTCAGCCCCGGCGATGTCGAACCCGACCACGCCGGCGTCGCGGTGCCGCACCGCCAGCTCGGCGATCTCCAGCGACATGGCCGCCGTGCGCATCGCGGTGAGCAGGGCGTAGACCGTGATCGGCCGGCCCGCGCTGCCGCGCCGGAAGCCCTCCAGCACGGCATCGACCACCTGGTCCAGGCTCAGCCCGCGGGCCAGGTGCAACTCGGGCGCGAACCGGACCTCGGCGTACACCACGCCGTCGGCAGCCAGGTCCTCGGCGCACTCGGCCGCCACCCGGATCAGTGCCTCGCGGGTCTGCATCACCCCGACCGTGTGCTGGAACGCCTCCAGGTACAGCTCCAGCGAGCCGCGCGTGGCAACGTCGTTCATCCACGCGGCCAGCTCGCCGGCCTCGGTGGCCGGCAGGCCCTCGTAACCGTTCTCGGCGGCCAGCTCGACAATCGTCGCCGGGCGCAGCCCGCCGTCGAGGTGGTCGTGCAGCAGCACCTTGGGGACCTGGCGGATCTCTGCGAGCGTGACAGCCATGAGGCTCATTGTCACAGACGCTCTGCTTGCCCGCTCGCCGGCGGGATGCCCGGGAGCCACCGCGTTCCCTGGTCGCAGTGCCGCCCGCGAGCCAGGGCGGCGCTCCGGACGCGCCGCCGCACCGCCCCGGCTCGCTCAGGCTCCTCAGTCCGGCGGCGCCCCGGCCGCGCCCCCGGGATCAGGTCCCGATGCGCTCCAGGACGGCCGGCGGGCGCGACGGCGGCTGCGCACCGATCTCGATCGCATGTTCCAGAGCAGAAACGGAACGGCCGAAGCGAGTCTCGTCCTCGGCACGCAGCTCTAGCACCGGGTCACCGGCGGCGACCCGGTCGCCGGGCTTGGCCAGGCAGATGACCCCGGCCGCGGCGCTCACCGCGTCCTCCTTCCGGGCCCGGCCGGCCCCGAGCCGCCAGGCCGCCACCCCGACGGCCCGCGCGTCCAGCCGCCGCACGAAGCCGGACTCGGCCGCCCGCACGACCATGGTGTGCGGCGCCGGCGCCAGCTCCGCGTCGGGATCACCGCCCTGCGCCCTGATCATGTCCCGGTACCTGGCCAGCGCCCGGCCGCCGGCCAGCGCGTCGGCCGGGTCCGCCGCGAGCCCGGCCAGCGCGAGCATCTCCCGCGCCAGGGCCAGCGTCACCTCGACCAGGTCGTCGGGGCCCTCGCCGCGCAGCGTGGCCACCGACTCCTCGACCTCGACCCCGTTGCCCGCGGCCCGGCCCAGCGGCTCGTCCATCCGGGTCAGCAGCGCGCTGGTGCGCACCCCGGCCGCCTCGCCGAGCTCGACCATCGTCTCGGCCAGCTTGCGGGCCGAGCCGATGTCGGGCATGAACGCGCCGCTGCCCACCTTCACGTCCAGCACCAGCGCGGCCGTGCCCTCGGCGATCTTCTTGGACATGATCGAGCTGGCGATCAGCGGGATCGACTCGACCGTCCCGGTGACGTCGCGCAGCGCGTACAGCCGCCGGTCGGCCGGGGCCAGGCCCGCCCCGGCGGCGCAGATCACGCAGCCGACCTCGCGCAGCAGGCTGACGATCTCGGCATTGCCCAGGCTGGCCCGCCAGCCGGGGATCGCCTCCAGCTTGTCCAGGGTGCCGCCGGTGTGGCCCAGCCCGCGGCCCGACAGCTGCGGCACCGCGGCACCGCAGCTGGCTACCAGCGGCGCCAGGATCAGCGAGACCTTGTCCCCGACCCCGCCCGTGGAGTGCTTGTCGACGGTGGGGGCGGACACGGCGGACAGGTCCAGCCGCTCCCCCGAGGCGATCATGGCGGCTGTCCAGGCCTGCAGCTCGCCGGGGTCCAGGCCGCGGAACACGATGGCCATCAGCAGCGCCGACATCTGCTCCTCGGCGATCTGGCCGGCGGTGTAGGAACTGATCAGCCACTCGATGTCCGGCCCGGCCAGCAGGCCGCCGTCTCGCTTGGCCCGGATCAGGTCAACGACGTCAGGCACCGGCACCGCCGGGGTCGCCGTCACCCTCGCGGCGGCCGGCCAGCTCGGCCGGGTCGAACGCGCCGGGCAGCAGGTCACCGAGCCGCCGCGGCCCGCCGTCGGCGTCGAGCAGCAGCTCCGGGCCGCCGGCCTCCAGCAACAGCTGCCGGCACCGCCCGCACGGCACCAGCGGCGCGCCGTCGCCCGCCACCACGCTGACCGCCACCAGCTTGTCGTGGCCGGCTGCGTGCAGCGCCGAGACCAGGCCGCACTCGGCGCACAGCGTCAGCCCGAACGAGGCGTTCTCCACGTTGCAGCCCGTCACCACGGCTCCGCCGGGGACCAGCCCGGCAGCGCCGACGCGCAGCCGGGAGTAAGGGGCGTACGCACGGCCGGCCACCTCGGTGGCGGCAGCGCGCAGCGCGGCCCAGTCGATGGTCATGCACCCTCCGCAAGGTCGCGGTCGGGCCACGCGGCCCGACCTGCGGGTCTCAATTGTGCAACAGGGCTGCGCGGAGGCAGTTTCCGCCTTTCACGGGGTTACCTCCGCAGTTAACCTTCGGTCATCCCTTGGGGGGGATATACCGGACTCAGGCATCCTGGGCCAGGATGCGCGGGCGGGTCCGACGCTCTTGTCCGCAGCGATGTGGCTGCTATGACGTAGGAGGTATCGGTGAGAGCGATTCTCAGGACTGCCGCGGCAGTCAGCGCCATTGCGCTGCTGGCGGCGTGCGGATCTAAAACGCAGGCCCCGAACGCAAGCTCCAGTGCATCCGGCTCAGCCTCGGGTGCTACTGCCAGCAAGTTCCTGGGCTGCATGGTGACCGACACCGGCGGCATCGACGACCGGTCCTTCAACGCCTCCTCCTGGCAGGGCATGCAGCAGGCGGCGGCGGCCAACCCGAACATTCAGGTGAAGTACCTGCAGTCGCAGTCCAGCAGCGACTACGCCCCGAACATCAACGCGTTCATCGCCAAGAAGTGCGGGATCATTGTCACGGTCGGGTTCCTGATGGGCGACAACACCCAGAAGGCGGCCCAGGCCAACCCGGACCAGAAGTTCGCGATCGTGGACTACAGCTACTCCCCCGCGATCAGCAATGTCGACGCTCTGGTGTTCAACACCGCGCAGGACGGCTTCCTCGGCGGCTACCTGGCGGCCGGGATGTCCAAGACCGGTGTGGTGGCCACCTTCGGCGGCCAGAAGCTGCCCACGGTGACCATCTACATGGACGGCTTCTGGGACGGCGTGCAGTACTACAACTCCCAGAACCACAAGAACGTCAAGGTGCTGGGCTGGAACGAGAAGACCCAGCGCGGCCTGTTCACCGGCAACTTCACGGACCAGAGCGCCGGGCAGCGGGCTACCAACACCTTCATCTCCCAGCACGCTGACGTGATCTTCCCGGTCGCCGGGAACGTTGGCCTCGGTGCCGCCAAGGCCGTCCAGAACGCGGACGCCCAGGCCGGCTCGCAGAAGGTCAACATGATGTGGGTGGACACCGACGGCTGCGTCAGCGCGGCGCAGTACTGCAAGTACTTCATCTCCAGCGTGACCAAGGGCATCCAGGCCTCGGTCAAGGCGGCGGTGCTGGCGGCGGCCAACGGCACGTTCAAGGGCGGCAACTACGTGGGCACCCTGGAGAACCAGGGCGCCGTGCTCTCGCCGTTCCACGACTTCGCCAGCAAGGTCCCGGCGTCGCTGCAGTCACAGCTGAACAAGATCAAGCAGGACATCATCAGCGGCAAGATCAAGCCGGCCACCAAGTCCCCGGTGTAAATCGCCAGCTGGCAAATATCGAATACGGCTGAATTCTTGACAGCCTGACCATGTGGCCAGGGCGGCATCTCGCCGCCCTGGCCACTGGCGGGTCCGGATCTGGTAACGGGAGGAGGGCGCGGTGCGGCTTGAGCTGAACGGCATCACCAAGCGCTTCGGCAGCCTGGTGGCTAACGACCAGATCAGCCTGGTCGTCGAGCCCGGCCAGATCCATGCGCTGCTCGGCGAGAACGGCGCGGGCAAGACCACCTTGATGAACGTCCTGTACGGACTGACCCAGCCCGACGAGGGCGAGATCCTGGCCGACGGCCAGCCCGTCACGCTGCGCTCGCCCAAGGACGCCATCCGGGCCGGCCTGGGCATGGTGCACCAGCACTTCATGCTGGTCCCGGTGTTCACCGTGGCCGAGAACGTCACCCTCGGCGCCGAGCGCACCCGGCGGCTGGGGATGCTGGACCGCCGCTCGATGCGGCGCGAGGTACGCGAGCTTTCCGAGCGCTACGGCCTGCGGGTCGACCCCGACGCGCTCATCGAGGAACTCCCCGTCGGCGTGCAGCAGCGGGTCGAGATACTCAAGGCCCTGGTCCGCGAGGCACGGGTGCTCATCCTGGACGAGCCGACCTCGGTGCTCACCCCCGGTGAGACCGAGGAGCTGTTCACGATCATGCGCCAGCTGCGGGCCGACGGGCGCTCCATCATCTTCATCTCGCACAAGCTGCGCGAGGTTCAGGAGATCGCCGACGTGGTGACCGTCATCCGGCGCGGCCAGGTGGTGGGCCAGCGGCCGCCGTCAGCCTCCGACGAGGACCTCGCCGCGCTGATGGTCGGCCGGCAGGTCACGCTGCGGGTCAGCAAGGCGCCGGCGCTGCCCGGCGATGTCGTCCTGAAGGTCGACGGGCTGCACGTGCCCGACGACCGGGGCCAGGACGCGGTGGCCGGGATCAGCTTCGATGTCCGGGCCGGCGAGGTGCTCGGCATCGCCGGCGTGCAGGGCAACGGGCAGACCGAGCTGTGCGAGGCGCTCATGGGCCTGCGCCCGGTGAGCGGCGGCTCGGTCACGCTGGACGGCCAGGAGATCACCCACGACGCCCCCCGGCACCGGATCCGGGCCGGCATCGGCTATGTCCCCGAGGACCGCCAGGCGGACGGCCTGGTCGCTGACTTCTCGGTCGCCGACAACATGATCCTGGATGTCTACGACCGTCCCCCCTACGCCCGCGGCCTGGCCCTGGACCTGGCCGCCAGCCGCAAGAACGCCGAGGCCCGGGTCGAGCAGTTCGACGTGCGGACCACCTCGGTGGACACTCCGGCCGGCACGCTGTCGGGCGGCAACCAGCAGAAGGTCATCCTGGCCCGCGAGTTCGGCCGCGAGCTGCGGGTGCTGCTGGCCAGCCAGCCCACCCGCGGCCTGGACGTGGGCTCGATCGAGTTCGTGCACAAGCGGATCGTCGCCGAGCGCGACCAGGGCCGCGCGGTGGTCATCATCTCGGCCGAGCTGGACGAGGTGTACGCGCTGTCGGACCGCATCGCGGTGATGTACGAGGGCCGGATCACCGGGTTCCGGCCGCCCACGGTGCCCGTCGAGGAGCTCGGCATGCTCATGGCGGGTGCCGGGGCGGGCAGCGGCGAGCAGGCCACCGGGACGGCGGAACCCGCTGCGGCCGGGGCCGCCAGCCCGGCCCGGGCGCCTGAGGCGCCCGAGCCGGCCGCGCCGGCCGCGGATGACCAGCCAGCCAAGGACCAGGACCCATCATGAGCGACGAGACCGCAGCCAGCGGCCAGCCCGCGGCGAGCGAGCCCGCGGCCGGCGCTGACGCCACAGCCACCCCCGATGCCCCGGCCGGAGCGGCCGCCGCCAGCGAGACGGCCGGCGGCGCCGCCGCGGTAGTTGCCGGCTCCGGTCAGGCGGCCGGCCAGCGGCCGCGGCTGGGACCGCTGCTGATCGAGTCGATCCTCGAGGGCAACTCGGTCGTGGTCACGACGCTGGCCATCATCGTCGCCATCTTCGTCGGCGGGCTGCTGATCGCCTTCACCGACCCGGCCGTGCTGCACGTGTGGGGCAGCTTCTTCGCCGACGGGCCGGGCTACTCCATCGGCAAGGCCTGGGACTCAGCGGCGAGCGCGTACATCGCGATGTTCGAGGGCTCGATCTTCAACCCGCACACCGTGGCCGCGGTCTTCCAGCAGCAGTCGATCGGGACGGCCTTCAGCGACGGCACCGTCAGCCAGGTGCTGAACCCGTTGTCGGAGACCGCCGTGAACGCCACGCCGCTGATCTTCGCGGGCCTGTCGGTGGCGCTGGCCTTCCGCGCCGGGCTGTTCAACATCGGCGCCCAGAGCCAGTTCATCGGCGGCGCGCTGCTGTGCACCTGGCTCGGGTTCGGGGTCAGCCTGCCGCCGTTCATTCATGTGGTCGTGTGCGTGCTCGGCGCCATGGTCGGCGGGGCGGTGACCGGCTGGGTGGTCGGCGCGCTCAAGGCCACCACCGGCGCGCACGAGGTGATCGTGACGATCATGCTCAACTACGTGATGGCCGACTTCCTGTCCTGGATCCTGGGCACCTCCGCGATGCAGCGGCCCGGCCGCTCCGACCTGGTCAGCCCGTTCATCGCCGGGGACGCTCACCTGCCGCTGCTGCTCGGCTCGCACCTGCGGGTCAACGCCGGCTTCCTGCTGGCGCTGGCCTGCGCCGCCGGGGTGTGGTGGCTGCTGAGCCGCTCCACGATCGGCTTTGAGTTCCGCAGCGTGGGGGCCAACCCGAGCGCGGCGCGCAGTGCCGGCATGAGCGTGACGCGCAGCTGGATGCTGGTGATGCTGATCGCCGGCGCGCTGGCCGGCCTGGCCAGCAGCACGGTCATCCAGGGCACCGACTTCGCGCTCACGTTCCAGAGTTACGGCACCTACGGGATCGACGCGATCACGGTGGCGCTGCTGGGCCGGGCCCGGCCCGGCGGCGTCGTGCTGGCCGCGCTGCTGTTCGGCGCCCTGGACGCGGGCGGCGTCGCCATGCAGGTCAGCACCTCCACGCCGCTGAGCATCACGACCGTGATCCAGGCCCTGGTGGTGCTGTTCGTCGCGGCACCGCCGCTGATCCGCGGCCTGTTCCGGCTGCATAAGGCCACCGCACGAGGCGCCGGCCAGTCTCTCGCGAAGGGGTGGAACGGGTGACCGCGCTGACCAGGCCCGCCGGGGTCTCGCTCACCGTCGACCGCCGGATGGTGGCCGCGGCCACGTTCGTGCTGTTCGGCCTCGTGGACATCCTCGGGTTCGGCATGTACGCGGCACACGGCGACGCGGTCTTCGCCTTCTCCCAGGACTTCGCCAAGGTCGCGGTGCCCGACCTGAGCCTGCCCGCGGCCACCACGGCCTACGTGTGCGGCGCGATCTCGCTGGCCGCCGGCGTGGGCCGGGCGCTGCGCCCGGCGGGCGCGGTGGCCCGGCGGGTCAGCATCGGGGTGGTCCTGTTCACCTTCGTGCTCGCCCTGCTGTGCTGGGCCCAGGCCGGGCAGAGCATCCCGTTCAATGTCGTCAACCTGCTGCAGGGCACGCTGGCGGCGTCGATCCCGCTGATCCTGGGCGCCCTGGCGGGCTGCCTGTGCGAGCGGTCGGGTGTGATCAACATCGCGATCGAGGGCCAGCTGCTGTTCGGCGCGTTCACCGGCGCGATCGTGGCCAGCTTCTTCGGCGCGCTGTGGCTCGGCCTGGTGCTGGGCTCGGTGGCCGGCGGGCTGCTGGGCGCGATGCTGGCCGTCTTCGCCATCCGCTACCTGGTCGACCAGGTGGTGCTGGGCGTGGTCCTGAACGTGTTCGCCGCCGGCCTGACCGGGTTCCTGTATGACCGGGCGCTGACCCCCTACGAGAACTCGCTCAACTCCCCGTCCACCTACCTGCCGGTGAAGATCCCGCTGCTGGGCGACATCCCGATCCTCGGCCCGGTTCTCTTCGACAGCACGATCTTCCTGTACATCACCTACGTGCTGCTGATCGTTGTGCAGGTCGGACTGTTCAGCACCCGCTGGGGGCTGCGCGTGCGCTCCGTCGGCGAGCACCCGATGGCGGCCGACACCGTCGGCATCCGGGTGCTGGGCACCCGGTACGGCGCGGTGATCCTCGGCGGCCTGATCGCCGGCATCGGCGGCGCATACCTGACCCTCGGCTCGGCCGGGAACTTCTCGCCCAACATCTCCTCGGGCATGGGCTACATTGCTCTGGCGGCGCTGATCTTCGGCCGGTGGACGCCGCTCGGCGCGCTCGCCGCGGCGCTGCTGTTCGGGTTCACCTCCCAGCTCGGATCCGTGCTGGCGACCACCAATGTCCCCATCCCGTCTGACATCCTGCTGATGGCCCCGTACGTCGCCACGATCGTCGCGGTGGCCGGCCTCGTCGGCCGCGTCAGGGCGCCGGCGGCCGACGGAAAGCCCTACATCAAGGCATGAGTGATCCCTATACCGCCGCCGCGGCCAGCGCCGCCCGGCTAGCCGAGCTGACCGGGCACGCTGCCCACGACGCCGCAGTGGTGCTCGGCTCGGGCTGGATGCCCGCCGCCGACGCGCTCGGCACGGCCGACGCCGAGGTCGCGCTGGCCGACCTGGGCGGCTTCGCCGAGGCGACCGTGCCAGGACATGTCCCGGTGGTCCGGTCGCTGGCCGTCGGGCCGCTGCGAGTGCTGGTCTTCCTGGGCCGCACCCACCTGTACGAGGGCCACCCGGTGGCCCGGGTCGTGCACGGCGTCCGGACAGCGGTCGCGGCGGGCTGCCGGATCGTGGTGCTCACCAACGCCTCCGGCGGGATCCGGGCCGGGCTGCGGCCGGGCCAGCCGGTGCTGATCAGCGACCAGCTCAACCTGACCGCGCAGTCCCCGCTGGCCGGCCCGCCGCCGCCGGAGGGCTACGGGCCGCGGTTCACCGACCTGTCGGACCTGTACGCGGCGCGGCTGCGGGACATCGCCAGGGCCGCGGACCCGGAGCTGACCGAGGGCGTTTACGCGGCGCTGCCCGGCCCGCACTATGAGACCCCGGCCGAGATCCGGATGCTGCGCACCTGCGGGGCCGACATGGTGGGCATGTCCACCGCCCTGGAGGCGATCGCCGCCCGGCACCTGGGCGCCGAGGTGCTGGGCATCTCACTGGTCACCAACATCGCGGCCGGCCTGTCGGACCAGCCGCTGGACCACGCGGACGTCCTGGCCACCGGAAAGGCGGCGGCAGCGCGGATGGGCGAGCTGCTGGCCGGCATCCTGCCGCGGACGGCCTAGCGGGCCACGCCGGCCCCGGGTGCCTGCCCGGCCGCCGGCCAGCATGAAATGGGAGCAGCGGGCGCACCGGGACCGGCGCCCGCCCGGGACGGGCAGAAACACGAGGAACCTGGCACATGCCGAGCGGGATGCCGGAACTGACACAGATGAGCGACACCACCCTGACCGAGGACCTGCGATCGCGGGTCACCGCCTGGATCGCTGATGACCCCGACGAGCGGGACCGGGCTGAGCTGTCGGCCCTGCTGGCCGGCGGCGGCCCGGCGGCCGCCGCGGAGCTCGCCGACCGGTTCGCGGCACGGCTGGAGTTCGGCACCGCCGGGCTGCGCGGGGCCGTGGCGGCCGGCCCGAACCGGATGAACCGGGCGGTCGTGCGGGCCGCCACGGCGGCGCTGGCCGGCTGGCTGCTGCGCCGCGACCGCAGCGCGGCCGAGGCGGGCGTGGTCATCGGGTGCGACGCCCGGTATCGCAGCGACGAGTTCACCGACGAGGCCGCCCGGGTGCTGGCCGGCGCCGGGATCCGGGTCCTGCTGCTGCCACCGCAGCAGCCCACGCCCCTGCTGGCCTTCGCCATCCGGCACGTCGGCGCGGCGGCCGGAGTCATGATCACGGCCAGCCACAACCCGCGCGAGGACAACGGCTACAAGCTCTACCTGGCCGACGGCGCGCAGATCGTGCCGCCGGCCGACGTGGAGATCGAGGCGGCCATCGCCGCGCTCGGCCCGCTGGCGCAGGTCCCGGTCAGTGCCCCGGACAGCCCGCTGATCACCCGGCTGGGCGACGAGATCGCCCAGGCCTACCTGGACGCGGTGTGCGCGGTCTCGCCGGGCCCGCCAGGAGCGACCTGGCTGCGCTTTGTCTACACGCCGCTGCACGGAGTGGCCGGCAGCCTGGCGCTGCGCGCCTTCGAGCAGGCTGGCTTCTCCGAGCCGGACGTGGTCGAGGCCCAGGCCGAGCCGGACCCGGCCTTCCCGACCGTGCAGTTCCCCAACCCGGAGCTGCCGGGCGCACTGGACCTGGCCATTGCCCTGGCCCGGCGGTCCGGCGCGGACCTGGTCATCGCCAGCGATCCCGACGGCGACCGGCTCGCGGTCGCCGCGCCCGACCCGGACGCTCCTGGCGGCTGGCGGACGCTGACCGGCGACCAGGTCGGCGCGCTGCTCGGCGCCTACCTGCTGGACCGGTTCCCGGCTCCGGCCGAGCCGGGCGCCGCCGATGACCGGCTGCTGGTCTCCACGGTGGTGTCCTCGACCATGCTGTCGCGGATCGCCGCGGCGGCCGGGGCGCAGTACGTCCAGACGCTGACCGGGTTCAAGTGGATCGTGCGGGGCGGGGAGTCCCGGCCCGGCAGCCGGTTCGTGCTGGGCTATGAGGAGGCGCTGGGCTACGCGGTGACCGACCTCGTCCGCGACAAGGACGGCATCGGGGCGGCGCTGGCCGTGCTCGGCCTGGCCACCCGGGCCCGCTCGGGCGGCGAGTCACTGATGGAGTGCTATGACGCCCTGGAGGCCGCGCACGGCGTGCACCTGACCGAGCAGCTGACCGTGACCACCAGCTCGCCGGCCGACGTCACAGCGCGGCTGCGCGCCGCTGCCCCGACATTCCTGGGCCGCGAGGGGGTGTCCTCGGTGACCGATCTGACCGGCGGCACCCGCGACCTGCCGTCCGCGGACGTGCTGATCTACCGGCTGACCGGCGCCCGGGTCGTGATCCGGCCCAGCGGCACCGAGCCTAAGCTCAAGGCCTACCTGGAGGTCACTCAGCCGGTGGACGGCGGCCGCCTGGACGAGGCACGGCGCGCCGCCGCGGCGCGGATGGGCCCGCTGCGCGACGCGGTCCGGGCACTCCTGTCCCAGTAGCGGCGGCCGGGGCAGGCTGCCCTAGTCGGGGACGGCGACAATGACGTCCGAGGCCTTGACGATGGCGACGACCTGAGAGCCCTCGGCCAGGCCCAGCTCGGCGACGGCCTCGGTAGTGATCGAGGCCACCAGCCGCACCCCGCCGGCGTCCAGCTCGACGTTGGCGGCAGCCTCGCCCCTGGTGATGCCGGTTACCCGGGCCTGGATCTTGTTGCGGGCGCTGAGTCGCATCGCCAGCTCCGTTTCGTGTGATTTGTCAGGGCCTCGGCCATGCGGTCCCGGGCCCGCTGGCTGATCCCCGCCATGTACCCCGCAGGCAGCGCCATCAGTCCCGGGCCCGGCCAGCGCCGCGAGCCGGAGGGGGCGCGGCACCGCCTGGACTGAGGAGCCTGCGACGAGGGAAGGCGGCGCCTCCAGGCGTCCCCTCCGGTGAGCGCAACCGGCACCGCCGACGCCTCGCGCACCTCGAGCCCGGCGTTGCCGGGCACGGGCTGCGGATGGCAAGCTCGGAACCATGACCAGCCCTATTGAGGACCCGGCCTGCGCGGTCGCCCATGGCGGCCCGTCGCCCGACGCGATCGCCCACGGCGCCCCGGCACCGGAGCCGGATGGCGACCGGGTGCTCGTGGCCGTGTTCGCCAGCCCGGTCGCGTTGTTCCTGCTGCGGTACGCCGCCGACGCCGGCTACCGGCCGGTGCTGGTCGAGCCGGACGACGAGCGGCGCGCGGAAGCCAGGGCGGGCGGCATGCTGCCGCCGGGCACCATGCTGGCGGCCGGCGTCAAGGACGCGTCCGGTGCGGACGGGACCGGCCAGGCCGGCGTGGCGACCGACGTGGTGGTCACCGACCATCACCGGGCCGAGCTAGGCGTCGCGCTGCGCGACGCGCTGGCCGGCGAGGCGCGCTGGATCGGCATTATGGGCAAGGCCGGGCACGTGGGGCCGCACATCGCGGCGCTTACCGAGCTGGGCGTGGCACCGGAGCAGATCGCCCGGGTACACCGGCCGATCGGCATGAACATCGGCTCCCGGACACCGGCGGAGATCGCCATCTCGACCATCGCGGGACTGATCGCCGACCGTAACGGCCGGCCGGGCGGTTTCTCGTTCTGAGCGAGCCAGGCGGGCCAGCCATCACCAGGGCGAGCCGGGGACAGCGGGGGGCAGCGATGGGCGCAGACACCGCCGGGACGGGCACCGGGCAGGCCGCTGGCCGGGCCCGCGACGGCCATCAGGACTACTCCGCCACGCCGCTGCCGCGCAAGCTCGGCATCGGCGAAGACGACGAGCTGGCCGTGATCGGCGCGCCGGAGGGCTTCACCGACACGCTGCTCGGCATGCTGGCCGACCTGCCCGAGGTCGCCGCCAGGATGCACACCGACCTGGCCGATGACGCGCGCTACGACGTCATCCTCACGTTCGTGACGGAGCGTGCGGAGCTGACGGCCCAGCTGCCGCGGCTGCGCAGCCAGATGGCGCCGACCTGCGGCCTGTGGGTGGCCTGGCCCAAGAAATCGTCCGGGCTGCCGACCGACATGTCCGATGACGCGGTCCGGGAGGTCGCCCTGCCGACCGGCCTGGTCGACAACAAGGTGTGCGCGGTCAACCAGATCTGGACGGGGCTGCGCCTGGTGATCCGCCGCGACCTGCGCTAAGGCTGTGCTGCCCGCTCGCCTGCGGGGTGCCTGGAAGACACTGCCTTCCCTCGTCACAGTCAGTCCAGGCGGCGCCGGCACCCCTCCGGCCCGCTCAGAGCAGCTGGTGGCCCTCGAACTTGCCCAGGTCCTCCCGGTAGAGCTCGAGGCCGACGCCGTTGGGGTCACGGAAGTACATGCTGTTGTCGGCGCCCCGGTCCGGGCCCAGGTAGTCGATCCCGGACTGCTCTAGCTTCTTCTTCGCCGCGTCGAACTGCTCCTGGGTCACCGAGATGGCCAGGTGCTGGACGCCGCCGATCGTCTCCTGCCAGGCCGGGTGCTCATGGCCGGGGAAGTCGAAGAACCCGAGCAGGTTGTTGTCGCCGATGTCGAAGAAGAAGTGGTTGGAGCCGGCGTAGTCCCGGTTCTCCACCAGCTCGACCAGCGGGAAGCCGAGCAGCCCCTGGTAGAACTTGATCGTCTCCTCGGTGTCCTTGCAGATCAGTGCCAGGTGATGCACGCCGCCGACCGTCGTGGGCGGGCGCTGCGCCAGCGGCTTCAGGTAGCGCTCGCGCAGCTCCTCCCGGCGCGCCCGCACCCGCGCGAGTTCCTCGCCCTGTGGCTGTGGCATGGCTGGCCTCCTGATCTCGCCCCTTGCCTGAGCCCTCGTCCCGAGCCCGGTCTTCCCTCAGTGTCGCGCAACTACGCCCGGTCCCGACAGCGGGGGCGCGCGCCAGATCCTGGCGGCGCAAATCACTTGACGCTTACTAGCTTTTAAGAGTTACTATCAGTTTGGTCTGACAGTCAGATGAGAGCTAGACGCTTGAGAAGGTGGCTCACGATGGAAGCTGAGAAGGCCGGCGCGCGCCGGTGGTGGGCGCTCGGCGCCCTGGCCATCAGCATGCTCGTGGTGGGCATCGACCTGTTCGTGCTCAGCCTGGCGCTGCCGACCCTGTCGGTTGACCTGCACGCCTCCACCAGTGACCTGCAGTGGTTCGTGGACGCCTACAGCCTGGCGCTGGCCGCCGCGCTGCTGCCGGCCGGGCTGCTCGGCGACCGGTGGGGGCGCAGGAAGATGCTGGCCGGCGCGCTCGCGCTGTTCGGGGTGGCATCGCTGGCCTGCGCCTATGCCGGCTCGTCCGGCGAGCTGATCGCCGCGCGGACGGTGCTGGGCCTGGCCGCCGCGGTCATCATGCCGATGGCCCTGGCCGTGCTCCCGGTGCTGTTCACCCCCGCCGAGCGGCCCAAGGCGATCGGCATCGTGGGCGGGGCCACGTTCGTGGGCTTCCCCATCGGGCCCATCCTGGGCGGCTGGCTGCTGGATCACTTCTGGTGGGGCTCGGTGTTCCTGATCAACGCCCCGGTCGTGGTGCTGGCCGTGATCGCGGTGCTGTTCCTGATGCCCGAGTCGCGCAGCTCGCAGCGGCCGCGCATCGACTTCGGCGGCGTGCTGATCTCCAGTGCCGGGCTGATCACGCTGGTCTACGGCGTCATCACCGCCGGCCAGAAGGGCTGGTCCGACACCACCGCGATCGCCACCATGGCGGCGGGGGCGGTGGTGCTCGCCGGATTCGGGCTGTGGGAGCGGATGATGACACGGCGCCCCGGCGCGCAGCCGCTGGTGGACCTGTCGCTGTTCCGGTCGGCCGGGTTCGCGGCGGGCACGACGCTGTCCACCATGGTCCAGTTCGCGCTGTTCGGCATCACCTTCGCCATGCCGCAGTTCTTCCTGGACGTGTGGGGCCTGGACTCCCTGGCCAGCGGTGTGCGGCTGCTGCCGCTGGTCGGCGGCCTGGCCGTCGGCCTCGGGATCGGCCAGCGGCTGCAGACTCCCCGGGCCGCGGCCGGCGACAAGCCCGCGCGCGGGCCGCTGGTCAGCGTGAAGGCGCTGACCACGGCCGGGTTCGTGATCATGGGGGCAGCGCTGGCGGGCGGCACGGCCACCGGCCCGGACAGCAGCACCGGCTTCGTGGCGACCTGGTTCGCCGTTACCGGCCTGGGCTTGGGCCTGGCCATGCCGACCGCGATGAACGCCGCCCTCGGGGCGCTGACGCCGGAGCGCAGCGGGTCCGGCTCGGCGCTGATGACCACGATGCGCCAGGTTGGCGCCACGGTCGGGGTTGCGGTCCTGGGCACCGTGCTCAACTCGGTCTACCAGGCCCGCCTGCACCTGGGCGGCGTGCCGCACGCGGCGGCTGCTGCCGCACGCGACAGCGTCGCCGGCGGGCTGGTGGCGGCCCACGCCACCGGCTCGGCCTCGCTGCTCACCGAGGTCCGGGACGCCTACAGCGGCGGCCTGGACATCATGCTGTGGGTCTGCGCGGGCATCGCGGTGCTGGCCGCGCTGGTGGCGGTGGCGTTCCTGCCCCGCCAGGCGGACCCGGATCCCGCCGGGCCAGGGCCGGCTGCCGCACTGCCGAACGTGACCGCCGCCGCTCAGGCAGAATGACAACCATGAGCGATATCGCTGAGGCAGGCAGGCCCGCCGGCCTTCGCGAGCGCAAGAAGGCCAGGACGCGTGCTTCCATCCGGGAGCACGCGCTCCGGCTGTTCCGGGAGCAGGGCTACTCGGCCACGACGGTGGAGCAGATCGCCGCGGCCGCCGAGATCTCCCCCGCGACGTTCTTCCGCTATTTCCCGACGAAGGAGGACGTCGTCCTGCAGGACGACTTCGACCTCGTCACGATGGAGCTGATCGAGGCGCAGCCACCGGAACTGGGCCCGGTGGCGGCCTTCCGGGCCGCGGCGGCGCAGATGCTGGCCAGCGTGAGCCCCGATGAGCTGGAGCGGATCAAGGAGGGCATGGAGCTGACGGCCCGGGTCCCGGAGATCCGGGCCCGCGCGCTGGATGAGTTCGCCCGGACCATCGACCAGATCGCCGGCCCGCTCGCCGCCCGGGCGGGCCGCAGTGCCGACGACTTCGCCGTGCGCGCCCTGGCCGGGGCGATCATCGGCGTGATCATGGCGGCCACGATGCCCTGGGGCCTGGCCGGCGAGGAGATCGACGTGGCCGCGATGTTCGGCCGGATCGACGCCGGCCTGGCCCAGCTGGAGCAGGGCCTCCCGCTCTGAGCTCCGCCGAGCGCGGCGCCCGGCTCGGCCAGCCCCGGGCTCGGCCAGCCTCCGGGCTCGGGCAGCCCCAGGGCTCGGGCAGCCCCAGGATCGGGCAGCCCCGGGCTCAGGCGGCCCTGGGCGCGAGCGGCCCTGGCGCGGGCAGCGCCTGGCCCGGCGGCGCCTGGCCTGGGGGGAGGATGTTCACCTCGCAGCAGGCAAAACCCTCCTCTTTAACCGCGATCCTTCACTTAAGGCCCCGCCCGGGCCTCCGCTGACGGCCGCCCCTTCCGCGCCGACCCGGCAGGGGAATGTTGCGCGTTCAACTAGTGTTGTCGCCGCCAGTAGGCTGAACGAAGCCCGAAGCGCGAGGAGGAAGCCATGCCAGCGGTCACCGCCCCGGACATCCTGGTCCTGCCGAGGATCGACGAGCCCGACAGCGCGATCAGCCGGGACCGCCAGGTCCGGTCCGTCACCACCGCGCCGCAGGGCTACGAGGGCGAGGGGTTCCCGGTCCGGCGCGCCTTCGCCGGCGTGGACCTGAGCGAGCTGGACCCGTTCATCCACATGGACCAGATGGGCGAGGTCGACTACGCCCCCGGTGAGCCCAAGGGCACGGCCTGGCACCCGCACCGCGGCTTCGAGACCGTGACCTACATGATCGACGGCACGTTCCGGCACCAGGACTCCAACGGCGGCGGCGGCCTGATCACCAACGGCGACACCCAGTGGATGACCGCCGGCGGCGGGATCCTGCACATCGAGGAGCCGCCCGAGGAGCTGGTCATGAGCGGCGGGCTGTTCCATGGCTTCCAGCTGTGGGTGAACCTGCCATCCCGGCTCAAGATGGCGCCGCCGCGCTACCAGGACATCCGGGCGGGCCAGGTCGCGCTGCTCAGCTCGGCCGACGGCGGCGCGCTGATCCGCGTCATCGCCGGCGAGGTCGGCGGCCACTCCGGACCCGGCTCCACGCACACCCCGATCACCTTGCTGCACGCCACCGTCGAGCCCGGCGCCCGGCTGCGGCTGCCGTGGCGGGCCGATTTCAGCGCGCTGGCCTACGTGCTGGCTGGCGCGGGCACTGTCGGGCCCGACCAGCGCCCGGTGCACACCGGGCAGCTGACCGTGTTCGGCCCCGGTGACGTGCTGACCTTCGGAGCCCAGCGGCAGATGGACGGCCCGAGCGAGAAGCTCGACGTGCTGATCCTGGGCGGCCAGCCGATCCGCGAGCCGGTGGCCGCCTACGGCCCGTTCGTCATGAACACCCGCGCCGAGCTGGTCCAGGCGTTCGAGGACTACCAGGCCGGCCGGCTCGGCTCCATCCCGGCCGAGCCGCACCCCGGACACGACGTCCTGTAAGCACGGCCCGGCCGCCCGGGCCTGGCACCCCGGGCACAGCTCCCGGCGGCGTCAGCGGCTCGTCAGGATGACGAGCTCCTGCGTCGCCCGGGTCATCGCGACGTAGCGGTCCACCGCGCCCTCGATGCCCTCGCCGAACGTCTCGAGGTCGATGAGGACGACCAGGTCGAACTCGAGCCCCTTGGCCAGCACCGGGGTCAGCGACTGGACCCGCGGCCGCGCCGGGAAGGCGGGATCGCCGATGACGCAGGCGATCCCGTCGGCATGCGCGGCGAGCCAGGTGCTGAGGATCGAGTCCAGCTCCGCAGCAGATCCGTGCCGGACAGGGACGCTGCCGCGACGGATGGACGTCGGCACGTTGGCGTCCGGGAGCGCGGCCCGGATGACCGGCTCGGCTTCGGCCATGACCTCTTCCGGCGTCCGGTAGTTGATGCTCAGGGACGCCAGGCTGATCTGGTCAAGCCCGACCCGGCTGAGCCGGTCCTGCCACGACTCAGTGAAGCCGTGCCGGGCCTGAGCACGGTCCCCGACGATGGTGAAGCTCCGGGACGGGCAGCGCAGCAGCAGCATCTGCCACTCGGCGTCGGTCAGTTCCTGAGCCTCGTCCACGACGATGTGCGCGAACGGGCCCGCCAGCACGTCCGGGGTGGCGCCGGGCAGCGCGGCCTGGTCGACCAGGGCGTCCTGGAAGTCCTCGCCGCGCAGCATCGACACCAGGCCCTCGCCGTACTCGTCGCCGCCAGCCTCGATCAGGTTGTCGACGACCTGGTGCATGCGCTCGCGCTCCGCGGCGACCACGGCGTCCTGCCGGCGCTTGCGCCGTCCCGCCTCCGGGTCGCCGAGCCGCTGCCGAGCCGCATCCAGCAGCGGCAGGTCAGACACCGTCCAGGCCTGAGCATCCGCGCGCTGCAGCATCTGCACCTCTTCGAGGCTGAGCCCGGGCGCGCACATGCGCAGGTAGGCCGGTACCGACCATAGGTCCCCGACCAGCTCAGCCGGCTCGAGCAGCGGCCACGCCCGGCTGAAGGTAGTGACCAGCTCCCGGTTCTGCAGCAGCGACTTGCGGAGCTGGTCCGCCGGCACCTCCTCGTCATCGACCTTGTCAGCCAGGATCGTCAGCAGCTCTTCCCAGATCTGGTCGCGCGCATCGTTGTGCGGAGTTCCGGGCGCGGGCGCGTCGAACGCCTCCACCCAGTCGTCGGCGGTGAGCCGGAGGTCGGCCCAGTGGGTCTCGACCGTCAGCCCCTTGGCGGGCGGCTTCTCGTAGAACCTGACGGCCGGCTCGATCGCCTTCACCAGGTCCGCGGACGACTTGAGCCGGGCCACCCCCGGGTCGCTCTCGCTCGCTGCCGCTGCACCCTCGGGCACAAGATCCCGCAGAGTGGCTGTCTGCACGCCCTCCTCGCCGAGGCTCGGCAGGACGTCACCGACGTAGGCCAGGTAGGGCTGGTGCGGGCCGACGAACAGCACGCCGCCCCGGCGGTGCCCGAGACGCGGGTCGGCGTACAGGAGATAGGCGGTGCGGTGCAGCGCGACGACGGTCTTGCCGGTGCCCGGACCGCCGTCCACGACGAGCGCGCCGCGGGATCCCGCCCGGATGATGGCGTCCTGGTCAGCCTGGATGGTGCCGAGCACGTCCCGCATCCGGGGCGACCGGCTGCTGCCCAGGCTGGCGATGAACGCGGACTGATCGTCGAGCGCGGCGTGGCCGTCCAGGCCGTCCGGGCTGAACACCTCGTCCCAGTAGTCGCTGATCCGGCCGCTGGTCCAGCGGTACCGGCGGCGGCTGGCCAGGCCCATCGGGCTGGCGTGGGTCGCCCCGAAGAACGGCTCGGCCGCGGCGGAGCGCCAGTCGCGCAGCAGCCGGTGGCCCGCGCTGTCGGTGAGCCCGAGCCGTCCGATGTACACGGGCTCGGGGTCATCGGCGCTGACGATCCGGCCGAGGCACAGGTCCAGGCCGAAGCGGCGCAGGGTGCGCAGGCGCGCGCTCAGCCGGTAGATCTCCTGGTCCCGGTCCAGCGCCTGCTGGCCGATGCCGCCAGGTGCCCTCCGCTCGGCATCTAGCCGGTCGGACAGGTCGGCGATGGTCTGCTCCAGGCACTCCGCGATGGCGGCGAACTGCTGCTCGTCGCGGTCGATCAGGACCGGGTCGGCCTTAGCGGCGAGCCGGTCGGGAAGGTCAAACGCACTGGTCGTCAGGGCGCTCACGGCATCAGCTCCGAAGGTAGGTCGCGGGCGGGCGGTCCGGGAAGCCGGTCTCGGACGGGTCACGCGGGCACGGGCGCGTTGCCACGGCCGATCGCGCCGGCCAGCAGCGTCCGGCAGCCGCTGCCCCGTCCGCTCGGATCGGTCCGGCCACGGCGGCCGCGCGCTCGAGGGCTCCGGCGGCCAGGGCCGTTCGCAGCGCGGCGGGCAGGGACAGCAGAACACGCACTCTGGCGGCTCCCGTTTCCGTAGGTTCATGGGTCCGGCCTGCGATTATGGGGCATGACCCGGGTCTTGCGGCAAGCCCCCCTATGTGCTATAGATTTAAAGTGGAGGGGAAGTGTGTGCCCCTCCTTTTCTTTGCCCGCCCGCTAAGCCGGGCCAGCGGGCAGTCCCGTGCGAAGCGACGCCGCGGCGCGCAGGCCGGCGGTTCGGGCCCGCATACGCAGAACCGCCGACCCCGGGCGGAACTCCCCGGGCCGGCGGTAGCAGCCGGACTGCGCCGGTCAGGCCGGCGTGACCTCGAACTGGAAGCAGCCGAACGCGATCGCGCGGACATGCACCAGGGCTACGCCCGGCTCGGCCAGCGCGGCCGCCAGGGCGGCGTTCGCAGCGGCCGCGTCTCCGGCCGGCCCCAGGTCCACCAGGTGACCGCCGAGGATGTGCCCCGCCGCCGCGTACTGGCGCAGCATCCAGCGGCCGCTGGCCAGGGCGGGCGGGAACCCGGCCGTGCTGTCGGCCGGCCCCGGGCACGGCTCTGGATGGATGAAGACCGGCCCGACCTCATCGAACGGGCCGGGGTCGGCACCGGTCCGGCTGGCCCAGCGGCGCAGTGGCGCGTATGACACCAGTGCGACCCGCTCCCCCGGCTCGATCCGGCGCAGGCAGCAGCGCAGCGGACTGCCGCCCTCGTCGTCGGTTAGCAGCCGGGGCGGCTGGCCAGCGTCATCACGGATCCGCAGTTCGCTCAGCACGGCCGGGTCAATCGCCGATACCCGGAACCCGGTCATGGTCGTGGTCATGGTCGATGCAGTGGGAGCCATGACATCGATGCTGGCCGGCGCCCCGCGGAAAGTCTGGCGGGAATCTGACGCCGCGTTCGGCGGCCGGGCACCGGAGCAGCGGCGTCCCCCTGAGCCGCCTGCTGTCAGCCGCGCCTCCGCCAGCCGCGCCCCGTCAGCGGCATCCCCGCCGACAGGGTCCCCGCCAGCCGTGTCCCCGTCAGCGGTGTGGCCGTCAGCTGGCCGCCGGCCCGCCCGCCAGCCGGCGCAGCGCGCCGCGCACCACCTCGGGGTCGCTGGTCGCCCAGAACGGCGGCAGCGAGGCACGCAGGAAGCCGCTGTAACGGGCGGTCGCCAGCCGCGGGTCAAGCACGGCGACGACGCCCTTGTCGGTCATCGTCCGCAGCAGCCGCCCGGAACCCTGGGCCAGCAGCAGCGCGGCGTGCGCGGCAGCCACGGTCATGAACCCGTTGCCGCCGCGGGCGGCCACGGTCCGCTGCCGGGCCGAGGCCAGCGGGTCGTCCGGGCGCGGGAACGGGATCCGGTCGATCACCACCAGCTGCAGCGACGGCCCCGGCACGTCGACCCCCTGCCACAGCGAGATCGTGCCGAACAGGCAGGTCGGCTCGTCGGCGGCGAACCTGGTGACCAGCAGCGAGGTAGCGTCATCGCCCTGGCACAGCAGCGGGAAGCCGGCCTGGGCGAGCGGCTCGCGCAGCTCGGCGGCGGCCTGCTTGGCGGCCCGCATGGACGAGAACAGCCCGAGGGTCCGCCCGCCGGCCGCGGTGATCAGCTCCCGCAGCTCGGCCAGGTAGGCCTCGGGCAGGCCGTCGCGGCCGGGCGGGGGCAGGTGCCGGGCGACGTACAGGATGCCGCTGCGCGGGTGGTCGAACGGCGAGCCGACATCCAGCCCGGTCCAGTCCAGCGAGTGCGCCTCAGCCTCGTCACCGCCCGGGCCCTCGGGCGCGGGGCCGGGTGGCTGCGCCGCGGCGCCCGCCAGCGGCAGGCCCCACTGCCGGGCCAGCGGCTCGAACGAGCCGCCCAGCGACAGCGTGGCTGACGTCAGCGCGACCGTCTGGCGGCCGAAGAGCCGGCTGGCTAGCAGGCCGCCGACCTCGAGCGGGGCGACCCGCAGCGTCACCGGGCGGGACGAGTCCGGCGCGGGCCGGTCCAGCCACACCACGTCGGGCCGGGCTGCCATCTCGGCGGCAAACGCCTTCAGCATCTCCCCGGCCGCCCCGCCGATCTGCTCCAGCAGGGCCACAGCGGCCCGCGCCGCGGACACCCGGTCCAGGTCCTGATCGGCGCCGGCCGCCGTGGTCCGCAGCTGCGCGGCGCAGGCGGCCGCGGCGTCGCGTACCGCGGCCAGCGCGACGCCAAGCGGGTCGGGCAGGACGTCCAGCCGGCCGTCCGGGAGGTCGGCGACGGCGTGCTCGAGTCCCTCGCCCGCCTTGCGCAGGTCGTCGATGAGCTTCTCGTCGGCCATCTTGCCGCAGCGCCGGGCGGCGGCCTCGATGCCGGGCACGGACAGCTCGTCGGCCGCCACCGAGGTGACCCGGTCGACGAGCTCGTGCGCCTCGTCGATGATCACGATGTCGTGCTCGGGCAGGACGTCGAAGCTCTCGATCGCGTCGATGGCGAGCAGGGCGTGATTGGTCACCACGATGTCCGCGTGGCCGGCCAGCTCGCGGGCATGCTCGGAATGACAGCGAGTACCAAACGGGCACCGCTGGGCCCCGATGCACTCCTGGGCACTGACGGAGACCTGACGCCAGGCCCGGTCCTCGACTCCGGGCACGAGCTCGTCCCGGTCGCCGGTCTTGGTCTCGGCCGCCCACTCATGCAGCCGCTTCACCTGGCGGCCGACGGCCGAGGTGGCGGCCGGGTCGAACAGGGTGTCCTCCGGCTCGGCCGGGGTCTCGCCCTGGGCGCGCAGCAGGCACAGGTAGTTGCGCCGGCCCTTGAGGATCGCGAACACCGGCGCGCGGCCGAGGCTGGGCGCCAGCGCCTCGGCCAGCCGCGGCAGGTCCCGGTCGATGAGCTGACGCTGCAGCGCGATCGTCGCGGTAGAGACGACCACGGTGGTGTCGCGCTCGACGGCATGCCGGATGGCGGGGACGAGGTAGGCCAGCGACTTGCCGGTCCCCGTGCCGGCCTGGACGGCCAGGTGCTGGCCGGTCTTCAGGGTGTTGCGCACGGCCTCGGCCATCTGGACCTGGCCCGGACGCTGCGCACCGCCGATCGCGGCCACCGCGCTAGCGAGCAGGTCGGCCACGGGCGGCAGCTTGCCGGAGCGGGTGGTGAGCCGGACAGGCCGCCGGCTGGTCCGTGCCGCGGGCCCTGCCCTGCGCGGCGCATCCGGCTCAGCGCCGGGCTCGGCCGGGGTGGCCTGCGGCTCGGCCGGGGTGGCCGCCTGCGGCTCCGCCGGCGACCCGGTCGCCCTGTCGCTGCTTCCTGCCACGGCGGGGTCCGGCTCAGCGGCAGTGTCAGCAGGGACGTCGGCGGAGTCCAGGGTCGGCTGAGCCGGGTCATCAGCCGGTGTCCGCGCGCGGGGAGCGCGCGGTGCGCGGCGGGCCGGGGCCTTGCTGGAGGGCACCCCTGAACGCTATCGCCCCGGTGTGACTGCCGCGGGCGGCAACACGGCCCGGCGAGACCACGCCGGGCTCTTGCGCGGCCGGGAGGACAGCCAGGGCGGGCGCGGCGAATCCTGGCCGCGGGCCGGCCGGCATTCTGGCAACGTTGGCGCTATGGCGGACCTGATCATGCTCGTCCATGCCCCCGTGCTCGGGCCGGCCAGCTGGCAGCCAGTCGCCGCGGAGCTGTCCGGGGCCGGGCTGTCCTTGCCCCGCTCCCCGGACGGAAGCACAGCTCGCTACCGGGTGGCTGTCGCGGATCTGACCGGCTTCGCCGCCGGCGAGCCGCCCTACGCACCGCGGCTGGTCGCGCGGTTCTCCGGTCAGGTCGCTGAGGCCCTGGCCGGGACGGCCCGGGGTGCGAGCAGCGACGACGGCGGCGGGCCCCACGGCCGCGGCGGCAGGCCCCGCGGCGGCGCTAGCAGCGGCGACGGCGCTGATCATGTCGTGCTGGTGGTGCACTCGGGGGCCGGGCCGTTCGCCGCGCAGCTGGGGGCGGCCGTCCCGGCCGCGCGGGTGTCGGTCATCTTCGCCGACGCCGGCCTGCCCGCCCGAGCGGGCCCGACGCCGGTGGTAGACGCCGCCTTTCTGCCCTACTTGCGCCAGATCGCCCATGACGGTGTCGTCCCGCCGTGGCCGCAGTGGTTCCCCGAGGCCGATCCGGCGGAGCTGTACCCCACCGAGGCGGCCCGGACCGCCGTGCTGGCCGACGCCCGGCCGCTGCCGCTGTCATTCTTCGAGGAAACGCTGCCGGCCGTAACCGGCCCGGCCATCGTCTCGGCTGGCTACCTGCTGTTCTCGGCGGGGTATCAGCAGGAGGCCGGGCAGGCACGCGAGCGAGGCTGGCCGGTCACCGAGCTGCCGGGCACGCACCTGCATCCCATGGCCGCCCCGGCCGACGTCGCCGCTGCCATCATCAGCCTGGCAGCAGTGATCGCCGCTCCCGGTTCGCCCTGAGCCTTCAGGGCAGCAGGGCCAGCTTGCCGGCGGTGGCCCGGGTTTCCAGCTCCGTGAGCGCCTTCGGGCTGTCGGCCAGGTCATAGGTGGCGGGCTGGCCGGGGGTGAGCATCCCGGCGGCCATCAGCGCATGCAGCTCGCCCATGAGCTCGCCGAAGATCTGCGGCGCGGCCTGGATCAGCATGCCGATGTTCAGGCCGACCAGCTGGACCTGGTGCTGGTACACCAGCTGCCAGTTGGTGATCGCCGCTTCGCCGCCGGCCACGCCGTAGACGACGACCCGGCCGGTGACCCGCCTGGCCGCGGCCAGGCTGGCGCCGAAGGCGGTGCCGCCGTCTGACTCCAGCACCAGGTCGGCGCCCGTGCCGCCGGTCAGCCGCAGCACCTCGGCGGCCGCCCCCGCAGCACTAACCCACGATCAGCGGCCACCAGCTCAGCTCAGCAGCGACCGCACCGGTACTCGAGGCCGGACGGGACATGCCACGTCCCCGACGATCACGAAGTCCGGTTGGAGTTAGCCGGCCGCTGCGCATTCTGACTGACCGCTGCACGGCCATCCGGCTGCGCTTAATGCAATTTCACAACCGTCGTCCGGACACACTTACCGGTCGTCCGATTCACGCTTGTCAGCACCGCCGGGCCGAAGCACCGGCGGCCCCGCATCGTCGTCTTTGCCGGCGGCCTTCCTCCGGCCTAAACGCGGGCGCTGAGCGAGGCGCAGCTTGGTGTATCCCGCCAGCGCGTCAGTCGACTTGGTCTGGTCGAAGACATGCCGGGCGAGGCGCCGGTCCCCCTGACGATCAAGGAATATGAGAAGGCCGCGGATCGTGATGCCTGTCGCGGCTACTATAGAGCCACTAATGGTCACAACGGCTGAAACATCCACCATGCACACCTGGTCTTGCGCGCCCCGTAATTCTCTAGACCAGCCCGAGCGCACGATTGGGCGGCTTTAGCGCCACCCGTGGGGGGTCACCAGTGAGGCCTACTCCTTTAATTCAACCCGGCCGGCTCGTCGACCCATCGCCCGCAGAGTCTGTTGGTTATCTATTACAGTTCCATGAAAGTGCTGTTTAGTAACTTGCCGCATTTCGGGCGCTGCTGAGAGGCGGATTGCCAACTGCGGGAACCCGGGGACAGTCGCGAATCCAAGGCGCCGAAGGGCACGGAACCCCGATGACGCCAGCGGAAACCCTCAGTGCCATAGCAGGCCGCTTTTACCCCGTGCGGCTGGCCGCTGGGGGTGGGCTGTTCACCGCGAGGCACCGTTGCCGGGATCGGGAGCCGCCAGCCAGACCGCAGGGCTACAGGGCCGCAGGGCAAGCCGGGCAAGCCCGGCCGGAGAGCGAACCGGGCCGCAGGGCAACCGGGCGGCAGGGCAACAGGGCGAGCCGGTCGGCGATGGCCCTAGCTGGTGACGTCGGTGGTGGTGAAGCGGGCCCAGGCGATGGCACCGAAGATGGCGGCGTAGACCCCGAACGACAGCAGGCCATGACCGACCTCGCCCCAGGCGACCGGCATCCGCAGCAGCCCGTCGAACGACAGCCACCAGTGGGTCGGCAGGTACGGGTGCACGACCGAGAACTGCGGGATGGTGTCGCACACCTCGCTGGCGATCGCGACGACCAGGGTGGCGGCGATAGCGGCGATGGCGTGCTCGGTGAAGGTGGAGATGGCCAGCCCGATGGCCGCCAGCGCGCCCATGGCGGCGGCCACGAAGATAGCGACCAGCAGCAGCCGCGCCAGCCCCTCGGCCAGCGGGATCGTGTCCCCGGACAGCAGGGTGACCGGGCCGACGGGGAAGGCCGCGGCGCCGGTAGCCAGGGCGACCGCCGCGATCAGCACGCAGCTCGCCAGGCAGAACGTCAGCAGCGCCGCGTACTTGACGGCCAGCAGCCGGGTCCGCCCGGCCGGGACGGTGAGCAGGTAGCGCAGGGTCCCGTGACCGGCCTCGCCGGCGATGCTGTCGCCGGAGACCACCGCGATGGCCAGCGGCAGCACGAGGGTCAGCATCACGGTCAGGGCCAGGAAGGCCAGGAAGACGCCGTTCCCGGCCACCTGGTCGAGGAAGGGCGGGCCCTCGCCGCGGCCGGACGGCTCGGCCAGCCGGAGAGCGACGCCGGTCAGCACGGGGATGGCGGCTAGCACGCCGAGCAGCGCGATATTGCGCCAGCGCAGGAAGATCAGGCCCAGCTCAGACCGGTACAGCCGCAGCCAGGCCCGGAGCCCGGACGGCTGCCAGGCCGCGGGAGCACCGGCCGCCGCGCCGCCGGCCGGGGGCTCACCCGCCGCCGGGCGGCCCGTCGTGGCCAGGTCACCCGTTGACATCGAAGCCCTCCCCGGTGAGCTCGACGAACAGGTCTTCCAGGCTGGGCCGCGGCGTCTCCAGCCCGGCGACCCGGACCCCGGAGCGGACCAGCCGGGCGCACACGTCCTCGGGCAGCTCGTCCCCGAGCTGGGCGCTGACCTGACTGTCCTGGCACTGAATGTCGGCGAGCCCGAGGCCGGCCAGCACCTCGGCGGCCGGGCCGGGGTCCGGAGTGCGGACCCGGATGCGCGGCGCGCCCCGGCTGGCAAGCTGGTCGAGGCTGCCCTCGAAGACCAGCTGCCCGGCCCGCATCACGCCGACATGCGAGCAGATCTGCTCGACCTCGGCGAGCAGGTGCGAGGAGACGAACACGGTCGTCCCGCCGGCGGCGATCTGGCGGATCAGGGCGCGCACCTCACGGGTGCCCTGCGGGTCCAGGCCGTTGGTGGGCTCGTCCAGGATCATCAGGTCGCGCGGCCGCAGCAGCCCCGCCGCGATGGCCAGGCGCTGCTTCATGCCCAGCGAGTAAGCCCGGTAATGCTTGGCGCCGGCCGCGGTGAGGCCGACTCGCTCCAGTGCCTCGCCGATCCGGGCGGCAGCCGTGCGCGGGTCGGCGGTCCGGTCGGCGGCGTCGTAGCGGGCCAGGTTGGCCGGCCCGGACAGGAACGAGTAGAAGGCCGGGCCCTCAACCAGCGAGCCCACCCGCGGCAGCACCGCCCCGGCCCCCTCGGGCATGGTCACGCCGAACAGCTGGTGACTGCCGCTCGTCGGCGCCACCAGGCCGAGCAGCATGCGGATGGTGGTGGTCTTGCCCGAGCCGTTCGGCCCGAGAAACCCGTAGACGCTGCCGCGCGGCACGTGCAGGGTGAGGCTGTCGACGGCCAGCTGCCCGCCGCGGAACCGCTTGGTCAGCCCGCGGGTGGCAATCGCCGCGTCCGCGCCCGCAGCGGCGTCCGGCCCGGCCGCGCGTGCGGCCTGCGCGCCGGCTGCCGCGGGCGTGCCGGAGCCGCCCGGGCGGGGCGAGCCGCCCTGCGCCCGCCCGGCCGGGGCGGCCCGGTCACCGCCGGGCGGCGCGCCCCCCGCCGGCTCGCCCGCCGCGCCCCGGCCGAAGCTGACCTCATCGGG
>DASUBV010000398.1:0-3888 GCA_035763085.1 Streptosporangiaceae bacterium | reverse complement strand
GCCCCTGACAGCCAGCCGGACAGCCAGGCCCGGGATGCCCAGGCCGCCGAGTACCTGGCCACGGCCCTCGAGGCCACCGCGCACGGCCACGCCGTGCTGCTGCTTGAGGGCGAGTTCGGCGACGGGGAGCAGGCCGTGGCGACCGCGGCCGAGCGCGCGGCGCGGGCGACCCTGGCCCTGGTGGCCGGCCGGCACCTGCTCGGCTAGCCCTGCTTGGTGTTCCAAACTTTGACGTTGATCTTGAGTTTTCAGGCGGCGTTTCCCAGGCGTGCGTTGTCGATGTAGCCGCGGATGTGGCTGTCGATGGTGGCCAGGGCGTGGCGTAGTTCGGGCGGTGCGGGCGGTGCGTTCGCGGCGAGCAGCGGGCGCAGCAGCCGGCTGTGGAGCTTGGTGTAGAAGACCGCGACGCGCTGCCCTTCTGCGGTCGGGATGTAGGTGTTGGTGTGCTCGAGCCGTTGGATGAGCCCGTTGAGACGTAAACGGGCCAGGTCGTAGCTCATCTGGCTGGTCGTGTAGTCGGCGCCGAGCAGGCGGCTCACCCGGGCGCGAAGGCTCCGGTGGGTGAACCCGAGGGCGCTGATCCCGGTGCACAGGGCGCCGAGCAGGGCCATGACCCGAGGGTCGCCGAAACGCAGGGCTGGAGCCCTCCTGCCATCGGGGGTGACCGATGACTGCGCGACCCGCTCAAAGGCTGGGCCCGCAAGGACACAGCCCTGCCCGACCCGCTCAGTATCGAGCAGCCGGGTGTTGACGTCACGGGCTTTGGCCTGCAGTTCGCCGAGGTTATGCAGGCGGCGCTGGCATTTCAGGTCACCTGGTGCGTTGACGACGGTCTCGATCCGCAGCGCGCGGCCGTCCTTGAGGTACTGCTTGATGCGCGAGTGCTTGAAGAAGACGTTGATCGTCACGTCGGTGTCGCGGGTGACCACCTTGGTCTTGCAGGCCACGCCGAGCTTGACCGGGCGGCCGGGTCCACCGGGGCGCTTCCCGGTGAACAGCAGCTCCACGCTGTCGGGGCGGCCCAGGTCGAGGTTGTCGGCGACCAGGGCCTCGAAGAACGCCCGGGCCCGGCGCGGGGCGTCGAAGACCAGGGTGCGGGAGGTCTCGATCTGGCGCATCGACAGTTCCCACCAGTAGCCGGCGTCCCGGTCAGCGGGAGTCAGCGGCAGCGGCAGCACGTTCATTCACCGCTCGAAGAACGCCTGGATGGCGCCGGATCCGAGCCGGTCGCAGATCGCCTGCAGGACATCCGGATCCTCGCAGCTGGCGAACCCGTTAGACAGCTCGGTGAACCCGGTCCCGGCGCGCACGCACTGGCGCTTGGCCCACTCGTGCCCGTTGACCCACACCTTCACCGGATAAGGGAAGTAGGCGCATACCTTGATGAAGCCGGGCCCGAACCCGGCATCCCACAGGTAGAAGTAGAAACAGGTCACGCGCCGGTCGGCCTTGGCGAACGAGAACTGCGGCACGCCATTACGGCCCCGCCTGGCCGTCGCGGTGAACACGTTCTGGTACTCCTGCGCCACCCCGATCGCCGCGACCCCGGACCGCCCGGTCGCGGCCTGCGCGGCCACATGCCGGCGCATCACGTCGATCTTGCGGTCAGCCTTGCCGAAACGCACGACCGGGACGTGCTCAGCCCTGGCGAACGCGCTGACTGCCCCCCGGAACGCCGTGCCGATCCTCTCCATGATCGCCGGCGAGGGGATCGGGCAGCCCAGGTGCTGCGTCATGAACGACACCACCTGGCCAGCGACCTGAAGATTCGGCACGTAACCGTTGAGATAGATCCGGTCCAGGCACTCAATGTCCAGCGTCACATGGCCATCGAGAAGATCGTTCACAGTCACCGTTGCAGACATACCGCCAGCCTGACCCCAGCCGGCCACCCAGGCCAGCCCGCACCTCGGCGGTCAGAGGCGGAGCCTCACTGGGAGGGCGCTGAATAAAGAGGGCGGTCTGTAGCGGCATTTCTGCCGGCAGTGTGTTCGATGTCCTGGGATGATGGGTGTCATGCAGGGCAGAGAGCGGGCGGACCGGCAGCTGCTGGACGCGCAGGCGCTGGTGGGGCACCTGGTGCCGGCGGGGAGCATGTTCGGGTTCCTGGCGGCGCACCGCGGTGAGTTGTTCGCGGATGAGGATTTCGCGGACTTGTTCCCGTCGGGGCGGGGGCGGCCGTCGGTGCCGGCGAGCGTGATGGCGTCGGTGCTGGTGCTGCAGGTCCTGCATGATTATTCCGACGCGGAGGCGGCCGAGGCGGCGCGGTGTGACCTGCGGTGGAAGGCGGCGTGCGGGTTCCCGCTGGATCACGGCGGGTTCGACCCGTCGACGCTGGTGTACTGGCGGCGGCGGCTGGCCCGCTCGGGCCGGCCGCACCGGGTCAGCGACGCAGTCGGCAAGGTGGTCGAGCAGACGGGGGTGCTGCGGGGCCGCCGGCGGCGGGCAGCGGACTCCACGATCCTGGCCGACGCGGTCGCCACCCAGGACACCATCACCCAGCTGATCGCCGCGATCCGCCGGTGCGGCCGGCTGGTGCCCGGCGCGGCGGAGCAGATCGCGAAGGTGTGCACCGGGCATGACTACAGCTCGCCGGGCAAGCCGCGGATCGACTGGGACGACCGGCAGGCGAAGGACATGCTGGTCTCGGCGCTGGTGAGCGACGCGAACGCGCTGGTGGCCGCGCTGTCGGGCGGCGAGCTGGCGGAGGAGGCCGCCTCAGCGGTGGCGCTGCTGGCCCTGGTCGCCGGGCAGGACGTCGAGCCCGCCGAGGGCTCCGACGGCACGGACGGGCGGTGGCGGATCGCCCGCAGGGTCGCACAAGACCGCGTCATCTCGGTGAACGACACCGACGCGCGGCATACCCGCAAGTCGCCGGAGAACCGCCGCGACGGCTACCGGGCCCACGTGGTCGCCTGCCCGGAGACCGGGATCATCACCGGCGAGCAGCTGACCAGGGCTGCGGGGGAGGACAACAGCGACGCCGCCGTCGCCGCGGCGCTGCTGCTGGCTGCCGGCGAGCCGGCCGAGGTTTACGGCGACTCGGCCTACGGCACCGGCGACCTGCGCGCCGCGCTGCACCAGGCCGGGCACACCGCGGTCATCAAGCCAAAGCCGCTGCGGCCCGCCGTCGAGGGCGGGCTCACCCTCGACGACTTCACCGTCAGCGAGGCCGCCGCGACCGTGACCTGCCCGGCCGGCGTCACCCGGCGCATCAGCGCCCGCCGCTACGTCACCTTCGGCGCCGCCTGCGCCCGCTGCCCGCTACGCGCCCGGTGCACCACCGCCAGGACCGGCCGCACCCTGCAGCTGCACCCCCGCGACGCGTTCCTGCGCGCCGCCCGCCGGGACTGGGCCAGCCGCCCTGCCCTGCGCGAGGACTACCGCAAATACCGGCCGAACATCGAGCGGGTCATCTCCCAGGTCGCCAGCCGCGGCGGCCGCCGCATCAGGCTCCGCTACCGCGGCACCGCCCGCAACAACGCCTGGCTCAAGAACCGCACCGCCGCCCTCAACCTGCGCAACCTCACCAGCCGCGGCCTCGCTCTCAACAACGGGACATGGGTCCTGGCCTGAGGACCAGCAGCCAGCCACAGGCCCGCCGGCAGCCACCCCGGCACACCCGCCAGGCAGGCTACGGCAGGAACAGCGACCACCCTGCCGGCCCGCACGGACCCGGCCCGCCGCCGCACAGACGGCCTTGCCGGCGCTCTTCCCGCCCCAGATCACCCATTGTTCAGAGGCCTCCTAGCCCGCTACTGGTCCTGGCTCGGGTCCCTGTCCTCTTTCCCGGCGCCGTTGGCAGGCAAGGCCGGGTCCGCGGCCGGGACCTGGCCAGCACCCGGCGACGGCCCGTCGCCGCCCTCGGGTCCCGCGGGCGGTGCAGCG
>DASUBV010000397.1:0-4151 GCA_035763085.1 Streptosporangiaceae bacterium | reverse complement strand
AGGACCATATCCACATCGTGGCGATGCTGGCACGCCAGGACGGGCGCCGTCCCAGCGTGCGTAATGACCGGTACCGGGTCCGGGATGCCTGCCTGGCTGCGGAACGGCGGTACGGGCTGCGGCCGACCGCGCCCGGCGACCGGACGGCCGCCCGCCAGCCGTCCCGGGCCGAGACCGAGAAGGCGGCCCGGCACGGCGCGGACGAGGCACCCCGCGTCACCCTGCGACGTCAGGTGAGCACCGGTGCCGCGGCGGCGGCCGGCGAGCAGGAGTTCTTCGCCCGGCTCCGCCAAGCCGGGGTTCTCGTCCGCACCCGGCACAGCAGCCGCGAACCGCGGCAGGTGACCGGGTACGCCGTCGCTCTTCCCGGTGATACCACCAGGGCCGGGGACCCGGTCTGGTACGGCGGCGGGAAACTCGCCGCTGACCTGAGCCTGCCCAAGCTGCGGCGCCGCTGGCCCCAGCCCGGCAGCGATGACCGCTTCACCGCCGCGGAACGCGGCGCCACCTGGGATCACGCGGCGCAGGTGGTAGAACAGGCCGCAGCTCACATCCGGAGCCTGCTCGCCGGGGACGATCCGGGCGCCGCTGCGGACGCCGCGTGGGCGACGTCGGACACGCTGCACGCCGCCGCAGCGGCGCTGGGCAGCCGAATTCTGCGGCAGGCCGCCGACGCCTACGACCGCGCGGCACGGGCACCGTACGGACGCACCCCGGCGCCCACCCCGGCCGGAGACGGGCTGCGCCGGGCCGCCCGGCTGCTGTCTGCTTACGGGTACATCACCAGCGACCCGTCGTTCCGGCCGCTGGTGCTGATCGTCCGGCTGGCCGTGCTCGCCGAGGCGGTCGCCGATCTCCGGCAGAGCCAGCAGCATGCCGCCCAGGCCGCCGGCGCATTGCGCGCCGCCCGGCAGCTCCACGCCGCCCGGGGGACCTATGCGGTGCCGACCGCGGCCGACCAGCGTCCGGCACGGTCGGCGGCCACGCTGGCCGGGGCCGGATTTCCAGTGCCGCCCGGCCCGGACCCGGCCGCGCCGCCCGCTCCGGAACCGCCGCCGCGAGCCTGGCCCCCAACTCCACCCGGACCAGGGCAGCAGCCACGACGCCAGTAAGACAACGATCTCGAAGGAGCATCTGATGGACGCCTCTGATGTCTACCCTGACCTGTTCGGTGACGCGCTCAGCTACTCGTCGCAGCGCATGGCCCAGCTCGCGTCGCTGGTCACCGCCGCGGCCACGGTCGAGGCCCGCCGCAAGGCGCAGCGAAACGCCGCGAAGACCATCCGCAGCGAGCGGGCGCTGCGGGAACTGCAAGATCAGGAACGCGCCGCTTATGCGCTGGCACGGGCTGGCTGGGCGGCGGCCCGCGATCCGCGGTTCCTGGATCAGGCTGACCTGCTCCAGGCAGCCCGCGCGTGGAGCGCGGCAGCAGCCTACGCCGGTGCCGACCCCGAAGCCGCTGATGCTGTCCGCAGGTGCGAGGAACGGCTGCGTGTCCTGCACCCGTACGCGATGGCCTGGTATGACCGGCTCCGCCGCGAAGGGGCCGCACCACTCGACGCGATGCGTGAAGCACTGCCGTTCTTCGCCCGCGCCCCGCATGCGCGTCCGGGCCACCCCGCCGCCGAACGGCCCGGCCTGGCTGCCCCGGACAGTCTTGGCACGGCAAGCGTGGACGACTCCGGTGTGGTCCGGGCCGCCGTTGATTTCAGCGCTATCCGGCAGGCTGAGCAGCGCGGTCAGCAGATCGTGCGGGAACTGCAAGCCCGCGCGCTGGCCGGACGCGGGTATGCGCTGAGCTCGGACGAGCTGGTGACGACCCTGGGTGCCAGCACCACGCTGCCGGGCGATGTCATCGCCCGGCTTGCCCGCGCGGACAGCCAGGACCGCGTGGCGTGGGAGGCTGAGCGAACCCGCGCGGATGATCTCGGCAGCGCCTCGGCTGCCGTCGTCCCCGGCGGCACTGAGCGTGGCGAGTATCTCACCGCGGCTGCACAGACCCGGCTGACGGCGGATACGGCAGCGGCCCATGCCGCTGGCGACCGCAACGCGACCCGGCTGGCAGCCGAGAGCTTCCCGTGCACCGCCACCGACGCGGTCACCGCAGCGGCCGCAGGCACAATCCAGGCAGCACCATCCGCCGTCCAGGCGAACGCGGCCGTGCATATCCGCCGGCCCGGCCGTTCGGCATGAGAGCAAGAATGAATAAGGAGGGAGCGGTCGGCGGATCAGTCATGCTGGGAGACGTGGACAGCGAGTCCAGGCCGCCGCCAGGCCGCCGGGGGGAGATCAACGCCCGGCTGGGCGCCATCCGCGCGCGGCTTGAGCAGCTTCGGGAAAGAGGCCTGGACGCCATCGGGAGCCGGGGCGAAGCCTCGAACGACCGGCTGGAAGCAGCTCAGCGCCACGAGGCCGAGGCGTCCGCTGCCGCCGCACAGGCGCTGGCAGCCACCGTGGAAGCGTTCCGCAGGGCGGCCGAAGCGCACGAACGTGCCGCCAGCGTGCACGAGCGGATAGCAGCGGCAGGGATCGGCGACATGCGCGAGCACGAGCGGCAGGCAGCACTCCACCGAGCCGGTGCCGCCGCGGACAGGGAGCGAGCAGAACGTGCCCGCTCGCTTCTGTCCGAGGCTGAACAGGCGGGGCCTGCTGTCTCCGATAAGCCAGGCAACGGCGTGGCTCCGTAGCGGCATCACCTGCGGGATCGCGGCGATCCGCACGTCTTCGCCAAGCGGCTGCCGTGGCTGGGTGGGGGTATCACCGGCCCGTCATCGTGACGGATGGTCGCTGGCGGATGCGGGAAGCTGCTTGCGGCGAGCTGCGGCGCCCCGTCCGCCAGGCGGCTGCCCCGCCGGGAGCCGTCGCGGGTGACCGCGTTGGCGACCTCGGCCAGGACATCGGAGTAATCGGTGAAGCCGAGCCGTTCGGCCACCCGCATGGTCTGGCAGGCAGCGTCGGCGGGCAGGACGCGGGCGATCTCAGGGAGCTCGGGGTTCGCGACCGGCCGCATCTCCTCGTCCACCGTGGCCAGTTCCCGGTTGCCGGTGATCTGCCGGATCGCTTCGGCGCTCCCGGCAGGAAGCAGGCCGGCGATGACCGTGGCCGTGCTGCGCATGGCCAGCAGCGGTCCTTCGGGGTCTCGCAGCCGCCGTTCCCACGGGGCGAGGTGAGCGTCGATGACGACGGAGGACAGCGGCTGCACCTGATCCCGGAGAACCGTCCGCAGAACCTCCGGGCCTTCGGTTTGCAGGATCTCAGCGGGATCTCTGCCGGACAGGACCGCTGATTGCAGCCGGTCACTTACTGGGCGGAGGACGTCGTGAGCGCGGACGGCGGCCTTGCGGCCGGCCTGATCGTCGTCGAACGCGACGAGGACGCCGGTGCTGCCGAGGTCGGCGGCCTGCGCGAGGATAGCGGCTTGCTTGCTGGTCAAGGCGGTGCCGCAGGGCGCCAGGCCGGCATGGCGGCCGTGGTCTGCCGCGGTGACGGCGATGGCGTCGAAGGGGCCTTCCACGATGACCGGTGTTGCGCCGCGGGCGAGCAGATCGCGCGCCTGGTAGAGGCCGAACAGCAGGCTGCCTTTCTGGTAGCTGCTGGTCTCAGGGCTGTTCAGGTACTTCGGGACCTCCGGGCCGGTCCCTGGGCGGGCGCGGCCGAGGAAGCCCGCGACGTTTCCGCGCTGGTCGTGGACCGGGAGCATGACCCGGTCCCGGAAGTGGTCGATGAGCGTGCCGCGGGAGGAGATGCGGGCGAGCCCGGCGGCCTGGATCGCGTCGTCGTGGTGGCCGAGGGCGCGGAGGTGGCCGGTGAGCGTGTCCCAGCCGCCGGGGGCGTATCCGATGTGCCACTGGCGCATCGCGGCGTCGCTGATGCCGCGGTCGGCGAGGTAGGCGGGTACCCAGCTCTGAGCGAGCTGGCCGTCGTAGAACCGCATGGCGTCGTCCAGGACATCAGTGATCCGCGGGCCGGGCTCCGGAGGTGAGGGCGAGGTGACCTGGGAAGCGGCGGGCTGCGGCTGGCGTTCGTCATGGCGTGCTGTCGTTGCTGCTTGGGCTGCCGGCCGGGCGGCCGGGCGGTTTCCGGCCAGGTGATGGTCCAGCAGGCGGCTGATTTTCGCCGCGGCCGTGGTGATTAGCTCTCCGGCGGTCAGG
>DASUBV010000396.1:0-7546 GCA_035763085.1 Streptosporangiaceae bacterium | reverse complement strand
GCCCGGCACCGCCGCGCCCGCGGCCGATGACCAGATGTGCGTGCTCGCCCGGGACGGGCAGGCCCTGGGCTACGCCGACAGCCACGGCACCTGGCTGCGCTGGCTGGCCTGATCAGCCGCCCGCGGCGGGACATCTCCGCGCCCTGTCACGTTTGCAGGCCGCCGCGGGTCAGGGGGGCAGGGGTCAGCACCGCTGACCGCCGATCACGATCGCCGTGACCGCGCGCGGGGCGCCGCCCGGCCGTCGCCGGGCAGCTCAGCGCGCGAGTGAGGAGCACGCCATGCGAGTCTTCGTCGCGGGGGCCAGCGGGGCCATCGGAACGCCGCTCGTCGCCCAGCTAGCCGGGCAGGGGCACGAGGTCACCGGGACTCACCGGTCGCCGGCCGGCGCCGGCCGGATCCGGGCGCTCGGTGCCCGGCCGGTCGCCCTCAACCTGCTCGACGCCGGGGCCGTCCGGGCGGCCGTTCTCGACGCCCGGCCGGACGCGATCATTCACCAGGCCACCGCCCTGGGCGGCGCAAAGTTCACCCGCAAGCTCGACCGCACGTTCGCGCCGACCAACCGGCTGCGCACCGAGGGCACCGACAACCTGCTGGCCGCCGCCCGCGAGGCAGGCGTTGGCCGGTTCATCGCGCAGAGCTTCGCCTCACTCCGCTACGCCCGCGAGGGCGGCATGGTCAAGACCGAGTCCGACCCGCTGGACCCGTCCCCGGCAGCCGGGGCGCGCGAGACCAACGCCGCGATGCGCTACCTGGACGAGCGCGTCACCCAGGCCGGCGGGATAGCGCTGCGCTACGGGGGCTTTTACGGCCCGGACGACGACGGGCTGGCCGGGCCGGTTCGTAAGCGGCAGTTCCCGGTCATCGGCAGTGGCGAGGGCGTGTCCTCGTTCGTTCACCTCGACGATGCCGCCGCCGCGACCATCCTGGCTCTCGATCACGACGGCCCGGCCATCTACAACATCGTCGATGACGAGCCTGCGCCGATGCGCGTGTGGCTCCCGGTGCTTGCCGAGATCCTCGGCGCCAAGCCGCCGCGCCACGTCCCGGCCTGGGTTGCCCGGCTGTTCGCCGGCGAGGGCGGCGTCATGATGGGCACGCAGTCCCGCGGCGCCTCCAACGCACGAGCCAGGCGGGAGCTCGGCTGGACGCCGCGCTACCCCAGCTGGCGCCAGGGCTTCGCCGCGGCTTTCGGCACCGCCGCCGCCAGCCCGGTCAGCGCGGCGCCCCGCCCGCAGGCCGGATGACGTCGTGCCTGCCCGGCCCGGCATGACACCGCGGTGTCCCGGTGGCGAGTACCGCCGGGACACCGCGGCTGCGAGCAGTGCGGCCGTCAGCCGCGCCTAGAAGGCGATGCGCCACACGCCCCGGCCGTGCGTCGCGGCGTAGATGTAACCGCGCGGCCCGGTCGTGAGGTCATTCACCGAGGCGTTCGGCAGACCGGTGCCCAGGCGTGACCAGCGGGTGGACCGGCCCTGGCGAGCGCGTGCGGTGAACACGCCCTGGTCCGTGGCGAGAGCCAGCCTGCCGTGGCTCAGCACCAGGGCATCGGAGGCGATGTCCGGCAGGTTGCCGGAGATGTCGGTCCACGACTGCCCGCCGTTGGTGGTCTCGAACACGTGCCCGACGCCGCCGCCCGGCACCCACCGGCGGGAGTAGCCGTTGAAGATGGCATAGGCGTGCGCCGGATTGGCCGGGTCCGCCGTCACGCCGGAGATGTAGCGGTTGGGCAGCCCGGCGGTGCTCACCTGGTGCCAGGTCCCGCCGTAGTTGGTGGCGATACCCGAGGCGAACCCGGGGCCGGGGTTCCCGCCGCCGCCGACCCACGCGGCATAGATGATCTTGCCGCCGTTGGCCGAGGAGAGCGCGGTGACCGCATTATTCGCTCCGGTGTCGAACACCGGGGCCCAGGAGCATGCGGCCTGGTTGCAGGAGGTGCTCCAGCCGTCCTTCGACACCCAGACATAACGACCTCCGGTCAGCCAGACATTCACGTCCTGCTGATCCATCGTCAGCGGGGTGACGAACCGGGCACTGGGATCGCAGTCCGATCGCGGGGTCAGGCCGACGGTGGCCTGGCCCGCGCAGGTCGGGCTGACGTAGTAGCTGAAGGTGTGACCGCCGTCCTGCGAGGCGTACATCGCGCCCTCGGTGTACTCGCCGACCATCTTGTTCGCGTTCTGCGGGTCGACGATCACGTCGAAGCCGTCGCCGCCGGCCGGCTCTACCATCTGCTGGCTGTTGCTGGCGAGCACCGACGTGCCGTTGTCCTGCAGCCCGCCCCAGACGGCCGTCGCGTTCGAGCCGATCAGGCCGGCCCGCGCGTCGTAGTACTGCCAGGACCGCAGCGTGGCGTTCAGGTCCGTCCAGTCGCCGTACTGCTGATTATCCGACAGCGGCCGTGAGTACACGCCGCCGTCGTTGCCGATCACGATCTTGCCATCGGTGATCATCATGGCGTGCTGGTCGGGGTGCGTGGTCTTGGGACATCCGGCGCTGGTGGTCTCGCAGGCCAGGGTGTAGTTCCAGTACGGGCTGGCGGTCACCCAGCTGCCGCCGCCATTGGTGGACTCGAAGACCTCCTCCAGCCCGGCATACAGGTGGCCGGGGTCATGCGGGTCGACGGCCAGGTCCTCGTTGTACCAGGCCTGCACGCCGACGCCGTACCCGGAGCCGGCCGGCAGGGCTGAGCCCGACGCGGCCAGCGAGGACTCATCACCGATCTTCTTCCACGGCCCGGTCACGCTGGCCGGGTTCCCGGCGGACACGAAGATGCCCTGCAGCACGGATTCGTCGCCTGCCGCCAGCATGGCCGGCGACTGGACGATCGCATACAGCCGGGTGCCGTCCGCTGAGTAGGCGAACGTCGTGCGGCCGATGTCGCTGGCGCTGATGTCACCGGACGGGGCGACCTTGCTGAAGGTCCTGCCGCCGTTGCTGGACTGGTAGAAGCCGTTGTTCTGGGTGTTGCCGGGGCCGTGCCAGCCGATCGCCGCGATGACGACCCGGCCGTGCGAGCCGGGCGCCACGGCCACGTCGGTCACCTGCTGGTCGTAGGGCGGGTTGTCCACCGGGCCGGCCGGGTCCAGGACCTCAGCCCAGTGCCCGGTCGCGGGGGAGTAGCGGAACAGGCCATTGTCGGTGGCCGCGTACGCGTGGCCGCTCTGGTCGAAGGCGATCCGGTACACGGTGCGGCCCGCGATCGGGTTGTTCCCGGAGTGGTCATTGCCGACCCGCCGGAACGAGGCGCCGTTGCTGGCTGACCGGTACACGCCGGTGCCCGCGTAAGAATCCTGCGAGGTGTTGGCCTCGCCGGTGCCGACCCAGACCGACCCGTCGGCCGGGTTCACGGCCAGCGCGCCGACCGACAGGCTCGGCATGGAGTCGAACACCGGCGTCCAGCGCCGGCCCTGGTCCGTCGACCGCCACACCCCGCCGTCGGCGGTGCCGGCGAACCAGGTGCCGCCCGGCGTGGCGGCCAGCGCGGTCGTCCGGCCGCCGACCAGGGAGAAGCCCGCGCCCGCATTGGACCAGAACGGGTCGGTGTAGCCGGCGGGCTCGGCGTTGAAGGGCCGGGTGGTGAATTCCTGCCACCTCCCGCCGGACCGCGGCAGGGCCGCGGCCTGCGCAGCCGCGCTCACCATCGCCTGGCCCGACACGCTCAGTGCCGGGGCGGTGCGCTCGAAGTCGTAGGCCGCGGCCTGGTCGGCCAGGTCACCGTCGTCGGGCGTGTGAGTGTTGGACGGCGCGCCGCTGGTGGCGCGCACGTAGGCATTACGAGCTAGCTGCTGGGCAGCGGCGCCATGGACGCCCTTCGGCGTCCTGGCCGCGGCCCCCGTCCCGGCGAGAGAGAACACAGTGCCGAGTGCGATCGACCCGACAAGGGCAAGTCGCCATGGGCGTATGCGTGGCCCCATTCCCACTCCAATCGATGGCGGTGCATGAGTCGGACATGTCAAATGCTCACATGATTCGACCCAAATGGGACCACCGGAAGGGACCAGAAATTTGGACCCGCTGAACCGGCGCCACTCCGAGTGACCATTCAGCGGGCGCTGATCACAATGAGTGGGATTCGCGCGAAGGCCCGGTTCCGGCGGGCCCGCGCTAGCCGTGCCGGGGGTGGCGGAACGGCACGGTGACGGTCACCGAGTCAGGGAACCAGTGCGCGCCGCCTTGCACCGGCGGGCGGCCGCAGCTGGTCTGCAGGTACCGCATCGCCGTGCCGACGCCGAGCAGCTGGTCATAAACGGAAAAGCCGTAGCTGTCCCGGATGACGTACGTGAGCCGCCCGGTGTACCGGCCGTGGCGCAGCGTGCCCGAGCCGCGGACGCGCAGGCCCTGGGTGCCGCGGAAGCTGAGGTACAGGTCACGCGACGAGCCGTGCAGGCCGAAGCGCAGCGGCGGCAGCTCGCTGCTGCCCAGCCGGACGTGCGGCTGGCCCGCGCGCAGCTGGGCCAGCACGTGGCCCTGGATGGCCGTGTTCAGGCTCCGGAAGGCCCGGCTGGCGCGTGCCTCCTTCGCGATCTGCGATCCGGTGCCGAAGCGGACCGCCGTTCCGTGGCCGGCCAGGAAGTGGCTGAGCAGGGTGGCGGCCGTGGACGCCCCGGTGGAGGTGAAGCTGATGACCGTCGCCTGGCCGAGGGCCAGGTAGCGGTGCATCCGCTGCGTCTGGCAGGCTCCGGCGGCCTGAGCGTGGGTGTCCTGGCTGGAGCTGGGCGCGACGGGAACCGAGCCGCGGACCGTGAAGTCGGGCCGGGCCGCGGCGGACGAGCCCGGCGCCGATCCCGCGCCGGATCCGGCCGGGGTCCGCGAGGCAGCCGACCCCGGCATCAGCCCCGGGGACGAGCAGCCGGCTGCGGCCAGTGCGGCCAGCACAGCGGCACTGACCAGTCGCAGGCCGCCCCGCCGGGCCGCCTGCCGGCAGCGAGCCGGCTGGCCGCGGCAGGCCTGCCCGCGCCGGGCCGCCTGGCCGGGCCGTGTTGAGGGAGTCACCCTGCCTATTGTCGGGGGCGGACGGCAGTGCGGCGCGCTATCCCGGCCCGCCCAGCGTGGCGCGGGCCGGGCCCGGCGCCCGGGCGGCGGGCAGCGGCGGCAGGAACAGGCCGAGCACGGCGGCGAAGGCGGCGAGCTTGCCGGCCACGTTCAGCGTGATCGGCAGCGCGCTCGACGGGTAGCCGAACCCGGCCAGCGCCCAGACCGCGAACAGGGCCAGCATCTGCGCGACGCCGAGCAGGGCTGCCCTGGACAGCCGCACCAGCGGCGACAGCGCCAGGAGCGCCAGCGTGGTGATCTCGATCAGGACCAGGGGGGCGAAGAACAGCGCCCGGTAGGCGGCCGGGTCGGGCGGGATCGGCGGATAGGTCCGGCCCATGACGACCAGGTCGAACGGGAGCTCGAAGACCATCGGCGCGGCCAGCGCCCCGATGATGGCTCCCGTCAGCCTGGCCCGCGCTCCCTGATGGCTGCTGACCAGGATGATGACGAAAATCGCGCCGACCCCGATGAGGGTGACCGGGGTAATGGGATCCGCGGGCGGGGCCTGGGCGAGATGCTGGCGCACCGCCTGCCGGGCGTAGAGCCCGACGCCGACCGAGAATGCCGCGATGGCCAGCACCCAGGTCACCAGCAGGCAGGTCAGCAGCGCCCGCCGGTGCGGGCGGGTCGGCGGGCGCAGCGCGTCCGGCTCGCCGGGCCCGCCCGGCACAGACTGGCCGGCCGCCCCGCCCCCGCTCGCCCGGCTGCGGGCCGGGAGCCGGGCCCCCGCGTACGCCGCGAACGCGGCCGCGGCCAGCAGGATCAGGGCCAGCCAGATCCGTGCGAGCCCGCTGTAGCTGACCCACGTGCCGTACTGCGTCATCGGAGCCTCCCGCCGGTGCATCACTTCGGTACTGATGCTCCCGGCCCGCGGCCCGCAGCGGAATGGTGCGGCCTCCCCGGGCCAGTGTTCGGCTAGCACCACCAGCCCTGACCGTGGTGGCCGACCCGGCCGGGCCAGTAACGGTCATGGCTGGCCGGGTGGGTCGCGATGCGCGGGCGATGCAGGCCGGGAAGCCCCCGCGGCTGCCCTCCGAGATCGCCGCGGCCGGCTTCCCGGCCTGGTCCTGACCGCAGTCCTGCTAGGTCACGCAGCCTGCTCGTTCCCGGCCTGCTAGTTCACGCAGCCGGGGATCGTGTTGAGCGGGCTGCAGTTGTCCGGGGTGTTGTTGCGGACCACCGTGCCGCCGCGCAGCGTGACGTTGCTGTTGCCCGTCGCGATGCCGCCGCCCGAGGTACCCGTGTTCAGCACGACCGTGCTGCCGTTGAGGCTGGTCGTGCCGAGATTGGACAGCCCGCCGCCTGGGCCGCCGGAGGTGTTGCGCGCGATGGTGGTCTCGTTGACCCGGGTCACGCCGCCCGGCTGGGTGTTGATGCCGCCGCCGTTGAGGGGTGCGGTATTGCGCGCCAGGATGCTCCCGTTCACCGTCAGGTCGCCGAAGTTGAGAATGGCGCCGCCGCCGACCGACGTCGTGGTGTTCTCCACGAAGTTGGAGTTGGAAATCCGCGCGGTCGCGCCCGCGTTGTTCGCCATGCCGCCGCCGCTGCTCGCGGTGTTTCCGGCGAGCGTGGCGTGGTTCATAACAACCGTGCCCGCGTTCAGGATGCCGCCACCCAGGGCGGCGGCCCGCCCGTTCTCGATGGTGATGCTGCTGAGGCCCAGGGTTCCGCCGCTCGCCACCTCGAAGATGCGGAACTGCGCGGCGGCGGTGCGGCGGATCACCGTGTCGTGCCCGCCGGCCAGGGCGACGTTCCCGGTGATGACCGGCAGGCCGTCAGCGGCCGTCGCGGGCGTGGTGATGTTGTAGGTGCAGTTCCCCGGCAGGACGATGATCGTGCCGGGGCCGCTGTTGGCGTTGCTGATCGCGGTCACCAGCGCGCTGGTGCGACACGGAATCTGGACGGTCGCCGCCGCCTGCGCCTGCGCGGCCGCCGGAGCTGCTACCACGGCCGCGCCCGCCAGCGCGGCAGCGGCGGTCACGCCGATTGGCAGCCTGATAAGTGACACCATGAATCCCCCTTTGAAAGCCATCCTTGAAAACATTCGAACCGAACGTCCCAGCCAGCTCTTTACTGCACCGCAGAATCATAGACACCAGACGGGCCGGCTGACCGTCAGAATGGCATCCGCTGGCATTGATGGCAGGTTGCCGGAACATGGCAGAAATGGACCTTCGTGACCGGAAGCCGGTGGCCAGATACCCGGCAGAAGAGGGTATAAATTCCTGTTTCCGCGGCTGAATTCCGCAGGTCAGTACCGCGGGCACAAGCCAGCCCCGGCCCGTCGGCCGCGCACTCGGCTGCAGAATGCGATCGACTCGTCGCGCTCGGTTGACTCGCTGCGCCGCGCGGCGCCATGCTGAGCGCAGGGGGTGGATCACGCGGCTGGCCTGACCGAGCAGCAGCGCGAGCGCCTGCGGATCATCCGGGAACGCGAGGACGCGGCCTTCCGGGCGCGTGTCCCGGCGTCGCTGGCCCTGGGGTCGCGGGCGCGCGAGAGCATGCCGGC
>DASUBV010000395.1:0-25031 GCA_035763085.1 Streptosporangiaceae bacterium | reverse complement strand
GCTGTTCGACGCAGGGCCCCGTGATGCGGCCCCGGCGGCCGCGGGGCCGGCGCGGGTGGTCTCGACCGACTCGCGGCTGCTGTTCCAGGCGCTGGACGGCGTCTACGATGACCTGGGGCTCGATGCCCTGGGCGATGACGTGTTCCGGGACCTGGTCCTGGCCCGGGTCGTCGAGCCGACCTCGATCCCGGGCACCGGAAGGGTCCTGGCCGACCTGGGGCACGCTGCGGCCAGCGACAAGACCATGCGCCGCACCCTGGCCCGCTGCGCGGACCGCGGCTACCGCGGCAGGATCGCCGGGATCTGCTTTGCGCACGCGCGGGCCAGCGGCGATATCTCCCTCGCCCTCTACGACGTGACGACGCTGTATTTCGAGGCCGAGCATGAGGATGCCCTGCGCAAGGCCGGCTATTCGAAAGAGCGCAGGATCGACCCGCAGGTCGTGGTCGGGCTGCTCGTCGACCGGAACGGCTTCCCCCTGGAGATCGGCTGCTTCGAGGGGGACAAGGCCGAGAAGCACACGATCCTGCCGGTCATCCGGCAGTCCCGGGCCCGGCACGGGCTCGAGGCCATGGTCGTGGTCGCCGACGCCGGCATGCTGTCGGCCGCCAACCTCGACGACCTGGACGGCGAGGGCCTGGGGTTCATAGTCGGCTCCCGGGTCACCAGGGCCCCCGTGGACCTGGAGTCGCACTTCCGCTGGCACGGCGACGCGTTCACCGACGGGCAGGTCACCGGCACCCTCACCCCGAAGAAGGGCAGGAACAAGGACAACGATCCGGCCCGGCGGGCCGAGCCGGCCCGGGACCGGAAGGAGCACCCGGGATCGTGGCGGGCGGTCTGGGCGTTCTCCGCGAAGCGGCTCGCGCACGACAACCGGACCCTCACCGCGCAGGAGAACCGCGCCCGCGACGTCATCAGCGGCGCGAAGTCCGCCCGCACGCCCCGGTTCGTCAGGAACGACGGCGGCACCCCCGCCCTGGACGAGAAGGCCCTCGCCCGCGCCAGGAAACTGGCCGGGCTGAAAGGCTACGTCACCAATCTTCCCGTGTCCGTGATGTCCCCGGCCGAGGTCATCAGCCGCTACCACGACCTGTGGCACGTGGAGCAGTCCTTCCGGATGAGCAAGACCGACCTGGCGGCCCGGCCCATGTTCGTCCGCAAGCGCGACGCGATCGAGGCGCACCTGACCATCGTGTTCACCGCCCTGGCCGTCGCCCGCGCGGCCCAGGACCGCACCGGCCTGGCCATCCGCAACGTCATCCGCCAGCTCCGCCCGCTGCGATCGGCGACCATCGCCGTCAACGGTGCTGTCCAGACGTTCCCACCCGTCATTGCCCGTGAACAACAGAAGATCCTCGACCATCTCAAGAACGGGCGAGATCTCAGGCACTAACGAAAAGACCAAACTCAGGGTCGCACGGAGCGCGGACTTCAGGTCACCTGATCATTACCGATCGTAACGCTGAAGTAGAGGCGGTTGCGGTGGGGACGCTGCCGGGCGGCACCCCCGTCATCATTAGCAGTGACTCTGATTACACCGTCCCGGGGTTCCCCTGAAACTGTGGAGACTCTGGTAAGGCTGATCTTGTTTTGGCCTCGGATCTCCGTTGCCCTATGAAACCGCCGGAGCGTAGGCGCTGTCCAGGTGGAGGCCCCCGCAGGCAGGCCGGCAGGCCTGCCGAGGAGGAACGACCTGGACGGGGCCTGCGCTCCGGCGCATCATCGGGGGCAGAAGAAGCTGGGGCATCTCAGGCTGCCTCTTTAGCGGCCAGCAGCTGCTCGTAGGCGGCCGGCGCCATCATCTGGCAGGCCGGGTGGCGCCGGTGGTGGTTGTAGTCCTCGATCCATGCCGCGACCCTGACCCGGGCCGCCGCCCTGGTGGCGAACTGCTCCACCGACCGCAGCTCGAACTCGATGGTGGAGTGCCAGGACTCGATGACGGCGTTGTCCAGCGCTGACCCGGGCCGGCCCATCGACTGGGAGACTCCCAGCCGCTGGCAGGCCTGCCGGAACGTTCCGGCGGTGTACTCCTTGAGTTCAAGGGGTCGTCGCAACACCGGGTTGCTGGGTCGAGTACAGGAGTTCATCCAGCGCCTCGGCGGGGGTCCTCCAGCCGAGTGTCTTGCGCGGGCGGCCGTTGAGAGCGGCGGCGACGGCGGCCAGGTCGCCGGGGCTGTGGCGGCTCAGGTCGGTGCCCTTGGGGAAGTACTGGCGCAGCAGCCCGTTGGTGTTCTCGTTGGTGCCGCGCTGCCAGGGCGAATGAGGGTCGCAGAAGTAGATCTCCAGCCCGGTGCCGGTGCGCAGCTGGGCGTGGCCTGCCATCTCCGCGCCCTGGTCCCAGGTCAGCGACCGGCGCAGCTGCCCGGGCAGCGTGGTGATCGTCGCGGCGATCGCGTCGCGGACCGCTTCGGCGCCGTGACCCGCCAGCGCGGGGCCGTTCTTGGCCCTGGGGGTGGTGCCGTGGCCGTCCATGGGCGGCAGGTGCAGCAGCATCGTGAACCGGGTGGTCCGCCCGGCCAGGGTGCCGATCGCCGAGCTGTTCAGCCCGACGATCAGGTCTGGTTCCCCGTGCCCGGGACGGCCCGGTCCGCGGCTTCCGCGGGCCGCTGGCTGATCATGATCTCGTCGCTGACGAACTTCTTGCCACGCCCGCGGGTTCGCGCCCGGCGTCGCGCCATGGGCGGTTGGATAGGGCTCCGTTCACCTTGCTGGTGACGAGCGTCAGATTGCCGAGCGTGTCCACGAGTATGTCGCGTTCAGCGGCGCGTTCGGCGTCGTGCTGGATGTCGCCTCCCCAGTAGGTGCGCCACCCGCGTGGCATGACGTGCTCGATTTCCAGCTAATACTGCTACCGGACTTCGTGACCTTCATAGCTGGCGGGCCTGTCGCTGGTAGTGGCAGGCTCTGGCCTGGTACTGGCGGCGGCGTCGCCAGGCCGACCATCGCAGCCGGTGCCGGGCGTCTTTCACCGGTTCGATGATTATCGTGGCGAACAGCGCGGCGATCTCGTTGCGGGTCAGCGGGATCTGCTCGCCTGGCGGCAGGCCGCGGCTGTGCTCGGCGACGGCGGCGATGGTGAGGAAGGCCAGGGCGAGGATGGCCAGGGTGGTCCACCGGTACCAGGAGTCCCAGCGGCGGACCTGATGCTCATCCAGGCCGGTCAGGCCCTTGCCGGCCTGGAAGTTCTCTTCAATCGGCCACCGCTGATACCCATAAAGTGGAAATCGTTTCTAGCGTGGTGCCCGGTTCCGGGGCGATACTGAGCGTGGGAGCACTGTTGCAGGCGGCGACGCTGGTTCGCCGGCTGCTGTCGGCGGCAGCAGGTGACCCAGATGCGGCCAGGCGCCGGGCGGACGGTGACTCCCGATCCCCTGATCTGGACGGTCCTGCCGCCGGAGCGGCGTGCTGCGGCGGTGTCGCTGCTGGCGATGCTGGCAGCGAAGGCGGCAGTCCGGGTGGCGGGAGGCGGCCGTGATGGGCCTGGCCAGGTACCGGCTGCGGGGAGAACCGCAGCAGAAGATCCGCGCGGAGCATCTCGGCCGGGCCGCGGTGGTGTATGTCCGGCAGTCGAGCAGGCAGCAGGTGCTTGAGCATTCGGAGTCGACGCGGCTGCAGTACGCGCTCGTGGAGCGGGCCGTGGCGCTGGGCTGGGCCCGGTCGCAGGTCGTGGTGATCGACGACGACCTGGGAGTGTCGGCCGCGACGGCGGATTCCCGGAAGGGGTTTGCCAGGCTCGTCACCGAGGTCACGATGGGACGTGCGGGCGTTGTGCTCGGCATCGAGATGTCCCGGCTGGCGCGGACCGGCCGGGACTGGCATCAGCTGCTGGAGCTGTGCTCGCTGTCCGGCGTGCTGCTCGCCGACCCGGACGGCGTCTACGATCCCGGGTTCTACAACGACCGGCTGCTGCTGGGCCTGAAGGGAACGATGAGCGAGGCAGAACTGTATTTGATCCGGCAGCGGATGCTGTCGGGCAAGCTGGCCAAGGCCGAGCGCGGCGAGCTGGCGGTCCCGCTGCCGATCGGGTACGTGCGCCGCCCGTCCGGCGAGGTTGTCCTCGACCCGGACGAGCAGGCGCAGCATGTGGTCCGCTTGGTCTTCGGCGCCTTCCAGCGGCTCGGGACCCTCAACGGCGTGCTCCGCTACCTCGTAGGCCAGGAGGTTCAGCTGCCGGTCCGGACGCATTCCGGCCCGCTGAAAGGGGAGATCGAGTGGCGGCGCCCGACCCGGGAGACGCTGCAGATCATGCTGCACAACCCGGTCTACGCGGGCTATTACGCCTACGGCCGCCGCCAGGTCGAACCCCGTCGCAAGGTGCCGGGCCGGCCCAGCACCGGGCGGGTGGTCAAACCGGCCGGCGAGTGGCTGGTGCTGCTGCCGGGCCGGCTGCCGGCCTACATCACGCCGGAGGAGTACGAAGCGAACGTCGCCCGGATGGCCGCCAACCGGCAGACCGCTGCCACGCCCGGCGCGCCCAGAGACGGCTCGGCGCTGCTGTCCGGGCTGCTGCGCTGCGGCCGCTGCGGCGGCCACCGCATGACGGTCCAATATCACGACGGCTCCGGTGCCGCACGGTCCGCGCACGGCTACACGTGCGCCTTCTACCAGGTCAACTACGGGACCGGCGGCAGGTGCCAGCACATCGCCGGCCGGGCGCTCGATGACTGGGTCACCAGCCAGGTCCTGGAGGCGGTGGCGCCGGCCGCGCTGGAAGTCTCCATGGCTGCCGCCGCTCAAGCCGAGGCCGAGCGGGCCGCGCTGGACAAGCTGTGGCGCCAGCGGCTCGAGCGCGCCCGCTACGCCGCCGACCGGGCCCGCCGCCAGTACCAGCTTGCCGAACCAGAGAACCGGCTCGTCGTCCGGCAGCTGGAGACTGACTGGGAGGAAGCGCTCGCCGAGGCGGGCCGGCTGGAAGCGGACTACCAGCGGTTCACCGAGGAACAGCCAACAACCCTCACCCCGGCCGAGCGGGCGGCGATCCAGGCCCTGGCCGCTGATCTCCCACAGGCCTGGCACGCGCCGTCAACGACCCAGGCCGACCGCAAGGAGCTGCTGCGGATCCTGATCGAGGACATCACCGTCAACGTCGTGGGCGACAGCGAACTGGTCGACGTCACCATCAACTGGGCCGGCGGCCACCAGACCGCCGGGCAAGCCGTCCGCCCCGTCGCCCGCCTGGACCAGCTGTCCTATTACCCCGCGCTCCTCACCCGCGTCACCGGGCTCGCCGCCGCGGGCCGCAGCAGCCGGCAGATCGCCGATGTCCTCAACGCCGAGGGATTCCGCCCGCCGAAGCGGACCAGCCGGTTCAGCGACCAGCAGGTCCGCACCCTGATCAGCCAGCGCGGCCTCCGCGGCCAGCAGAAAGGCCGGCCCGCCGTGCTCACGAGCCTGGCACCAGGCGAATGGTCGGTCCCCAGCCTGTCCGCCGAGCTGGGCATGCCCACCGCCAGCATCTACAACTGGATCTACCGCGGCTGGATCACCGCCCGGCACGCCCCCGGAACCAGGAACTGGATCATCACCGCCGACGACGAGCAGATGCGCCAGCTACGCGAGCGCAGGGCACGCCCGCCCGGTTTCTACACCCGCGCCCGCTGGGCACCGCCAGAACAGGAACAGGAACCCGACGAGAAACAAGGAACACAGCCATGAGAAAGCAGCCGCCCTTGACCGGTGCCAGCGGTGGCCGACCTCCGTGGTCCAGCGGATTCCGGCGACCTTGACCAGGATGGCCAGCGGGACGTGCCCGGGGCTGTAGCAGCGGTAGAACGCCAGCTCGGCAGTGCGGCAGTTGCGGCGGATCAGCAGGTGGCGGTGGCCTGGCCGGCCGGGGTCGATGGCCAGCCAGGCCCAGTCGTAGTAGCGGTGCCCGCGGGCGCCGGCGCCCGCGGAGCAGCGCTGCCAGGCGCGGCGGGGCTGCCGGGCGGCGATCACGCGGACCGGGCAGGGCCCGGCGGCGGTGGTCACCCGGTGGCTGGCGGCCACCGCCAGCACGTACCCTTTCTGGCGGCGTTCCAGGTCAGCGCGCAAGGCCGGGTCGGCGCCATACACCTCATCGCCGGTGATCCGGGCAGCCGGGTCTCCCGCATCCAGCGCGCGGCCGATCATGGTCCGGGCCAGCTTCGGCTTGGTGGCGAACACCGTCGTGGCCGGGATGCCCGCTGCGGCGCACCGGGCGGGGTCGGTGGTCCACGACCGGGGCAGGTACAGCTCCCGGTCGATCAGCGCGTGCCCGGCCGCAGAGGCGTAGGACAAGAACACCGCGACCTGGCAGTTCTCCACCCGCCCGGCGGTGCCGGAGTACTGGCGCTGCACGCCGGCACTGGCCCTGCCCTTCTTGACTTCGCCAGTCTCGTCCACGACCAGGACCGCATCCGGGCGGCCCAGGTGCTCCACGACGTAGGCACGCACGTCGTCGCGGACCGCATCGGCGTCCCACCGGGCCGCGGCTAACAGGTGCTGCATCCCGTCCGGCGTGGCATCCCCGGCCTGCTCAGCCAGCGTCCAGCAGTTCTTGCGCCGCAACCCGGACAGCAGCCCCACCACGAAGGCCCGCACCCGCCGCCGCGGCTCCACCCGGGCGAACCGTCCCGCGATCCGCCCCATCAGCTCATCAAGCTGTTCCATCCACCGGCCCGGGTCTACGCTGAGCCCAGCGGCCACCGCCAGATTCTCATGTGTCGTCACAAACCATGATCATCAAGCGGTGGCCGTTCCCCGTCCAGGCCCACTTCATCGCAGGTCACGAAGTCCGGTTGGAGCACTAAGCCGGCAGAGCCACGCGCTCGTGCCGGACGCTGCGGCTGTGCAGCTCCAGTTCGGACAGGATGACCCGCAGCCCTGACTGCTTGACATTTCCGTAGAGCCGGATGCCTGGGAGGTGCTCGCGGAGTGCGTCGTCGGTCGGCCAGAAACGGGCGTCGGCAGTCTGCCGCGCGAGGTAATTCTCCACGACGTCGCAGGCTTCTTTGACCGGGACGCCGTCCAGGGCTTTGAGGACATAGGAGGACAGGTGAGCACGAAGGTGATGGCTTCATGACCGGCGCCGGCCAGGGCGGATATGAAAGGCTGTGCCCACCAGCCAGAGTCAGCCCGGGGATTACTCAAGATGACCACGGGCCAGCCCTGGCCATGCCGCTGATAGCGGCCCACTCCGGCAAGCTCGCCCGTCAATGCGTCTCCCTTTCCTGCACGGCTGGTCGATCCTGAAGCACGGCGTGGAGATCAGCAAGTCCAGGACCGCGCTGTGGCAGGTCAATCACGGTGTCCCGGTTCATGTCCTGGCCGGGACGCACGGGAAGCTGGTCGCGTATCCGCCGCTGGGCAAGGCGATGATCGCGGTCGGCGGGTGGCTGTTCGGGCTGACTTCGTTCGGGTGGCGGTTCTCGGTCGCTGTGGTGGGTTCGCTGGCGGTGCTGCTGGTGTGCCGGAACACGCGGCGGATGACGGGCTCGACGCTGCCGAGACTTCCTGGCCCGTTCTTGCCGGAGCCGTTCTGCCCTGAAACTGGCGGGCCGCACGGCTGTGGCCGCACGCGCGTCACGCATTTTAACTAGGCGAACTCATGCCATTAGGCGATCCGCGCCCGGCGGTGCCGCTCCTACTATTTCCTCACCCGGCGGCCGGTGGCGTGCCGGGCAATCGGGGGGGCTAGTGGAGATAGACGAGGTTGCCGCGCGTCTGGTGCGGCAGTACTGGGTGCTGCTGTTGTTCTCTGTCGTAGCACCGGTGGTGACCGTCGGGCTGGTCGTCGCGCGGCAGCCTGGGGTATACGCGGCGGACGCGCGTCTTATCACCTCGAGCCAGGTCCCGGCCAGCAGCGCCATGGCCGACGCCATTGTCAGCCAGGTCCAGGGCATCGCGACGGGCCGGTCCGCGGCCGCCCAGGCGCTGAAGGCGGCCGGGGCCAGGCGGAACCTGACCGAATTCGTCGCGAGGGACATCACCGCGTCCGGGCTCGGCAGCTCTCAGGTGGTGGACCTGACGGTGACAGACCGCAGCCCCCAGGTTGCCAGGAACGTGGCCGCGAGCCTGGCCGCCGAGGTCACCCACTCGCTGAACAGCGTCGGGCGGGGCGGCCTGTCCGCGGCGCTGAAAGCCATCGACCAGGAGGTCGTCCGGCTGTCGCAGAGCCGCGCCGCACTGGAGGAGCAGGTCTCAGCCAGCCCGAAGAACCAGCAGCTGCAGGCCAGGCTGGCCGGCCTCGACCAGGTGATCGCGAACTTCACGGGCGACCGGGGCCGGCTGCTGATCCAGGCAAGTACCCAGGGCCTGGCCACGGTTCTCGACGAACCCGTCCTGCCGGCCCAGCCAGAGTCCAGGGCGCTGCCGCAGAAGCTGGGGCTCGCGGGCCTGCTTGGCCTCGTGGCCGCGATCCTGCTCGCCTCGATCGCTGAGGTGGCGCGGCCGACTGTGCCCGGAGCGCGACGGGTGAGTCGGCGACTCAATGTTCCCGCGCTCGGCGCGCTGGCCAGCGATGAGGTGTCCGGGGAGCAGACACAGGGCCTGGATAGCGTGGCGCTACGGATACAGCTGGCCGCCCGGCACGCGGGCGTTCCCGCCGTCGCGCTGGTCGACACTGACGGAGTCCGCCAGCTCGGCGATCTGGCCGGCCGACTGGAGCGATCGATGGCGGGGGCGGCCGCGGACAGTACCGCGAACCCCGGGGGCGGCATGGCCGCCAGCCGCAACGGGAGCCGCGGCCCTGCGGTGGCAGCCGCCGATCCCGGCGCAGGCATCCTGGTTCAGGAACGCCGCTCGCTGCTCGCTGAGAACACGGCCGTACGTGTCTTCCCGCTCGCCCCGGGCAAATGCTCAGACCAGTCCTCGCGGGCCGGGATAGTAGTCCTGTCCGGTCCGGTGGCGCGGGTGTCGCGCATCGCGGCGCTCGAAGATCTGTCTGCTTCGTCCGGCTGGCCGATCATCGGGGTCGTGGGCCTTCCTCGGCTGCGCCGGTGGTTCGCTTCGCGCGGTGCCAAAGGAGCCGACCGGTGACCGCGGCAGCACAGATTCCGTTCGCGCGGGCGGAGATCGTGCCAGAGGCGCAGCGGGCCGCGGTGAGCGTGCTGCGGTCGGGGTGGATCACCATGGGCCCGCAGACGGCCGAGTTCGAGCGCGAGCTGGCAAGCTACCTCGGCAGCCGCCAGGTGGTGGCCGTGGCATCGTGCACGGCCGCCATAGAGATCGCGCTGCGGGCGCTGCGGCTCGCGCCAGGAGCAGCGGTGCTCACCCCGAGCCTGACGTTCTGTGGTGCTGTAGCCCCCATCGTGCAGGCGGGCCTGCGCCCGGTTCTCGTAGACGTGGACGCGGATACCTTGCTGCCGACACCGGAGACGGTAGCGCGCGCCTCGCGGCGGGCGGGAGACCCCGCTGCCATGATCGTCCAGCACATGGGCGGTCATCCCGCTGACGTCGCCGCGCTGGCCGCCGCCGCCGGGCTCCCGGCCAGCCAGGTGGTGGAAGACGCTGCACACGGGCTCGGCGCCGAGTTCCGCGGGACTCCGGTCGGCGGAGCCTCGCACGCTGCGTGCTTCAGCTTCTACGCGACCAAGAACCTGCCCATCGGCGAGGGCGGCGCGATCGCCACTGACAACGACGAGCTGGCCGCCTATGCGCGCACCGCCCGGTTGCACGGCATGACCCGCGACGCCTGGCGACGGTACCTGCCCGGCGGCAGCTGGCGCTATGACGTGGCCGAGCCGGGCCTCAAGGCCAACATGACTGACTTCCAGGCGGCTATCGGCCGGGCCCAGCTCGCCTGCCTGCCCGGCTGGCAGGCGCGCCGCGAGCACCTGGCGGCGCTGTACGACGCTGCGCTCGCCGCCGTGCCCGGGCTCGCCCTGCCGACGCGGCCCGCCGATGGGTGGCACGCGTGGCACCTCTACCAGGTGCGCGTGACGCCCGGCTTCGGCATGTCCCGCGACAGCGTCATCGGCGGGCTCGCCGACCGGGGAATAGGCACGTCAGTGCACTTCATCCCCGTACACCAGCTCTCCGGCTACCGGCGTTTCCTTGGCACCCAAGAATGCCGGTCGGTCCCCGTCACCGACGCGGTCGCACGGGAACTGCTCTCCCTCCCCATGTACCCGACACTCCCCGATTCCGATGTTGTCCATATCGCGAACGCCTTGCTAGCCCTCGCCGGCCGTACCTCCCCGGCCGGCGAGGCGGCCGTGACCAGAGGAGGAACAGAAGGTGCTGACCTTGCCGGGCAGCCGGCGTAGTGGAGGTAGGAGCGGACTTGGCACTCTCATTGCCGGCGCGGGCGAGGCCGGACGGACGCTCGCCCGCTCCCTGCGGCGCAGCCCCAGCTACGGGCTCACGCCTATCGGCTTTCTTGATGACGCGCCCGGCCTGAGCCGCGCTGCCGGGCTGCCGGTCTACGGGCCCATCGCCGCGCTGCGCGAGGTGGCGCGATCCTGCCGGGCGGAGGTGTGCATCGTGGCGATCCCGTCGCTGCCCGCGCGGCGGGTCGCGGCGATCATCGCTTCCGCCAGGGGGGCCGGACTGCACGTCCGGTACCTGCCGTCGTTCCTGGCCGCGCTGGAGCGCGATGCCCGGCTGTCTGACCTGCGCCAGATCTCGATCGAAGGGCTGCTGGGCCGCCGCGAGCTGCGGGTGATCAGCGAGAAGGCCGCCCGGCTGATCTACGGCCGACGCGTGCTGGTCACCGGGGCGGGCGGGTCCATCGGCAGCGAGCTGTGCCGCCAGATCCGCGGTTTCGGGCCCGAGTCGCTTTACCTGCTCGATCACGATGAGTCCAACCTGCACCGGCTCCAGCTCGAGCTCACCGGCAACGGCCTGCTCGACGCGGACGAGATCATCATCGCCGACATCCGGGACCAGCGCAGGATCGATCAGGTCTTTGCCGCCACACGGCCAGAGCTGGTCTTTCATGCCGCCGCGCACAAGCACCTGCCGTTGCTGGAACGGCATCCGTGCGAGGCCGTGAAATCGAACGTGCTGGGCACCCAGAACGTCGTCGCGGCGGCGGTGCGGCATGGCACCAGCCGGTTCGTGCTCATCTCCACCGACAAGGCGGCCGACCCGTCGTCGGTGCTGGGCGCCAGCAAGCGGCTTGCTGAACTGGTCGTCCAGCGAGCAGCGGGCGGCCCGGTCACGCTGGCCTCGGTCCGCTTCGGCAACGTCCTGGGCAGCCGCGGGTCGTTCCTGTCAGTGCTGGCCGACCAGATCGCCCGTGATGCGCCGGTGACCGTGACCCACCCGGAGGTCTCCCGGTTCTTCATGACTGTGGAGGAAGCGGTAGGGCTGGTGCTGGAGACGGCAGCGATGGCGGAATACGCCGAGACCTTCGTCCTCGACATGGGCCAGCCCGTGCCGATCGTGAGCCTGGTCCGCAATTACGCCGAGCAGCTGAAGCTGCCGGACGTCGAGATCCGGTACACCGGGCTGCGCCCGGGCGAGAAGCTCACCGAGAAGGTCTTCTCCGACGCGGAGGAACGGGCGCCGAGCGCGCACCCGAAGATCTGGGCCACCCGGTGCACCGCGCCGCCAGCGGACTTCGAGCCGCAGCTCGGGAGCCTGTACGCTGCGGCCGACGACGGCGACGCCGCCCTGACCAGGCAGCTCCTCAGACTGCTCATCCCGGAATACGAGCCGTCCCTGTGTCCGGAGACTCCGGTCAGCGTGGGCGCGCCGTACCCGGACGGGTTCTGATGCTTGCGGTCACGACGGCCGGCGAGCGGGTGACTGTCGACAGTGCCCTTCCGTGGCTGACGGCGCTGCTGGCGGGCGGCACCGCCGGCGAGCTCTCCGAGGCGAACGCCGCGGACGCGACCGTGCACCTGGAAATCCAGGCCGACCGCCGGCCGTTCAGCCGAGACGGGTGGAAGCTGATCGGACGCGGAACCTGGGCGGCACCGCCGTGCGCGCTAGTCCTGGACGCGTGCTCGTCCGGGTTCGACCTGCAGGTGGAACCGCGCGGGGCCACGCTGCGAGTGACGGCGCGCTACCGTCCGGCGCCGCGCACGCTCGCCGCCAACATGGCGCTCCGGGCCCGGTTCCGGCTCCTCGCCACGCAGGCCCTGCTGCACTACCCGGCGCTTTGGCGGGCCTCGCTGCGCGGCCGGGTGCCGCTGCACGTCTGCGTATGCGCGGGCGCCGGCGGCGTGACCATGATCGCCGGGCCCGGCGGAGTCGGGAAGTCGACGCTGCTGTCGGCCGGCCTGCGGCAGGGCGAGATCGCGACCGCGGACAACCTGTGCGCCTGTGACAGCCGCGCCGCCTACGGGGTCGCCGAGCCGCTCCGGGTGGCAGCTGGCCGCGGCCGCGCGGGCACGACGCACGGCCGGTCGGAGCACCGGATACCGAGCAGAGTGTGCTGCCTGGAGCCCGACCGGCTGGTGGTGCTGCGCCGCGGCGCGCCGGGATCGCCGGCCACCGCCGAGCCCCTGTCGCCAGTGGAGGCGGGACGTGAGCTGGTCGCGGGCACGTACATGGCCGGCGAGCTGCGGCGATTCTGGTCATTCGCGGCTACGCTGGCGCTGGCCACGGGCCAGGGGCCCGTGCACGCTGATGTGCGCGGCGTCGCCGCCCTGCTCGTCGCGCGGCTGCCCTGCCTGCAGGTGCGCGTCCCTGACGGCGGGTCGGAGCCGCTGACCGAGCTGCTCGGCCGGGCAGGTGCCTGGTGAGCCGGCTGTCGGTAGCCGTGATCGTCACCCGCCTGCAAGCTGGCGCTGGCGGGGTGGCGCTGCGCGGCGCGCTCGCCCTGGATCCACTGCGGTATGCGGCGACGATCATCGCGGGTGACTGCGGCGGCAGCGACTCCGATGGCAGCGGCGACAGCATGCTCGTCAGCGCCAGGAACGCCGGCCTGTCGGTGATCGGGGTGCCCGGGCTGGTTTCTGAGATATCGCCGGCCAACGATGCCCGGGCACTGCGTTTGATCACCGGGCTGCTTGCTGACGGCGGCTACGACGTGGTGCACACGCACAGCGCCAAGGCGGGTGCACTGGGCCGGCTGGCGGCCGAGCGCACCCGAACGCCGCGCGTGGTGCATACCTTCCACGGCTTCCCGTTCCATGAGTTCCAGTCCAGTCCACGCCGCGCGGTCTATGTCGGCATCGAGCGATACCTCGGCCGGCGCACCGACTGCTTCCTTGCCGTCGGCGGCTCGGTCGCGGCCGAGGCCATCCGCCGGGGTATCGCAGCATCCGAGCGGGTCAGGGTCATCAGCCCGGCGATCGACTTCCCGGATGTCCCGGTCAGCCCGGCCACGAGGAACGCGGCGCGGCGGCGGCTCGGGATCCCGGTCGGCTGCAAGGCGGTCGGCACGGTCGGCCGGGTCGACTATCAGAAGGCGCCCGAGTGCTTCGTCGACGCGATCGCCGGACTGGGACGGCCCGACGTGTACGCGGTCTGGATCGGGGACGGGCCCGGGCGGAGCGAGATGGAGAAACTGGCCCGCCGCCGCGGACTACAGGGCCGGTTCACATGCACCGGCCACCGCGACGACGTGCCGGACCTGCTGCCAGGGCTCGACGTGTTCGCCATGGCCAGCCGGTACGAAGGGCTGCCGTGCGCGGTCGCGGAGGCGATGACCGCCGGCGTGCCGGTGGTGGCTACCGCGGTGAATGCCGTCCCGGATGTCGTGCTGCCAGGCGAAACCGGCCTGCTGGCCTGCCCGCAGCGACCCCGCCAGCTGGCCGCGGCGATCGCCTACATGCTCGACGAGCCCGGCGAGGCCGCGCGGATGGCCGCCGCGGCGTACCGCCTGATCGCCGGCCGGTTTACCCCGCAATCCCTCGCCGCCGTGCTGGACGCCGCCTACGCGGGACCGGATAGCAGCCCGGTACGGCCGATCCCGCGCGCAGTGCCCCGCCCCGCCTGACAACTTCCGGAGGAACTTATGGACGTGACGCTGATCGCCAGGAACGCCCGCGGGGCAGACGGCCCGCAGGCCGGCTGCCCCGAGCCTCAGGTGTTCGACAGCGAGCAGATACCCGCGGCGGCCGGGGTACTGGCCGACCTGCGCGCCACCGTCGGCGGCGCCGACCTGGCCGCACCGCCGGTCGTTCTTCCTGACTTCCACCACAAGTCCAACATGGAGCTTCCCTCCTCCGTCGCCGTGGCCACTCGCGCCACCATCCGGCCTACGCTGACCAGCGCTTCGGTGAACTGCGGCATGGCGCTGATCGCGCTCGACACCGGCGTGCCGGGCCAGGCCGGAATCGAGGAGTTCTACCGCCGCGTCCGCGAGCGCTTCCCGTACCCGCCGGACAGGCGCACGCAGCTGTCAGCCGCCGATGTGCTGCGCTGCGCAGTGCAGGGCGCGGCCTTCGCCGCGGAGCGGTACGGGATCGACCCGGCGGCGCTTGAGCGCGTCGAGGAGTCCGGGACCCTGGACCTGGACCGGTGGGACGGCGCGGACCGGCTCGCCCGCGAGCTCCCAGCTCTCATCCTGCAACTGGCCCGGCTGAGGTTCGGCATGGTCGGCCCGACGAATCACTTCATCGAGCTGCAGCAGGTCGAGGAGCTGCTCGACACGGAGGCCGCCGCGAAGCTCGGCCTTGTCCCAGGACAGCTGACACTGCAGTACCACGCGGGCGGCGGGGTGCTGCCCGGCGCGGTCGGGGCCATGTTCGGCCGCAGGAAACACTACCCAGGGCAGATCCGGGCGGCCATGTCGATCGCCAAGCCGCTCTACCATGCGGCGACAGCGCGGTCCCTGGCGCAGCTTCGGCAGCGGTACCGGCTGTATTTCGCCGGAGGATGCCCGCCGGTGGCGCTCGGCAGCGATGAGGGGCGCCGGCTGATGCTCGCCAACGCCGCGGCGATGAACTACGGCTTCGCGTTCCGCCTGGCCATCTATGCCGGCCTGCGGCAGATCGCCGCTGAGATATTCGGCGGCTCGCCTGGGTCGCTTGTCGTGGACTCCCCGCACAACTCGATCTACGTGGAGCAGGTCGGCGGCGAGCCGGCCGTGGTCCACCGGCATAACTCCTGCCGTGCCTACCCGGCCGAGCTGATGCCAACGGGCACGACGTTCGCGCAGACCGGGCAGGCGGTCTTGGTCCCCGGCACGCACCGGACCTCGTCTTACCTCTGCGCCGGCGCCGGCGCACCCGGTGCGCTGCACTCTGCCTGCCACGGCGCGGGCTCCGTGATCGGCGACTTCGCCCGGCGCGGGATTTCCCGCGGCGACCCGCAGCAGCGCAGCACGCTGCGATTCCGCTACAGCGACGCGGCGCCTGAGCGCTCCGCGCAGCTGGACGACACGGGCATCGACGAGGTCCTGGGCGTGCTGGCCCGGGGCGGGCTGGTCCGTCCGGTGGCCCGGATGCGCCCGCTTGCGGTCCTGCACTGAGGAGTGGGCGTGGAAGCGGAGTGGACACACCCGGGCCAGCGGTGGCGACTGCTGGCGCCTGCCGGCGCCGTGGTCATCGACATCGCGGCCGGGCCGCTGGCGGTCCGCCGTGCCGCGGCGCGGCTGACGGACCTGCCTGCCGGGTCACCTGTCGTCTTGCTGGACCGGCGGCCTGGGTCGGCCTGGCGCGCCCGGCGGCTCGCCGCAGCCGGCGTGATCAGCATCGAAGGGCGGTACGTGGCACTGCCGTCGCTGCGCAGGGCCGTCGTGCTGGCCGAGGACAGCGCGGACGTGCTGCGCTGGGCCTGCCGGTCGCTGGTGGCCCCGCCGCCGGGAGCTGCCTGGGCTCACGGGCCGCTGCACGCGGCGATCGCGGTGGCGCGGCGCTGGCCCCGGCTGGTCGGCTGGCTGGCCGCCGGGCGCGTCGTGATCGGGAGGACGGCATGACCCTTCATCATGCCGCCGCGGTGGCCCGGCCAGTCCCGCCCGGCCCGGCGGCGGGGCATGGCCGCAGCGACCTGCGGGGGCTGCTGAGCGTCCCCGGAATCCGGAAGATCGTGCTGGACGGCTCGAGGGACCCGAACTCCGGCGTCACGGTGCTGCTGATGCCGGCCGCCGCCGCGCCCACGCTGGCGGTAAAGATCGGCACCACGCCCGCCGCGGCCGACGTGATCGAGCGCGAGGCGAAGCTGCTCGCGGCAGTGCGGGGGCTGGGGCTGCAGCGAACCGGGCGGACGCTGCCTTGGCACGTCAGTGCGTTTGACGCGGACGGGATGCTGGCCGTCGCCAGCTCGGCAGTGCCGGGAGTCCCGATGCGCACGCGCTATCACTCATTCCGGCATCTGGCCCGCCCTGACCTGGTCCGTGCCGACTTCGCTGCGGCGGGCGGCTGGCTTGCTGACCTGCACGCCGACAGCGGGACTGAGCCCGCGCCCGTCACCATCCTGGACGGCGTGCCCGAGCAGATCGCCGCGCGCTGGCCCGGCGACGAGCCGGCTCTCATCCTGGCGGAGAAGCTCAGGACGCTGGGCACGCGCCTGGCTGCCGCCAGCACCATCCGCACGGTCGTGCACGGCGACTTCTGGGCGGGCAACCTCCTGGTGACCGGGAACACCGTCACCGGAGTCGTCGACTGGGCGGCCGGGCAGGTGTCCGGCGAGCCACTGCGTGATGTCGCCAGGTTCGCGCTGAGCTACGCCCTCTACCTTGACCGGCACACCCGGCCCGGCCGCCCCGTCGCCGGCCATCCGGAACTGCGCGCGGACCGCTGGGGCGCCGGGATCGAGTACGCGATCGCCGGGCGGCACTGGTTCGGAGGGCTCGTCCGCGACTTCGTCGCCGGCGCGCTGGCCCGCCTGGGCGCGCCGCCGGGGCTGTGGCGCGACGTGCTGCTCGCCGGGCTCGGCGAGGTCGCGGCCACGGCCGACCACCCCGACTTCGCCATCCGCCACCGAGACCTGGGCCTGCGACTGATCAGCGAGGTGCCGCGGTGACCGTCCTGGCGACCCTCCGCGCCAGCGCGCGCGCAGGCCAGGCACCGCCACAGCTGCCAGCCGTCCAGGGGCCCTCGACGCGGCGGCGGGCCGACATAATCACGCTGGTCGCCTGCGCTGCCATCTGGGCCATGCCGCTGCTGGTCCCGTCCGGCCCCGGTAACACCGCGCCGGCAGATGTGTTCCTCGCGACCGCCATCCTGGCCGGGGCGCTGTGGCTCTCGGCCCGCCGTCAGGCTCTGCGGTTCCCGTACGTTTTCCCGGTCGGCCTGTCGATCCTCGCCGGCGCCCTGGCCAGCACAGTGGCGTACGCGGGCGCCTACGGCAACGTCGGCGGCGGGCTGATCGCCCTGATCCAGGACGCTTTCGTGCTGGGCTGGGGCATCACGATCGCCAACCTGGGCCGGGATCCCGCGCGGCTGCGCGCCATCACCAGGGCCTGGGCGGTCAGCGCCACCTGCTGGGCCGCGGTCATGATCACCGGAGTGTTCGGGCACGTCGCCCTGCTGTCGGGCGAGACCGCGCGCGATGGCGTCCGAGCGGCCTTCACCCTGGGTGATCCGAACCTGGCCGCCAATTACTTCATCTGCTCGCTGCTGGTGCTGCGGGCCGCGCAGTATCCGCGGCGCCCGGTCCGCCGATGGGCCTGCTGCGCACTGCTCGTGACCGCTATCGTCCTGACCGGCTCCAATGGCGGCGCCCTGGTGCTGATCACCACCACGATCCTCGGCGCCTTGTTCGCGATGGCGAAGGTGCGGGGGGCCGCGCCGGCCGTGATCGCCGCATCCGCGCTCATCCTGGCCGTGCTGGTCATGGGCCCGCACGTCCGGTTTCAGGGCATCATCCAGCAGGCGCAGGGAAGCTCGCAGCTGGCGCGGGACTCGGTCGGCCGCCAGGCGGAGAGCACCGGCTCGCGCAGCACCATCCTGGCGGAGAGCGCGCAGTTGTACCGCACCGGCGACACTCTGCTCGGCCTCGGCCCGGGCGGGACGAAGGCCGCTTTCCAGGCTCATCAGTACAGCTACGTCAAGATGGCCCACGACGATTACACTGCGGCCCTGCTCGAGCGCGGCCTACTCGGCGAGCTGGCCTTGATCTGCCTCCTGGTCATCATCGCAGCGCGCTGCCGGAGGCTCGCCGCGCGACGGCTGCGCGGTGACTACGCCGCCGTCATCCCCCGGCCGGAGCTGCTCGGCGCCGCGGTGATCGGCATGCTCATCTCCGCGACCCTCTATCAGGTCCTGCACTTCCGGCATCTGTGGGCGCTGCTCGGCCTGATCGCTGCCGTGGACCTGTGGGGCCTGGGTGTCCGCGGGCGCGAGCCAGAGGCTCTGGAGGCAGCGCGGTGAAGAGAATCACCTCACGACTGGCCGGGCTCGTGCCGCCGGTCCTGACGGCCAATGTCGCGGCCCGCATTGCCGCGCTGGGATCGCTGGCGATCGCGACGATCCTGGTCGCCCGCGAGGGCGGGCCCACGCTGCTGGGCGAGCTGACCCTGCTGCGCGTCCTGCCGGGCCTGGCCGGCGTCCTGGTGGGCTGCGGCCTGCCGGGAGCGGCGCCGTTCTTCCTGGCCGGGCAGGACCGTTATGGCGGATCCCGGGCGCGGACGACCATCCTGGCGCTGGCGCTCGCGGGCTCGCTGGCCGCAGCGGGCTGCTGGCTGGCGCTGAGCCCGGTGCTGCACGCGGTCTTCTTCCGGAGCTGGTATACGGGCGTCGTCGTGGCCGCCGCTGTCCCGGTGTTCTCCCAGCTCTGGGTGGCCACTGGCAAGGCACTGCTGCAGGGCGACAACGACATGCGCGGCGCCAACTGGGCCATTGCCGCGGAGGAGGCCGCGTTCATCCCGGTCTATGCAGGGCTGATGCCGTTCCTGGATGGCAGCGCCTTGCTCCTGTCCGCCCTCGTCGGAGCTGACCTCCTGGTCACCGCGGGCATCGCCGTCCGGTTGCTGCGGCACGGGTACCTGCGCGGCTGGGGGAAGCCGGATGCCCGGCTGGCCCGCGCGATCTGCCTGTACGGCATACGCGGCCAGGTCGGCGGCATGCTCTCGCTGGTCAACCTCCGGCTGGACGTGGCCATCCTCGGGGCTCTGGTGGGCCCTGGAGTGCTCGGGGTCTATGCGGTCGCCTCGAAGTACGCCGAACTGCTGCGCCTGCCGGGACTGGCCATCACCTACGTGCTCTACCCGCGGATGACTGCTCGCGGCCGCAAGGAAGCGGCCCGGCATGTCGCCGAGCTGCTGCCGCGCGCCTTCGCGGTGACCGCGCTGGCCGCGATCCCGCTGGCCGCCGCGGCTCCGCTGCTGCCGATGGCGTACGGGCCCGCGTTCGCGGCGGCTGTGCTGCCGGCGTGCATCCTCCTCGCCGGCCTGATCGGCGAGGGCGCGGCCGGCCTGATCAGCGCCTACCTGTACGGGGTAGGCCGGCCGGGCGCGAACTCGCTGGCCCTGGGCGTGTCCGTGGTGGTCACCGTCATGCTTGACCTGCTGCTCATCCCGCACTTTCACGCCGTCGGCGCGGCGGTCGCGTCGGCCGCCGCCTACCTGACCAGCAGCGCGGCGCTGCTCGCCTGCTATTTCGCAGTCCGGAGGCTGGGCCACGTGCCGCGGCACCGTGCAGTGACGGTGCGTGCCCGGTGAAAGGCCGCAGGGTGGCTAGCTCGCCGATGCGCACCGTGGTGATCGGCACCATACTGACCGTCGCGGCGGCCGCATGCGGGATCTCCGGTGCTCAGCAGGGCACGCGCACGCCGCCTTCCCCCGAGCCGCTGGCGCCGGTAGCGGCATATCGGGATGCGGTGACCGCGGCGCTTGCCGCTCACCTGCGGGTGTGGATCGAGGCCGACATGGTGAAGCGCTGGGAGGAAGGGCCGGGGGCATTCCGCGCGGCTGTCACCCGGGTGGCGGTACTGGCCCGCCGCCCGGGCGTGGTCGGCATCAAGATCGCGGACGAGCTTGGCTACCACGACGGCCTGGATAGCGCGAGACAGATCCGGGCGTTCCTGTCCGCGACCACTCGCGCCCTGCACGCGGCCGCGCCGGGCAAGCGGGTCCTCGCCGACATCGTGGTGCCGCAGCTGGGCTGCCTGCCGGGTCGCCAGCACGCCGGGTCGCCAGCAGCCGCCTGCGCCGCGCAGGCGCGGGCCGCCTACCCGCAGCTGGCCCTGCCTGCCATCGACACCTACCTGCGCATGCACGCGATCAGCGTGCTCGATCTCAGCACCGGGCTGCTGCCGGATAGCACCTACGCCAGCTGGGGCACCACCGCAGACGCGGCGCAGATCGCGGCCTGGCGGGAGGTACGCCGGCGCGGCTGGCCCGGGCTGGTGCGGCTGCAGTCACGCAAGGCCCTCGCCCATCCAGGTGCCTACGCCGGCACGCCCGCGCAGGCCGCCGCGGACGTGCGCCTGTTCGTCGACATCCCGCTCGCCAGCGGCGCGCGTGCCGTGGACATCTGGACCTGGCACCAGGAGTACGACGGCCAGATGTACAGCCTGATGAACCCCGGCTTGCGGCCCAACCTGCTGTGGGACTTGCTGGAGCGGCGGCGGCGCGCCGGGGACGTGCTCTTCACGCATATGAGCCCGCACTCGGTGGATATGGGACTGGACCGCGACCTGGTGCAGGTCGCTGTGGTCTTCACCGACCTCTTCCTGCCGGCAGGTACCGGATGACCAGCGAGTCGATGCGAATTACCTATCTCGGCCACGCTGGCCTGCGCGTCGACGGCGCTGGCCTGCGGCTGCTGATGGATCCCTGGCTGTCCCGCCAGGGCGCGTTCCAGGCGGCGTGGTTCCAGTTCCCGGCCAATACCCATCTCGACCGGGCTGCGCTGCTGGACTGCGACTACGTCACGGTCTCGCACGAGCATCTCGACCACATGGACATGTCGGTCCTCACCAGCCTGGCTGCGACCACCACCGTGCTCATCCCGCGGTACCCGTCGCCGGGCTTCCGCGATCGCCTCGCAGCGGCAGGAGTCGCGAACGTCTTCGAGGTGCCGGCCTGGCAGAAGTTCCGGCTCAACGATCACGGCGACTGGCTGACCTTCATTCCCGAGCAGTCTCCGATGTGCCACGACTCGGCCGTCCTTTTGTCAGCCGGTGGGGCATCGCTGCTGCATGGCAATGACGCCCGGCTCACCGCTGGTCAGGCACGCCGCGCCGCGCTGGAGTGCGGCGGCCGGCTGGACGTGCTGGCTGTGCAGATGGCCAGCGCGACCTGGCATCCGGTCTGCTACGAGTATCCCGCGGCCCAGGCCGAGGAGATCGCCGCCACCAAGCGCGCCGGGAAGTTCCGGGCGGTCAGCCGGCTGGTCCGGCTGGTGCGGCCCGAACTGGTGGTCCCCTTCGCAGGACCCATGTGCTTCCTCGATCCTGAGATACGCCACCACAACCGCTGGCTGAAGCCGCCCGGCCTGTTCCCGGACCAGCGGCAGGCTGCCGAGTTCCTCGCCGGGCGGGTGCCCGGCCAGCGCGTGGGGCTGTGGCTGCCCGGTGACCAGTACGAGCCGCTGCGGCAGCGGCATGTGTCCGACAGCATCTGGCGCGACTTCGACTTCCGCGACACCGATGAGTACCTGGACCGGTACGCCAGCGCCCGCCGCGCCGACATCGAGGCCGTCCGGGCTGCCTATCCGGAGCCGGGCCCGGATCTTCGCGACGCGTTCGAGGAGCATTTCCGGCGGCTGGGCGAGATGAGCCCGTACTTCCTCGATCGCATCGACATGACCGTGCGCTTCGAGCTGACCGGAGCGGTCGACGGACGGTGGGATGTTGACCTGCGGCCGGAGGGTGTGCGGGTCGACCTGCGTGGCCGGGCACCCCGGCCCGAGTACCGGTTCCGGCTCGACTCTCGCTGGCTCGCGCCGGTTATCTTCGGCCAGATCGGGTGGGAGGACCTGTTTCTCTCGCTGCGCTTCTCGGCCTGGCGCGACCCGGATATCTACAACGACTACCTCATCGGATTGCTCAAGCACGCCGAGCCGCAGGCGCTGGCGGCCATTGAGGGCTACGAACGGAGCCGGGCGGCCGGCGAGAAGATCGTGGTTGACGGCCCGGATGGCCGTTATGAGATCAGCCGGTACTGCCCGCACGCGGGCGAGGATCTCGCGATCTCCAGCACCGTCACCGGCGGGGTCATCCGCTGCCTGGGACACAACCTGGAGTTCGACCTCACTACAGGCGCCTGCATCAATGCGCGCTGCGACCCCCTGGCTACCCGGAATGTGACCCGAGAGCCCCCCAGTGACGCGATCGACTCACCTGAGCTGGAGGCTTTCTGATGCTGCCTGTGCACCACGCGAACCAGACCCGCACGCGCCCGGCAGGTCAGGGGATAGGCCCGAGCCGGTCCCGGCGCCTGCTCGACATCGCGGTTGCCGTGATGATCTTGATCCTGGTGTGGCCGCTGTTCCTCGTCCTGGCCGGGGCAACCCGGCTGAGCACGGGCGGATCGGCGATTTACCGCCAGCTGCGGGTGGGCCAGGGTGGTGTCTCGTTCACGCTCTACAAGTTCCGGAGCATGCGAGCCTCGATGACGGGCCCGGAGGTGACCGCTCCGGGCGATCACCGCATCACCCGGCTCGGCGCGCTGCTGCGCAGGACGAGCATCGACGAGTTGCCGCAGATAGTGAACGTCCTGCTCGGCCACATGACACTGGTCGGCCCGCGACCCGAATCCCTCGCCCTGGCCGCGCGTTACCCAGCCCAGTGCCGGTTTGTCTTTCAGTATCGGCCGGGCATCACGGGCCCGAGCCAGGTGCTCGTGCGCGATGAGAAGGTGCTGGGTGAGGTCGCTGACGTCGAGGCGTTCTATCTTCGCGAACTGGTTCCGTACCGGGTGGCCACGGATCTGGAGTACCTGCGGAACCCGACCCTGGCGCGGACCGTCCGCTGGTTGGCCGGCACCGCGCTGTACCTGCTCGGCACGGCCATTCCGAGGCTGACCCGCGCGGCGCGGCCGCGGCTCGCGGCCCGGTCGGCCGACGACTAACCGGCCGGGCCGCCGGGCGGACGGAGCCGGCCGGGGCCGTCAGGTGAACGTGACGATTTCCGCGAGCCAGGTGCCGCTGGCCGTCCCGCTGGCGGTGAACTGGCCCGCTGAGGCGGGGATCTGGTAGGCACGCCCGAGCGCGTTGGAGCCAGCCGAGTACGTCGTCTCGCCGGTCCAGCCGGAAGCCCAGCTGAGCGACGTTCCGCCGAACGTGGCGACCGCGGCATAGGCGAACTCGCCGGCCCGGCTGGTCGCGCTGGTGGCGCCGGAAGAGAACATGCTGGTGCTTCCGCTAGCAATGGATACCTGGTCCGCGGCCGTGACCCCGGATACCTCGTCAGCGGTGATCCGGTAGCTCGACGCCGCCGGGAAGCTCAGGATGACCTGATCGCTGGCCGCCAGCCCGCTGCTGATCCCGCTGAGCGTCACGAGGCGATCTCCTTGCCCGTCGCCGATGTCGCTGACGACGCGCAGCGTGTCGGCCTTGCTGTCGGTGCCGCTGACGGCCCCGGACGAGGAACCGGTGAGCCGGACCGTCGCGATGATCAAATCGCCAGCTGTCACCCCGGCCGGCCGCCAGACGGTGACCGAGCCAGATGTGTGCGAGACCATTGAGTAGTTGGTCGCTATCTGGCTGATGTACTTCGCCGGCTGGCTCGCCTGCGTGCTGACCGTGACGGTCTGGGTTGCCTGTTCGCTGAGGTTGTCGCCGTCGGTCACGGTGACCGTGACTGTATAGGCCCCCGCGGCGGCGTAGGTATGGCTGGCGGTCGCCGCCGCCTGCGGGCCGGCGCTGGTTCCGTCGCCGAAGCTGAAGCTGTACGAGGTGATCGGCGAACTGCCCGCCGTCGAGGCTGACGCGTCGGCGGTGACGCTCACCGGCGCGGTGCCCGCCGCGGGCGCCACCGTCAGCACCGCGTCCGGCCCGGCCCGCGTGCCCGAGGACTGATACTCATAGGCTCCCCGGTCGTCATATGCGCGCGGCCCCGCGCCGGAGTTGGCGACTGCCGGGTCATCCACGCGCGGATTGCCGAGGACGTCGGTGCCCTGCTCGCCGGACGCGGCGGAGTTCGCCGAGTCGATGGCCGGAGAGCCCTGCGTCAGCTGGAAGTTCCCGGTAGCGGCAGTCACGAAATTCGGATCCGCGACGAGGCCGTTCGCTTCCTGCCCGGCGGCCTGGTTCAGCGCCGCCGGGCTGTTGTAGGCGGTTCCTGCCCACATGTACTCGACGCCGCTGCCGCCCTGCCACACCAGGTTGTAATTGACCGTCGTGCTGGCCGGCGCCGAGTCATAGATTCCGATGTTCCCGGTCCGCCGGTTTTTGCAGATGTTAGCTGGGGCGCCCGGGCTGATCGGCGTGGGATTGACCTGTGCGCCGGTTGCGTTGTTCACCGAGATGTTGTTCTCCACGTCGTAGTTGCCGCTGGTGCCCTCGACGTTGATACCGTCGGTGCAGTTGCCGAACACCGTGTTGCCGATGATCCGTCCTCCGGTGACGTTGAGGTCATCGATGCCATGGTCGCCATTGCCGTAGCTGAGGTTATCTGCCACAAGTGCGCTGTTACCCCCGGAGTAGATATTGATCCCGGTGTCCTCGTTGGCATACGTTGTGTTGCCGGTAATGATGTTCCCCGGCGCTATGTCATCGATGCCGTTCGCATTCCGCTGGTACTGGTAGGCATTGTGGTAGGAGATGTTGCCCTCGACGGTCACGCCCGTGCTGGACCCGGTCAGGTAGATGCCGTGGGCGGAGTTGTCGTGCGTGATGTTGTCCTTGATGAGGCCACCTGCCAGGCCGCTCAGGTAGAACCCGGCGGCTGCCTGACCGGATACCGGATGGCCGGCGAAGGATTCGTTGTTGCCGGAGACCGTGTCGTTGCTGCTGGCGGAGACAGAGATGCCGTAGGAGGAGGTGCCTGTGATCGTGTTGCCGGAGATCGTGTCGTTGCCGCCACCCGAGACCGAGATGCCGGCCGATGATGTCCCGGAGATGCTGAAGCCGGAGACGACGATATAGCTCCTGCCCGACAGCGCGAAAGCTCTCGTGCCGCCGCTGATCGTCACGCCCGGACTGGCCGTGAAGGTGATCGGGCCGCCCGCCGTGCCTGAGTTCGCAGGGTTAACGCTTGTTCCGGTGTAGGTTCCGGCGCGGACCAGGACCGTGTCCCCGGCTGCCGCCTCCTTCGCTGCCGCGGCAATTGTGCAGAATGGCTGC
>DASUBV010000394.1:0-92113 GCA_035763085.1 Streptosporangiaceae bacterium | reverse complement strand
AGTGGCAGTAACCCGCCCCCCGCCCGCAAAGCCACCACCGGAAGGAGCCACGCCATGCGCCCCCACGAGTGGCAGTAACTCGCGATCCCTACCCGATTACGCCTGTGTGTTCCCGGCGGGAGTCACCACTGATTCCCGCCGCCAGCCGATCGCCAGGGCGGCGGCTACGACTGCCCCGATGCCGCCGCTGATGGCGATCACTGCCGCAGGCGAGTACGCGTGCGCCAGCGCGCCCGCGACCACGATCCATATTCCCTGGCACACCTGCATGCCCCCGTTGGCCAGGCCGAACGCCTGGCCACGTCGCTCCGGCGGCACCGCGGCGACGAACGCGGAGTTGGCGGCAAGCTGATAGCAGGTGCACGCGCCGGAGATGGCGAGCAGGATCAGCGCGGCGGTCAGCCCTGGCTGCAGGCAGAACGCGATCAGCACGGCGCAGCAGGCCGCAGCCAGCGGCCCCAGCCAGCGCGGCCGGGTGGCAGGCGGCACCAGCCTGCTGAAGGCCAGCGAGCCGATCATGGTGCCGAGCGGCCCGGCGGCGAAGATCAGCCCGGCCGAGATCGCCAGCGACGGGCCCCCGGCCGCGGCCCCGGCGCTGGCCAGCGGCACGGCCAGGCCCATCGGCACCACGTAGAACGTCACCAGCCAGCCGAACAGCATCAGCGTGCGGAGCCGGCCGCTGCCGAAGACCAGCCGCACCCCGGCGGTCAGCTGGCTGGGCCCAGAGCTGCGGGCCGGGCCGCCGCCCCCGGCCGCTGGCCGGCTGGTCACCCTGAAGCCGATCAGCAGCGCCGACAGGCCGAACGTCGCCGCATCAGCGGCGAGCGCGCCGCCGGCGTGCAGGACGGCCACCACGATCCCGCCCAGGGCGAACCCCGCCACCATGCCGGCCTGCAGCGCGGTCTGCGACACCGCGACGCCCAGGACGTAGAGATCCCCGGTCAGGATGTCGGGCAGCATGGCTGACCGCGCCGCCTTGAACGGCGAGTCCAGGAGCGTCACCACGAACAGCAGCACCACCAGCACCGGCAGGCCGGACCGGGACGGCACGGCGACGGCTAGCACTGCCATCACTGCGACCAGCACCATCCGGGCCACATCGCAGACGATCATCAGCTCGCGCCGGGGCAGCCGGTCGGCCAGGCCGGACAGTGCCAGGCCGCCCAGGACCCACGGCACGAGCGTCACCGCGTAAGTGACGGCCGACCAGAATGCCGACCCGGTCTGGTCGAATACCAGCACCGTCAGTGCGACGCGGGCGAGCTGATCGCCGGCCACCGACAGCACCTGGGCCAGCCACAGGCAGCGGAACTCGCTGACCGCCAGCACGCTGCGGAATGTCGCGCGCTCGGTGTACTCAAGGACAGCCGGATCTCCCGAGGCGGTACCGCGAGCCAAGCTCTTTCACCGCTTTCGTCAAAATGCTCTGTTATAACCGGAACAGCCCCTGGACTAAATCTAGTCAAATGCCGCGCTCATGCAATAACCACAGCCGCGTCCGGCTCGCCCGGCAGCGGTGCGCGGGCGGAACCAGGGCCCCGCGGGCGAGGCCGCCGCCCCCGGCGCCTCGCCCGGCCGGACCTCTGCCCGCCGCCCCCGAGGCGCGCCGCCCGGCCTGGCCCGGCCAGGCTGGCGGGCCTGTCCCAAAGTCTGCGCAACCTCGCATGTTTCAGATCTGGATCAGCGGCAAAGGGAACGTCACAATCAACTGAGGATCACGCAAAGTGGTCAGCTGCGGCAGATCGCCCGCGGCCAGGCCGGCGAAGGGACAACCCCGCGCAGGATGAACGGCACCTCACGGCACCGTATGCTGGCGGCCCTCCCGCTGCCCCTGCGACAGCGCGCCGCGCTGGCATCAGCCTGGGCCGCGCGGCCTGGCCCGGCCCGGCTGATCCGCACCGCCGCAGCCGCCGCGGCCGTCTCGGTCACCGCCACCTCCAGCCTGGTCATGATGACGCCCACGACTGCGGCCCCGGCGCTGGCTGCGCAGCTCGCCGCGCCGCAGGCCCGGTCGTTCAGCGGAACCCCGGCGGTCGGTGCCCTGTTCACCAGGAAGAACGGCACCCTGACCCACTTCTGCACCGCCAGCGTGGTGCACAGCACACGCGGCAACCTGCTCATCACCGCGGCGCACTGCATGCAGGGCCGCAGCCTGAAGCCGGCCGGCGTGGTCACCTTCGCACCCGGCTATCACAACGGCCACTTCCCGCACGGCCGCTGGATCGTGCGGGCCAGCTACACCGACAGCCGGTGGAAGGCCAGCCGCGACCCCAACGATGACGTTGCCTTCCTGATCGCCGGGCGCCGGGGCGTGCGGATCGAGAAGTACACCGGCGCCGAGACGCTCGCCACCGGCACCAGCCTGCCCAGGGAGGTGAAGGTCATCGGTTACCCGGACACCGCCGAGCTGCCAGTGAGCTGCTGGGCGAAGGCCCGCGCGTTCACCCGGCCACACCTGCGCCAGGAGGTGTTTGACTGCGCCGGCTACACCGACGGCACCTCCGGCGGGCCGTTCCTGTACCGGGTCAGCAAGACCACCGGGACCGGCCGGGTGATGGGCGTGATCGGCGGCTACCAGCAGGGCGGGAACACCCCGGCCATCTCCTACTCCGCCCGGTTCCTGGCCAACATCGCGGCCCTGTACAAGAAGGCCACGTCCTGAGGGACTCATCAGTAACGAGGCGCTGCTGGCTGACCGCGGCCCGCCGGGAAAGCCCACCCGCCTCTTGCTGTTATCGCCTCGGCTCCCGGTCGGTGAGGCACTCCGGCACGCGGCCGCCAGCGGTCAGGCCGACGGGCCCGGAACGATCTTGCTGATCTCGGCCAGGTCCTCAGCGGACGGGACCCACTGCGCCGCCGCGGCGTTGGCCCGGACCTGCTCAGCGGAGGTCGCGCCCGCGATCACCGACGTGCAGCCCGGCAGCGCCGCCAGTGCCCCGATGGCCACCTCCAGCAGCGTGCGGCCGTGCTGGTTCGCCCACTCGGCCAGCGCCTCGACCTTGTCCAGCTTGGCGTCGGTGATATAGCCGACCCGCTCGCGCAGCCGGGTTCCCTCGGGCGGCTCCTGGCCGCGCCGGACCTTGCCGGTCAGCAGGCCGTTGGCCAGCGGGAAGTAGGGCAGGACGCCCAGCCCGTGGTGCACGCAGGCGGGCACCACCTCGGCCTCGGCGTCGCGCTCCAGCAGCGACCAGTGGTTCTGCGCCGAGATGAACGGCGGGGTGCCCAGCTCGCGTGCCGCGGCGACGGCGTCGGAGATCTGCCAGCCCGCGAAGTTGGAGTGGCCGACGTAGCGGACCTTGCCCTCGGTCACCAGCTCGCCCAGCGCGGTCAGCGTCTCGCCGATCGGCGTGCGCGGGTCCGGCGTGTGGATCTGGTACAGGTCGATGTAATCCGTGCGCAGCCGCCGCAGCGAGTGCTCAACGGCGCGGCGGATGTAGGCCCGGCCGCCGAGGGCGCCTGCCGCCGGGCCGTAGCCCATGTCGGCGTTCTTGTGCCCGAACTTGGTGGCCAGCACCACCTTGTCGCGGCGCCCGGCCAGCACCTCGCCCAGGATCTCCTCGGAGCGGCCGGCGCCGCCGTAGGTATCGGCCGTGTCGAGCAGGGTGATCCCGGAGTCCAGGGCCGCGTCCACGACAGCCCGGGTCGCCTCGACGTTCAGCCGGCGACCGAAATTATTACAGCCAAGTCCGGCGACGGATACGACCAGTCCCGAGTTGCCCAGTGCCCTGTAGCGCATGTCCCTGCCCTTGCCTGCCGTGCCCGTGCAGTCGCGGATGGCACAAGTCGCTGGCTTCCGGCCAGCATGATCCCGATCGTAGCCAGGTTGTCCTGGCCAGCCCGCATGCGGCCACCCGGGGGCCGCGTGATGGCCGCCGTCAGCACCGGCTGGCCCGCGCCTGGATGTAACTACTAATTGCGGCAGGTCAGACGCGTATTGTAATCAATATGGCGGCGCCGGTCCATACTGGGCACGGACGAGGGGTGGCGCGAAATCCCAGCTGCGATATCATGAAGTAAGTGACGATTGGCAGGAAGTCCATTACGCAATTGCGTCGGGACTTTCTGTCTCCAAGGGCGCGGCACGGCTGGCGTCATAATATGATCACCGATCTCTGTGCCAGGATCTTAAGCGGGGCCTGGACTACGGCGAGACGGAGCGCACATCATGACGGAAGAGGCATCTGGCCCGACAGTACTGCGAATCCTCCTCGGCACTCAGCTGCGCCGCCTCCGGGAGGCGCGGGGGATCACCGCGCAGCAGGCGGCCAGGGCGATCCGCGCCTCGGAATCCAAGATCAGCCGCATCGAGTTAGGGCGTAACGCCTTCCGCGAGGTCGACATCGCCGACCTCCTCAGCTTGTACGGCATCACTGACGTCGCCGAGCGCGAGCAGATGCTCTCGCTGGCCAGCCAGGCCAATCAGCCCGGCTGGTGGCACCGTTACCAGGACATCCTCCCGCAGTGGTTCCAGGCCTACATCGGCCTGGAGGAGTCGGCCGAGTTCATCCGCAGCTATGACTCCCAGTTCGTGCCCGGGCTGCTGCAGACCGAGGAGTACGCCACCGCGATCCTCGAGCTCGGCGAGTTCTCCCTGGAGGAGACCAACCGGCTGGTCGTGCTGCGCAAGGAGCGGCAGCGCCGGTTCACCACGGGCGGCCTGCGGCTGTGGGCCATGATCGACGAGATGGCGCTGCGGCGCCCGGTCGGCGGACCCAGGCTGATGCGCAGCCAGCTGGAGTACCTGCTGGAGATCAGCGACCGGCCCGGCCTGACCCTGCAGGTCACCCCGTTCCCGGAGGGGGCCTCCTACCTGGCGCCCAGCAGCTTCAGCATCCTGAGCTTCGCAGCGGCGGACCTGCCCGACGTGGTGTACCTGGAGCACCTCACCAGCGCCATGTACCTGGACAAGCGCATGGACGTGGACCGGTACACCGCCGCCATCGAAAAAGTCAGCGCTACCAGCCTGACCCCGGAGAAAACCAAGGAGTTCATCGGCGGACTGATCAACGACCTGGAGGAACCCTCATGATCGATTCACACCAGGAGGCCGCGAAACTCGCCGACGCAGCCTGGCGCAAGAGCGTTCGCAGCGGCCCGACCGGGGGCAACTGCGTCGAGGTTGCGTTCCTGCCCGCGGGTGAGGTGGCCCTGAGGAACTCCCGCCATCCGGACGGCCCGGCGCTGGTATTCACCAGGGCCGAGTGGGATGCGTTCCTCGGCGGCGCCCGAGACGGCGAGTTCGGGGTGCCAGTCGGCTAGCCGCCTGGCACCGCGCGCCCAAGCGAGCCGGCGGGGTGCCGGCGCTGCCCGGACTGAGGAGCGCAGCGACGAGGGAAGGCGGCGCCGCCCTGGCACCCCGGAGGTGAGCGGCAGCACAGCAGCACAACGGCCGCCCGGATCCAGCTGGATCCGGGCGGCCGTTGTGCTGTGCCCTGCTGCCTGCGGCCGGATGGCCGGCCTGCTGGCAGCCGGGCCTGCCCGCGCGGTGCCGCGGACAGGCCCGACGTCTAGCTCACCGGCAGGTCGAACTCACCGTTCTTGACGCCGGTCACGAACGCGGCCCACTCCTCGCCGTCGAAGACGTGCGCGGGCCTGGCGATGTCCTTGGAGTCCCGTAGCGCGACCAGCCCGCCGGGCAGGTGAGCCACCTGCACGCAGGCCGAGTTATTGCAGGCCCGGCTGGTGATCCAGGTAGCACCGGAAAGGTCGGGATTCATGGATGGTCCTTTCTGCGAGATCACGTGCACTGCTTGCTGGCTTCTCGGATGAGCTCGGCGGAGTCGGAGGGCGGCAGGGCGGTAGCACGAAGCAGGTCAAATGCCTCGACACGGGCCCGTACCTCGCGGTCGCGCTCTTCGATGTACGACTGTCCCGCGACACCCTCCGAATACACCACATCCGGGTCGAATCGCTCGGGGAACTCGATGATCACGAATGGTCCGTTGAGTGCGGGGTGCAGGCCACTGGAGAACTCCAGGATCTGCAGCGTGACATTAGGCATGAGGCCTATCTCGCACATGTGATCGAGCTGGCGGCGCATGAGCTCGGGCGGGCCCATCGACCGGCGGATAACGGCCTCGTCGAGGATGATCCACAATTCCAGCGGCTCGGCCTTCACCAGGGCTTCCTGCCGCTGCATGCGCAGCTTGACCAGCCGCTCGATCTCCTCGGCGGAATGCCGGCGGCGCACGGTGGTCATGACCGCCCGTGCGTACTCCTCGGTCTGCAGCAGCCCGTGCACCACCTGGGCCTCGTAGACGCGCAGCGACGCGGCCTCGGCCTCCAGGCCGACATAGATCCCGAATCCCGTGGGGAGGACGTCCTCCCACACCTGCCACCAGCCCTTGCGGTGACCTTCCCTGGCCATCTCGACCAGCATCTGCTTCTGGCCGGGGTCATCCACGCCATACAGGTCCAGCATGGAATTGAGATAGGCACTTCGGGTGGGCGCCTTGCCCGTCTCGATCCGCGACAGCGTGGACGGAGCCAGCCCGAGGCGCTCGGCCACCTCTTCCAGCTTGATCGACTGCGCCTCGCGCAGCCGCCTTAACTCGCTGCCGAGGCGTCTCCGCCGGACTGTCGGGCCAACCGACACGGGCACTCGCCCCCTTTAGGGGAAGGCAGCGCGGCATGTGTCCTGCCAGAACACAGAAGGGCAGCGTCGCGCTTGCTGGACTTGGAGATCACCATACCTGAAAAACAACGGTGTGATGAGATCTCATCTGAGATTTCGTATGCAAGATTTCTCTCACGCACTTGCGTGGCATGCACGCTCATACCATTATGAGTGACAAGGCGTCACGCCGTGCAACCATCCCGCTAGGCTCGCACGGACCGTGCCATAAGTGACGTACGGCCATTTACCGGTGCAGCTGGGGAAGGAGCGAACCGAGATGGCAGTAGCGGTCTCGTGCGCAAGCGATGCGACCGAGGACCTGGCGAGAATGGCGGGCGCCGCCGTTCTCGGCAGCCTCACCATTCCCGGCCGGACCGACCAGGTCCGGGCCGCGCGCGAGTTTGTCGGCAAGGCGCTCGGCAAGTTAGAGACGATCACTGATACGGCGGTATTGCTCACCTCTGAGCTGGTGACCAACGCGGTCCTGCACAGCAGGTCGGCGCAGGCGGGGGGCTCAGTCCTGATCGTGGTCCTGGAGATCGCCGACGGGATCCGGGTCGAGGTCACCGACAACGGCTCGGACACCAGCTCGCCGGCGGTGAAGGGCGACACCTTCGCCTCCGACGGCCACGGCCTGTACCTGGTGGAGGCCATGGCCCGGCAGTGGGGCTTCCTGCGCGGCGCGGCCGGCACGACGGTCTGGTTCCAGCTCGGGCCCGCCCGGCCGGGCGGGCCGGGTCACCGGCCCGCGGGCCGCGCCCGGCCCGGCCCTGGCCAGCCCCGGTCGGGGCCGCAGCGCCTGGCCCAGGCGGCGCGGCTCGGGTAGCAGGCAGGTCAGCCGCCGGTGGCCTGGCGGCAGGCCCGTGCGTAGTCGCGGATCAGCGGCCTGGTGTCGTCGCTGCGCCAGGCCAGGGCCAGCTGGCTGGGCGGCAGGCCGCGGACCGGCCGGGTGACGACGCCCCCGAGTGTGATCAGGGGCGCGTTCCCGGCTGCCAGCAGGCAGACGCCCAGCCCGTCGACCAGCGCCTCGTACGTCTCGTCAGTGCTGGCGATCTCGGCGCCAACCCGCGGTGGCCGTCCGCCGCGGGCGTCGGTGGCCAGCCAGTAATCACGCAGCGGCCCGGCGCTGGGCGGCAGGGCCAGGAACGGCTCGTCCAGCAGGTCGGCGAAGTCGATGTCCTCGCGGCAGGCCAGCGGATGGGACTCCGGCATTGCGACCAGGCGCTGTTCTTGCGCCACCACGATCCACCGGTAGCGGTCCGGCTCGGGCAGCGGCAGCCAGACGAACGCCACGTCGGCCCGGCCGCTGGCCAGTCCCGCGGTCGGGTCATCCCAGCTGACCTGCCGCAGCTGTACGGTGGCCGCCGGGCGGATGGCCGTGAACCGGGACCTGATCGCCGGCAGCAGGCCGCCCCGGCCGGGACTGGTGCTCATCCCGGCCACCAGCGTGGCCCGCTGCCTGGTCCTGGCCTGCTCCGCCGCCGCCCAGCCCCGGTCCCACTCGGCCAGCACCCGGCGGGCATGCGGGAGCAGCGCCTGCCCGACCGGGGTCAGCCGCACGCCGCTCCGGTCCCGGTCGAACAGCGGCGCGCCCAGCTGCCGTTCCAGCATGCGAATCTGCTTGCTCAGCGCCGGCTGGGAGACAAACAGCCGCTCGGCCGCACGGGTGAAGTGCAGTTCCTCGGCCACCGCGAGGAAGTACCGCAGGTCCCGCCCGTGCACGTCCATAACCATTAGTTATCACCTCGGGTCTTGGACGGGCCGGGCGGGGCGCGGGCAGGGTAAGGCGGGTGCGGGCCCCGGCCCTTGCCGGCCACCCCGACCGGCCCGCCGGGAGATGATCTGAATGAGCAGAGTGTGGCTGGTCACCGGAGCGAGTAGCGGCTTCGGCCGGGCCATCACTGAGGCGGCAGCCGCCGCCGGCGACGTGGCGGTCGCGACGGCCCGCCGGGTCACGGCGCTGGATGACCTGGCGGCCGCCTACCCCGACCAGGTCGAGGTGCTGCCGCTCGACGTGACCGATATCCCGGCCATCGAGGCCACCGTGCGCGACGTCATCGCCCGGCACGGCCGGATCGACGTGCTGGTGAACAACGCCGGCCGCACGCATGTCGGCGCGGTCGAGGAGACCACCGACGCCGAGCTGCGCGGCCTGCTCGATGTCCACCTGCTCGGGCCCGCCGCGCTGACCCGGGCGGTCCTGCCGCACATGCGCTCCCGCAAGTCCGGCGCCATCGTGCAGCTCAGCAGCATCGGCGGGCAACTGTCGTACGCCGGGTTCGGCGCTTACAGCGCCACCAAGTGCGCGCTGGAGGGGATGTCGGAGGCTCTGGCGCAGGAGGTCGCGCCGCACGGCATCAAGGTGCTTATCGTCGAGCCGGGAGCCTTCCGGACCGGGCTGTTCGGCAGCAGCAGCGCGAGCGAGCCCATCGCCGCCTACGACGGCACGGCGGGCCAGACCCGGCGCATGGTCGCCAGCACCGGCGGCGCCCAGCCCGGCGACCCGGCCAAGGCCGCGGCCGCCATCCGCACGGCCCTGGACGCCGTGCGCACCCCGCTCCGGCTGCCGCTGGGCGACGACGCCGTCGACGCCATCCTGGGCCATCTCGACAGCGTCCGCGCGGACGTTACCGCCTGGGAGAAGCTCGCCCGCGGCACCCGCGTCGACGGCTGAGCCCGGCCCCGCGAGTGAACCGGAGGGCGCGGCGCCGCCTGGACTGAGGAGCTTGCGACGAGGAAGGCGGCGCCTCCGGGCGCCCGTAGGTGGCGAGCTAATGAACACAGGCGCTCAGCTGCGCCGTGCTCCCCGGGCCGGCCGGCTTGCGCCCTGCCGCTTCTCGCGCAGCCGCATGGACAGGTGCACCGGCGTTCCGGCGAAGCCGAACTCCTCGCGCAGCCGCCGCTCGAGGAACCGGCGGTAGCCGGCCTGCAGGAAGCCGGACGTGAACAGCACGAAGTGCGGCGGCCGGATGCCCGCCTGGGTGGCGAACATGACCTTCGGCTGCTTCCCGCCGCGCACCGGCGGCGGCGTGGCCGCGATCAGGGCCGTCAGCCAGGCGTTCAGCCTCCCGGTCTGCACCCGGGTCTCCCAGCTCGCCAGCGCGGTCTCCAGGGCTGGCACGAGCCGGTCTACATGCCAGCCGGTGGCCGCGGAGATGTTCACCCGCGGGGCCCAGCGGGCCGTGTGGAGCTGCCGGTCGATCTCGCGGTCCAGGAAGTACCGGCGGTCCTCGTCGACCAGGTCCCACTTGTTGTAGGCGATGACCAGCGCGCGCCCGGCCTCGATGACCATGGACACGATGCGCAGATCCTGCTCGGCCAGCGGCTGGCTGGCGTCGATGAGCACCACCGCGACCTCGGCCCGCTCCAGGGCGCGCTCGGTGCGCAGCGCGGCGAAGTAGTCCGCGCCCTGCGCCTCGCGCATCCGCCGGCGGATCCCGGCGGTGTCGACAAAGCGCCAGGTCCGGTCGCCGAGCTCGATCAGCTCGTCCACCGGGTCGCGGGTGGTCCCGGCGGCAGCGTCGACCAGCACCCGCTCCTGCCCGGCCAGCTTGTTCAGCAGGCTGGACTTGCCCACGTTCGGCCGGCCGATCAGCGCCACCCGGCGCGGCCCGCTGGCCGGCTCCAGCTGCTCGGCGGGCGCCTCCGGCAGCGCGTCCAGGACCACGTCCAGCAGGTCGCCGCTGCCCCGCCCGTGCAGCGCGCTGACGGGCAGCGGCTCGCCCAGGCCGAGCGACCACAGCGAGCTGGCGTTCGGCTCGCCCGGCGCGTCGTCGACCTTGTTGGCCGCCAGCACGACCGGCTTGCGCGAGCGGCGCAGCACGGCCGCCACGGCCGCGTCGGCGTCGGTCACGCCGACCACGGCATCCACCACGAACAGCACCGCGTCGGCCGCGTCGACCGCCACCCGGGCCTGGGCTGCCACCCGCGCGCCCAGCGCCGGGGTGCCCTCCACCTCGGGCTCCCAGCCGCCGGTGTCCACCAGCGTGAACGCCCGGCCGCGCCAGGTGGCGTCGTAGCTCACCCGGTCCCTGGTCACGCCGGGGGTGTCCTCGACGACCGCCTGGCGGCTGCCCAGGATCCGGTTCACCAGCGTGGACTTGCCGACGTTCGGGCGGCCGACCACGGCCAGGACGGGGGCGGGCGCGGCGGTGTCGCCCGGCGGCGCGGCGTCCGGGTCCGCGATGCTCAGGCCGTCCTCGCCGGCCGTCACCTCGCCGGCCGGCCCGGAGTCATTAGTCACGCCGCACCGCTTGCCGGGCCAGTTCCACGATCTCGGCGATGACCTCGGCCAGCCCCAGCGCCGTGGTGTCGATCTGGGCCGCGTCGGCCGCCATCGCCGACTGCGGGGCATCGCGGCGGTCCCGGGCGGCCTGCTCGCGCTGGGTCAGCTCGGCGGTGACCGCCGGGTCGGCGGTGAGCTCGGCGCTGCGCCGCGCGGCCCGCGCCGCCTCGGAGGCGGTGAGGAAGACCTTCACCCGGGCGTCCGGGGCGACCACGCTGCCGATGTCCCGGCCCTCGGCGACGATGCCCGGGCCGTCGCTGACGGCGGCCGCGATAATCTCGCGCTGCAGCCCGATGAGGTACTCGCGCACCGGCGGCAGGGCGGCCACCGCGCTGACGGCGTTGGACACCGGCCGGGTGCGGATCGGCCCGGACACGTCCTGGCCGTTCACCCGGATCGCCGGAGCCTGCGGGTCGGTCCCGCTCTCGATGCGCGCCTGCCGGAAATGAGCCAGCACGGCGGCCGGGTCAGCCGGGTCGATGTGCTCGGTCAGCAGCCACCAGGTCAGCGCCCGGTACTGGGCGCCGCTGTCGAGGTAGCGCAGCCCCAGCGCGGCGGCGACTCCCCTGGCCGCCGACGACTTGCCCGATCCGGACGGGCCGTCGACGGCGATCACCAGGCCGGCGGACCAGCCGCCCGGCTCGTCGTGGGGGCCGGTCACGGGAGCCTGCTGGGTGCCGGAGGCCGAGTTTGTCACGAAGGCGATGTTACCGGCGCCCGGCCCGCGCCCAGGCCACCGTCCGGAACGTCCCATTTCTCGCCGGCGTTCCCGGCAAACCCGCGCATCCGGGCTCTTCCGGGCCGCCGCTGGCCATGGCAGGTGTCAGCGCCGCACGGGCCAGCCGCCCGCCGCCAGGGCGCTGGTCAGCCTCGCCACCGCCTCGGGCCGGACGGCCAGCTCGGCCACGCCGGCCGGCAGGCCGGGCGAGTGCTCGATGCCGACATCCTCGATGTTGATCCCGGCCTCGCCCGCGGCCTCGAACAGCCGGGCCAGCTCGCCGGGGCGGTCGGGGATGACGACCTGCACGATGGCGTAATCGGGCGCCGGCCCGCCGCGCTTGCCGGGGATCCGGGCCACCCCGGCATTGGCCCGCTCCAGCACCGTGACCAGTTCCTTGACCGCGTCCTCGTCGCCGCTGCTGATCCGGGCCAGCGCAGCGGCGGCGGCCTGCAACTCGGCGGCGACGTCCGCCAGGATCTCCGCGACCGGGCCGGCGTTGGCGGTCAGGATCTGCGTCCACAGGCCGGGATCGCTGGCCGCGATCCGGGTGACATCGCGCAGGCCCTGGCCGGCCAGGCCGAGCGCGCCGCCGGGGGCGTGCTCCAGCCGGGCCGCCATCCCGCCGGCCACCAGGTGCGGCACATGCGAGACCAGCGCCACCCAGCGGTCGTGCTCGGCAGCGGTCAGTGAGACGGGCTGCGCGCCGCAGGCGAGCGCCAGGGCGGTCGCGGCAGCCACGGCGGCGGGCGCGGTGTCCGGGCCGGGGCACAGCACCCAGGGCCGGCCGAGGAACAAGTCGGCCCTGGCCGCCGCCGGGCCGGACCGCTCCCGCCCGGACAGCGGGTGGCCGGGCACGTAACTGGCCAGGTCGCAGCCCAGGTCGCGAGCGCGGGCCAGCGGGAGCTCCTTCACGCTGGCGACGTCGGTGTAGCAGCGGGCCAGGCCGCGGGCCTGGGCGGCCGCCAGCTCGGCCGCGACCGCCGCCGGCGGAACCGCCAGCACCGCCATGTCGGCCGGCAGTCCCCCGGCACGGCCGGCCGGGGCCGGGTCCCCGGCGGCAGTCAGGCTGTCCGGCAGCACCTGGCCGGCGCCGATGTCGGCGGCCAGCTGCGCGGCAGCCGGGTCACGGTCGGCCAGCCACACCCGCGCTCCCCTGGCCCGCATGGCCAGCGCGACCGACGTGCCGATCAGGCCCGCGCCGATGACCACGACGGTCGCGGGCTCCGCCGGGCCGCCGCCCTGGCTGCCTGGCCCGGCAGCGGGGCGGCCCTGGCTCGCCGGCGTCGTCACTGGGCGATGTCCTGGCGCAGCGCGGCGGCGCCGCGCAGGTAAACGTGCTGGATCTGCGGCCGGGTCATCTCGGTCTCCACGTGCATCATCAGCCGCACCACGCGCGGCATCGCGCCGGGGACCGAGATCTCGCTGCAGCACAGCAGCGGGACCTCCTGGAAGCCGAGCTTGCGCGCGGCCAGCGCCGGGAACTCGGCGTTGAGGTCGGCGGTGGCGCTGAAGATCACGCTGATCACCTGGTCGGTGGTGAGGCTGTTACGGCCCATGACCTCGGTCACCAGCTCGGCAGTGCCCTCCAGGATCGCCGCGCGCTCGTTCGCCTCGACCTGCACGGCGCCGCGGACTGCCCGGACCGTCACCTGCGTCCCCTTTCGTTGGCTGCGCTGAGCCTGCCCCGGCTGGCCCCGGCGGCTGGCCGCCCGGCGGGTCAGGCCACTAGTCTGCCCTGCCGGCGCCGCTGCCCCGGCCGCCGGCCTCTGCCGCCCCGCCACCTCGGCCGGTCCGCCTGGCCGGCCGGCTACAGCCCGACCGCCGCGTACAGGTCGCCGACCTCCCTGGAGGTCAGCCGCCGGGTCGTGCCGGGCTTCAGCGAACCGAGTGCAACCGGGCCGACCTGCGTGCGCACCAGGCGGCTCACCGGATGGCCGGTCGTGGCGAGCATCCGCCGGACGATGTGCTTGCGTCCCTCGTGCAGGGTGATCTCGACTAGCGCCCGCGACCCGGCGCGCTCGACCACCCGGAACCGGTCCGCGCTGGCCGGGCCGTCATCGAGCTCGATCCCGGTCATCAGCTTGCGGCCCAGGTCGCGCGGGACCGGGCCGGGGATATCGGCCAGGTAGATCTTGAGCACCCCGTAGCGGGGATGCGCCAGCCGGTGCGCCAGCTCACCGTCGTTCATGAGCAGCATCAGGCCCTCGGTCTCGTAGTCCAGCCGGCCAACGTGGAACAGCCGCTCGGCGCGGTCGCCGAGCAGGTCGGCGATGGTGCGCCGGCCGCGGCTGTCGGACATGGTGGTGAGCACCCCGGCCGGCTTGTTCAGCGCCACGTACACCAGCTTCTCGCTGGCCGCGATGCGGCGGCCGTCCACCCGGATGACCTGGTGCTCGGGGTCCACCCTGGCCCCGTACCGGCGGACGATCTCGCCGTCCACCTCGACCCGGCCCGCGCCGATCAGCTCCTCGCAGTGCCGGCGGCTGCCCACGCCCGCCGCGGCCAGCACCTTCTGCAGCCGGACGCCGCCGGGCACGTCGATCAGCGAGTCGCGCGGGCCCTCGGGGCCGAACTCGTCGGCGAAGTCATCGTCATCGTCGAAGTCGTCGTCGCGGCCGGCCCGGCCGGGACCGATACGGCCGCCGTCGCGACTGAAGTCGCGGACCGGGGCCAGCTCGGCATCGACGCCCCAGGCACGGACCCAGCCGGGTCGCGAGCCCGCGGTGACGCCGCGCTCGGCCCGGCGCCCCCCGGCACCGCCCCGGGCCGCCCCGGGCCGGCCAGCACCGGACGTAGCCCCACTCCGGCCAGCACCGCCCCGGCCAGCACCACTCCGGCCAGCACCGCCCCGGCCGGTCCCGGATCCGGCGCCGGCCCGCCCGGCACCGCGGCCGGATGCGCCCCGGCCAGTGCCGCTGCGGCCACTCCCGCCCCGGCCAGTGCCGTCCTGGCGATCACGACCCGACATGCTCATGTCCCGTGTCCTGTTCGTCGTCAAGGTGATCGGGCAGGAACGGGGCCAGCTCCGGCAGGTCCGCCAGGCTGGCCAGGCCGAGCCGCTCCAGGAAGTACCCGGTCGTCTGGAACAGGATCGCCCCGGTCTCAGGGTCAGTGCCAGCCTCCTCGGCCAGCCCGCGCAGCACCAGCGTGCGCATCACCCCGTCGCAGTTGACCCCGCGCACTGCCGAGACCCGCGCGCGGCTGACGGGCTGCCGGTAGGCCACCACAGCCAGCGTCTCCAGGGCGGCCTGGGTCAGCCGCACTTCCTGGCCGTCACGGACGAACCGCTCGACGACCGCCGCGCACTCGGCGCGCGTGTAGAACCGCCAGCCGCCCGCGATCTCGCACAGGTCAAAGCCGCGGCCCTCGGCGGTGTAGGCGGCGGCCAGCTCGTGCAGCGCCGCGGATACCTCGCCGGTAGGCCGCTCGACGACCTGCGCGATGACCATCTCCGGCACGGGCTCGTCCGCCACCAGCAGGATCGCCTCCAGGCTCGCGCGCAGGCCTGGCGGCTCGTCGCCGGACTGCCCGGCCTCCGGCGCCGCCGTTCCCGGCTCCCGGGCCTCTGCAGCCGCCTCAGGCTGGCCGGCCTCCGCCGCCTCAGGCTGGCCGGCCTCCGGGGTCGCCCCTGACGGCTGGCCGGCCTCTGCAGCCGCGGGCTCCGGCGCGCTCTCGGGCGGCTCAGCCGCCGGCTGGCCGACCTGCGCCTCGCCGGCGCCGGGCGGCGGGGCGGACATCGCCCCAGGCTGGGTGCTGTCCGGCTCGACGGGGGCGTCGGCGGCATCCCCGGAGCCGGGAGCCGGTCCGTTTTGCATGGTCTATTCGTCTTCCTCATCAGCGGTCATGATCGGCCCTGGCGGCCCCGAGTCGGACCAGGAAACGAACAGCTCGCCCAGTGGCGTGATCTGATCGACGGTGACCCGGGCCTCGCGGTAGAGCTCCAGCACGGCCAGGAACCGCGCCACGACCTCGTAGGTGCCCGCGCAGTCGGCGGTGAGCTGGCGGAAGGTGGCGCGGCGGAGCTCACGCAGCCGTGCCGCCAGTATCTCAGCCTGCTCGCGCACGCTGGTCCGCGGGACGTGCAGGTGCGCGGTCGACACCACCGGCGGCCGCTTAGGCGCCAGCGCCCTGGCCGCCAGCGCCGCGAACTGCTCGGGCCGCAGGCCCAGCAGCACCTCGGGCAGCAGCTCGGCGAACCGCGGCTCCATCGCCACCCGGCGCGGGAACCGGCGGGCCGCCGCGGTCATCTTGCCGGCCAGGACGGCCGACACCTCCTTGTAGGCCCGGTACTGCAGCAGCCGGGCGAACAGCAGGTCCCTGGCCTCCAGCAGGGCCAGGTCCTCCTCGTCGTCCACCTCGCCGGCGGGCAGCAGCCGGGCCGCCTTCAGGTCCAGCAAGGTCGCGGCGACCACCAGGAAGTAACTGGCCTGGTCGAGGTCCCACGCATCAGCCATCGCGCGGATGTGGGCGATGAACTCGTCGGTCACGCTGGACAGCGCGATCTCGGTGATGTCGAGCTTGTGCTTGGAGATCAGGGCCAGCAGCAGGTCGAACGGGCCCTCGAAGTTGTCGAGGTGCACCTTGAAGCCACCAGCAGACTGCGCCGACGCGGCGTCGTCACCCGTGTCGCTGGTCGTCATGATGGTCATTCAGGTTCCGTTGCCGCCTGCTGCTCTGCGGCCACGGCCGCTCCGGGAAAAGACGCTATCCCATCTGCCGGCCCGCCTGCGCCACCCGGCCGCGCCCCGTTCACCCCCGGGCCCCCTGCTGCCCCGTTGCCGTTCACGCTCCCGGCCAGCCCCCCGTCGCCGCTGCGCAGCCGCCGCGCCACCAGGCTCCGCTCGCCCTCGGCGTCGAAGTCGGCCAGCAGCACGGCCAGCGCCTCGCGGACGATCCGGCCGCGGTCCACCGGAACGCCGAAGGCGCGCAGCGCCACCCGGGCACGCTCCAGTGCCAGCAGCTCGGCGGCCGACAGGTAGACGGTGATCTTCTGGGAGTGGTTCTCCCGGCCGCTGGCCATGCGCCGGGGCACGTCATCGGGGGCGCGCGCGACCGGTCGCAGCAGCTCCGAAACCCCCGGCAGGCTTACCCGCCGTGGACGGGACCCGCGGGCACCCCCTGACGCCACCGGTCGAGAACCTCCTTGGCCAGCTCGCGATAGGCGCTCGCCCCGTTTGACGAGGGATCGAACACCGTGATCGGCTCACCTGCCACGGTAGCGTCCGGGAACCGCACTGTCCTGCTGATGACCGTGTGGAACACCTTCTCGCCGAACCCCGCAACCACCCCGGCGAGCACCTCGCGGGTGTGCAAAGTCCGCGAGTCGTACATGGTAGCCAGAAGTCCGTCGATGGCCAGCTTCGGGCTGAGCCGACTGGACACCTTGTCGATGGTCTCCATGAGCAGCGCCACCCCGCGCAGCGCGAAGTACTCGCACTCCAGCGGCACGAGGACGCCGTCCGCGCACGCCAGCGCGTTCACCGTGAGCAGGCCGAGCGACGGCTGGCAGTCGATCAGGATCACGTCGTAATCCGGGATGACCGGCTGCAGCACCCGGCCCAGCACGAACTCGCGGCCGACCTCGTGCACGAGCTGGACCTCAGCGCCGGACAGGTCGATGTTGCTGGGCAGCAGGTCCATGCCGTCGACCGAGGTCTTGATCACCACGTCGTTCGCGGTGATGCTGCGCTCCATCAGCAGGTTGTAGACGGTCGCGTCGAGCTCGTGCGGCTGGATGCCCAGGCCCACCGACAGCGCGCCCTGCGGGTCGAAGTCGACCAGCAGCACGCGGCGGCCCTGCTCGGCCAGCGCTGCGCCCAGGTTGATGGTCGTGGTGGTCTTGCCCACCCCGCCCTTCTGGTTGCAGACCGCGGCGATTCTCGCCGGGCCGTGCGTCAGCAGAGGCTCTGGTTCAGGGAACACCGGTACTGGCCGACCGGTAGGACCTTTCACTCCCGGCCTGACCTCCAACGTTCGGGACGCTGCCACGAATCGCACCTCCCCGGCGTTAGCGCAGAATACGCCCGCTGGAACGGGGACTCTAAGCGCCGGAACCGGCCTCGGGCAAGCCGACTCACCGGTTAGGGGGAAATGGCTGCGGAACACGTTACACCGCAAAGCGGTAACTGTGCGCGCAAAACCTGCGCGGCGCGCCGGGTAAAGGGCGCGTCATGCGCGCGCCGGCCCTGCGCCCGTGGCGGGCCGCCGGCACTCGCCCCGAGGGCCGCCGGCGCACGCGCTGCGTGGCCTCAGCGCACGCCCCGCCCGGCCGCCGGCGCCAGCCGGCCGGAGCGCCGCGCTAGCCCAGCGCGCGGGGGTGGGCCGCCGCGTAGACCTCGCGCAGCTTGTCGACCGTGACCAGCGTGTAGACCTGCGTGGTGGTGACCGAGGCGTGGCCGAGCAGTTCCTGCACCACCCGCACGTCGGCGCCGCCATCCAGCAGGTGGGTGGCGAACGAGTGGCGCAGCGTGTGCGGCGAGACCTCGGCCAGCCCGGCCCGCTGCGAGGCGGCCCGCAGCGCGCCCCAGGCCCCCTGCCGGGTCAGCCGCCCGCCGCGCGCGTTGAGGAACAGCGCGGCGCTGGCCGGCCCGCGTCCGGCGCCGCGCCCCGGGCTGGCCCGGCCCGCCCGGGCCTGGGCCGCGCCGGCCAGGGCCGGGCGGGCCCGGATCAGGTAGGCCTCGACGGCCTCACGCGCGTACCGGCCGACCGGGACGATCCGCTGCTTGCCGCCCTTGCCGGACAGCCGCACCGCGCCGGGCACCTGCGCGCTGCGGCTGTCCCCCGACAGGTCCAGGTCATCCACGTCCAGCCCGACCGCCTCGGAGATCCGGGCCCCGGTCCCGTACAGGACTTCCAGCAGGGCCCGGTCGCGCAGCGCCGCCGGGCTGCCGTCGGCGGCCGCCAGCAGCCGCTCCACCTCGGGGATGGAGATCGCCCTGGGCAGCCGCCGCGGCCCGGCCGGCGGGCGGACCAGCCGGGCCGGGTCGCCGGCGGCCAGCCCCTCGGCCAGCGCGAACGCGTGCAGGCCGCGCACCGCGACCACCGCCCGGCCGGCTGAGCTGGCCGCCAGCGGCGGGTGCTCGCTGTCGCCCTCGCGCAGCCCGGCCAGGAAGTCGGCGACATCCTGGGTGGAGACCACGCCGATCTCGGTGCGGCCGCGCACGGCCAGGGTGGCCGCATACCGCTGCAGGTCCCGCTGGTAGGCCTCCAGCGTGTGCGCGGCCAGGCCCCGCTCCACGGTCAGGTGATCGAGGTAGCGGCGGATCGCGGCAGCGACTGTGGTCAGCTGAGCACCTCCGACAGTGACGTCAGGGGCAGTCCGTGCGCCTCCGCCACCGGCTCGCAGGTGACCGCGCCCTCGTGCGCGTTCAGGCCCAGGGCCAGGGCCGGGTCGCGCTGCAGCGCGGCGCGCCAGCCGTGCCGCGCGATGTCGACCGCGTACGGCAGGGTGACGTTGGTCAGCGCGTAGGTGGAGGTATGCGGCACCGCGCCCGGCATGTTGGCCACGCAGTAGAAGACCGAGTTGTGCACCGGGTAGGTGGGCTCGGCGTGCGTGGTCGGCCGGGAGTCCTCGAAGCAGCCGCCCTGGTCGATGGAGATGTCGACTAGCACCGAGCCCGGCTTCATCCGGGACACCAGCTCGTTGGAGATCAGCTTGGGCGCCTTGGCGCCGGGCACCAGCACCGCGCCGATGACCAGGTCGGCGTCGATGACGGCGCGCTCGATCTCGTAGGCGTTGGAGGCGACGGTCTGGCAGTGGCCCTGGTAGATCGCGTCCGCCTGGCGCAGCCGGGCGATGTTGCGGTCCACCAGCAGCACCTCGGCCTGCATGCCCAGCGCGATGGCCGCCGCGCTCATCCCGGACACCCCGGCGCCGAGCACGACCACCTTGGCCGCGTACACGCCCGATACCCCGCCCATCAGCACGCCCCGGCCGCCGCCGTCGCGCTGCAGGTGGTGCGCCCCGACCTGCGGTGCCATCCGGCCGGCCACCTCCGACATCGGCGCCAGCAGCGGCAGCGAGCCATCAGCGAGCTGGACGGTCTCATAGGCGATGGCCGTGACACCGTGCGCGAGCAGCGCCTCGGTGCACTCCCGGCTCGCCGCCAGGTGCAGGTAGGTGAACAGCACCTGGCCCTTGCGCATCCGGTGGTACTCCTGCGCCACCGGCTCCTTGACCTTCAGGATCAGGTCACCGAACTGCCACACGTCATCAGCGTCCGGCAGGACCTTCGCGCCAGCCGCCACAAAGTCCGCATCCGGGATCAGCGAGCCCGCGCCCGCGTCCTTCTCCAGCACGACCTCATGACCGTCGCGGACCAGCTCGTGCACTCCGGCCGGCGTGATCGCCACGCGGTACTCGTGATTCTTGACTTCCCTGGGAACGCCGACCTTCATGACCGCGGTCCTCCCTCGTTCGCGGGGCGCCTGGCCTCGTTGCCAGGTGGTACCCCTCCATGCCCGCGCCGCCCGCTAGGGTCCCTCGGGCGCGCCCGCCGGGCGCAGCTCCGCGAAGTCGTCCCGCCGGGCGGCATACGCGGACAAGATACCCACCCCCGCTACTCCGTTGTGCAGGTCACCTGCGATAAAGGCCTGGACGGCCTCATCCAGCGGCACCCACCTGAGGGTCAGGAACGCCTCCTCGTGCTCGGGAACATAGGTCCGCTGCTCGGCCGGCGCCTCGGTGAGGCCGCGGGCCAGGAAGACGCGCAGCCGCTCGGTGCTGCACCCCGGCGAGCTGAAAAAGTCGGCCAGCACCCGCCAGTCGGCGGCCAGGTAGCCAGTCTCCTCCAGCAGCTCGCGGCGGGCGGTGATCTCCAGCGGCTCGCCGCTCACATCGCGCAGCCCGGCCGGGATCTCCCACAGCTGCGCGCCGGGCGGGTGCCGGTACTGGCGGATCAGCAGCACCCGGCCGTGCTCGTCGAGGGCCACGATCCCGACCGCGCCGGGATGCTCGATGTACTCCCGGCCGGCGACCGTGCCGTCGGGCATCCGCACCTGGTCCTCGACCATGCGCAGCAGCCGCCCGCTGGCCAGCTCGGCTGAGGAGCTGACCGGCCACCGGTCCCGCTCGTCGCGCGGCGGCGACCGGTCAGGATCAGTAACGGCGCCTCCGGGCGCGGCAGCGCTCCCGGCAGCCAGGCCGGGCCCGGGGCTAGCCATCCCAGCGTGCGCCCGCGCGGGCACTGGCCGCCGGCCGCAGGGCGGCGGGCACGCTCGCCGCCGGCTCGGTGGCGGCGGCGGGCACGGCGCGGGACCGGTTGATGGCGGCGGCCACCAGCCCGCTGAACAGCGGGTGCGGGCGGGTCGGCCGCGACAGGAACTCGGGGTGGGCCTGGGTGGCGACGAAGAACGGGTGCACCTCGCGCGGCAGTTCCACGAACTCGACCAGCCGGCCGTCCGGGGACAGTCCCGAGCAGGACAGCCCGGCCTGCTCCAGGGTCTCCCGGTAGGCGTTGTTGACCTCGTAGCGGTGCCGGTGCCGCTCGTGCACCACGTCGGTGCCGTACAGCTCGCGCACCAGGCTGCCCTCGGCCAGCACCGCCGGGTAGATGCCCAGCCGCATGGTGCCGCCCATGTCCCGCTCCCCGGCGACCACGTCCTCCTGGCCGGCCATGGTCGCGATGACCGGGTAGGCGGCCGCCGGGTCGAACTCGGCGCTGTTGGCGCCGTCCAGGCCGGCCAGGTCGCGGCCCACCTCGATGGCCATGCACTGCAGGCCCAGGCACAGCCCCAGCAGCGGGATGCCGTTCTCCCTGGCGTACCTGACCGCGCCGATCTTGCCCTCGATGCCGCGGACCCCGAAGCCGCCGGGGACCAGCACGCCGTCCACGTCCGACAGGTTCTCGGCGGCGCCCTCGGGCGTCTGGCAGTCGTCGCTGGGCACCCAGCGGATATTGACCTTGGCGTCGTTGGCGAACCCGCCGGCGCGCAGCGCCTCGGCCGGCGACAGGTAGGCGTCGGGCAGGTCCACGTACTTGCCGACCAGGGCGATGGTGACCACGCTGGCGGGCCGGTGCACCCGGCGCAGCAGCTCGTCCCAGTCGCTCCAGTCCACGTCCCGGAACGACAGGCCGAGCCGGCGCACCACGTAGGCGTCCAGGCCCTCGCTGTGCAGCACCTTGGGGATGTCGTAGATGGACGGCGCGTCCGGCGCGGAGACCACGGCTTCCTCGTCGACGTCGCACATCAGGCTGACCTTGCGCTTCAGCCCGGCACTGATCGGCCGGTCCGACCGGCACACGATCGCGTCAGGCTGGATGCCGATGCTGCGCAGCGCGGCGACCGAGTGCTGGGTGGGCTTGGTCTTCAGCTCGCCGGAGGGCCCGATGTAGGGCAGCAGCGACACGTGCAGGAAGAAGCAGCGGTCGCGGCCGATCTCATGCCGGATCTGGCGGATCGCCTCCAGGAACGGCTGCGACTCGATGTCGCCCACGGTGCCACCGACTTCGGTGATCACCACGTCGGTTTCCGGACCGCCCATGGCCAGAATCCGTGCCTTGATCTCGTTGGTGATGTGCGGGATGACCTGAACCGTGTCGCCCAGGTAGTCGCCGCGGCGCTCCTTGGCGATCACGCTGGAGTAGATCTGGCCGGTCGTGACGTTGGCCGAGCCGGGCAGCCGGATGTCCAGGAACCGCTCGTAGTGGCCCACGTCGAGGTCAGTTTCCGTGCCGTCGTCGGTGACGAAAACCTCGCCGTGCTGGAACGGATTCATGGTGCCGGGGTCAACATTCAGGTAGGGGTCGAGCTTCTGCATGTTGACCCGGAGCCCGCGCAGCTTCAGCAGGCGGCCGATGCTCGAGGCGGTCAGGCCCTTGCCCAGGCTGGAGGCGACCCCTCCGGTGACGAACAGGTGCCGGGTGCTGACCGGCCGTGATACGTGCGCTGGCATCGCCAAGGTAAAGCTCCCGTGGTCTGTGCCGGGCGGGAAACCGTCCGGTCCACGGGGTCTCAGGATATCAGGCCGCTGACCCCGGGACGTGGACAAACGCGCCAGGCTGCCCGGCACGCCAGCCGGGGCCCCGCCACTGCCGGGGCCGGTCGCGGCGGGTCAGGCCGCCGGCCGCCCGGCCTGCACGCCGGGCCGGTCATCATGACCGGGCTCGGGCTGGCCGCCGTGCTGGCCGGCCTCGCCGAACCGGGCCAGCGCCACCGCGCAGCACACCGCCAGGATGAAGCCCGCCACCGCCACCGACTCCAGGCCGGGCCGGGTCGAGTCGCCCAGGAACAGCACGCCGATGATCGCCGGCGGAGTGGTCTCAGCCAGCACCACGGCGGCGGTGGCCACCGTGACGCTGCCGCCCTCCAGGGCCGACGCATACAGCATGAACGAGACAATCCCGGCAGCGGCCAGGGTATAGGTCGCGGGATTGCGGACCAGCTCGGCGGGCGAGAAACCGGGCAGGACGCGGGCCGAGACAGCCAGCACGGCGTAGCCGAGCCCCGCCGTCGCGCCCAGCACCGGAGTCCGGTACGGGCCGCGCAGCCGCGCGGCGGCCAGGCCGGCCACGGCCACGACGGCTACCGAGATGATCAGGCCGAGCTCGACCCCGAACCCGACGTGGGCGGCGCCCTCGGCCCCGGCCGATGAGCCCAGCAGCCCCACCCCCGCGACGACGCCGCTGACGGCGAGCCACTCGCGGCCGCTGAGCCGCACGCGCATGATCCACGCCGCGCAGACGGCGGTCACGGCCAGGTTGGCCGCGATGATGGCCTGCACGGCGAACAGCGGCAGCCGGGCCAGCGCGACCAGCTGGGCGAGGAAGCCGAGCAGGTCAATGCCGATGCTGACCAGGAACGGCCACTGGCCGAGCATGCGCATGACCAGCCCGGGGTCGACGCCGGTGACCGTCGTGGTCGCGGCACCGGACGCGGCGGCCGCGGCGGTGCCGGATGCGCTGGCCACCGTCTCCCTGGGTCCGGCCAGCTCGGGCCGGCGGCTGGCCGACCGGACGGCGATCGCCTGCATCACCGCCGCTATGCCGTAACAGAAAGCCGACAGCAGAGCGGCGGCCAGGCTCTCCAGCATGGTCCTGACCCTACGCTGCGCGCTGGCCTGGCAAACCTGCACGCGCCGGCCCGCCGGGAGCCCTCGCCGGCCTGTCTCGCGTCCGGTATGTCCCGCGAGCAGAGCCGGCCGCGCCCCGATGCGACGCCGGGTGACTGGCTGAGGGCATGCCAGCGGGCTCGGCCGCCCGGGCCCGTCATGGCGACGCAGGGGCGTCGGCGGGATAAACGTGATGTAGGCGACGCGACCAGCGGCGAGCCCGCCCGCCGCGAATGTCCTGGCTGGCCCGGTCACGTCACGGAGTACCCGGTCACGTCACGGGAGCAGCAGTGGGGGTCAGCCCTGCTGGATCCGCCGGGCGGCAGGCCCCGGCCCGCCTGGCGCGAATGTCGTGAACGTGCCCACCACGCCCCTCTTATGTCGTGGTGGGCACGTTCACGACCGTTCTGTAGTGAGCACAGGTCCCGAGAGCGCGGGGCGCGCGGGGCGCGTGAGGCGCGCGGGCGCAGGCGCACCGGGCGCCCGGCCCGTCCGGTGGCCAGGGGAAGGGCCGCGCGGGCCGGGCGCCGGCGCCCGGCGCGCTCGAAGATGTGGTCCATCGTCGAGCTGCGCTGCGGGGAGCGGGTGGCCCGGGTTCAGGGGGCCGGGCCCGCCCCCGGTCCGGGGGACGCCTCGCTCGCGGGCCGGCAGCGGTGCGGGTGCATCCGCTGCCGGCTCGGTCGCCGGCGAGGCGGCACGGCTCGGGGCGGAGCAGGGCTCCGGGCGGGCTGGTCGGGTATCGCTCTGGTGGCAGGTCGCTGGTCTGCTGGACGGGCCGGGCTCTGGCGGGTCACCTCCGGGCTGGCAGGGATCCCGTCTCACCGCGCTCGGAGGATGCGGCCGAGCGCGGCTACTGAGGCGACTGGATCATGGGGTGGTAGCGGCCCGGGCAGCCATGGTGACTGGCGCTGGCCTGTGCCGGCGCCGCCGGAGGGATCCGGCTGACGGCCGGCGAGCAGTCCTGCTGGCCAGATCCCGGCGGCTGCAGCGTGGGGCCCGCCGAGCCCGGGCCGCCGGGCAGGTGCACTGGCCATGTCGCCGGCCAGCCGCCGATCCGGGCGAGCAGGCTCCAGAAGGCCTGGTTCAGCGCCTGACGGGGCGGGCCGCCCAGGCCGGTCACTAGCCGGCAGCCCGATACCTGAGCGGTGACCGGGGCCAGCATGCGCCCGTCGGCGCTGAAGGTCAGCCGGTAGGAACCCAGGAACCAGGCGGGACAGTTGACCCGTCCGCGCGGCATTCGGGGCAGCGCGCACAGCTCCCTGGCCAGTGCCCGCGCCTGTGCGGCACTGGTCACCACCTTGAGCTGCACCGGCCGGGGCAGCAGCGCAGGCCCCGACGGCCGGGGGCTGGGCGCGGGCGGCGCGCTGGACGGACTGGACGACCCGGCGCGGCCTATGGAGACCGGATCGCGCAGGACGCCGGTCCGGGCAATGATGACCCGGCTTACGGCGCCGGGCTGGGCGCACAGCCGGCGGCTGGACGTCGCGGCAGAACTCGACGACGCGGGCGCGCTGGTGGCACCGGCGGAACCTGCGGCGTTCTGGACAACGGTGCCGCAGCCCGCGGCGCCAAGGGCGAGCAGGACGAGGACGCCGGCCCGAGGTCCGGCCAGCCGGGCTGGCCACGATGATCTGGCCATGAGTAACTCATTTCCCGGCCGCCCGGCTTCGGCGCGGACGGCCGTTCTGGCTGACAGGCGGCTCTTTGTCCACCTCAGCCTTAGACGCCGCCCGGCGCCAGCGGGTTCCGCACATTCGCGCAATGGCCGATGCCAGGCGGCAGATCGGCGCGCCGCGGCCCGGCGCGCGGCTTCACCCGGGCCACCAGCTCCGAGCCGGGGAGACCTGGTCATCGGCTGGTCCCGCAGCGCCGGTGACCCGAGCCAGGTGCTGACGAGCGGCAGGACAGGCGACGGCACGGCAGACGACGGCAGTGTGATGCCGGCAGTGCTGACGGGCCGCGACGGCAGCGAGCCGGGATGCCGGGAGCGGGAGGGCAGCGAGCGTGATCGTCAGCGCGCAGGGATGCCGGCTAGTCCGGGGACGGGCCGGACAGCCGGGCCGCGCGGTCCAGCAGGTGGCGGCGCTCGGGCGCGCTGACGACGCGCCGGGCCGCGAGCCGGTACTGGTCGGCCGCGCCGCTGGCATCGCCGGCCAGCTCCAGCAGGTGCGCGCGGACAGCCGCCAGCCGGTGCTGGCCGGCCAGCTGGTCATTGCCGTCCAGTGCGGCCAGCTCGGCGAGCCCCGCTGCCGGGCCGCGCACCATGGCGACGGCAACCGCGCGGTTCAGCGACACGACCGGGCTGGGCGACAGGGTGCTCAGCAAGTTGTACAGGGCCAGGATCTGCCGCCAGTCGGTCTGGCTAGCCTGCGCTGCCTCGGCGTGCACGGCGGCGATGGCGGCCTGCAGCTGGTAAGGCCCCACCGGCGCGGCCGCCAGGGTCGCGGTCACCAGGGCGGTGCCCTCCTTGATCAGCGCGCGGTCCCAGGCCGACCGGTCCTGCTCGGCCAGCGGCACCAGGGCGCCGTCGGGCCGGGTGCGGGCCGGGCGGCGGGCCTCGGTCAGCAGCATGAGCGCCAGCAGCCCGGCTGCCTCTCCCTCGGCCGGCAGCGACCGGTGCACGATCCGGGCCAGCCGGATGGCCTCGCCGGTGAGCTCGGGGCGCACCGCGGCCGGGCCCGAGGTCGCCGCGTAGCCCTCGTTGAACATCAGGTACAGCACGTGCAGGACCACCTGCAGGCGCCGGGGCAGCTCGCCGGGCGGCGGCGGGTCGAACCGGGCCCCGGCCGCGGCAATCCGCTGCTTGGCCCGGCTGATCCGCTGGGCCATCGTCGCCTCAGGGACCAGGAACGCACGGGCGATCTCGGCGGTGCTGAGCCCGGCCACGGCGCGCAGCGTCAGGGCGATCTGCGAGGCCGGGGTCAGCTCCGGGTGGCAGCACAGGAACAGCAGGGTCAGCGTGTCGTCCCCGCCGGTCTCCCCGCCGGGGAGGCCGGCGGCCGCGGCGGGAGAGTCGCCGGGCTGCGCCGCGCCGGGCCGGTCCAGCCCGTCGCGGGCAAAGTTCTCCTCGCGCCGCCGCCGGGCCTCGTCGCTGCGCAGCTGATCGGCCAGCCGCCGGGAGGCCACCGTCAGCAGCCAGCCGGCCGGGCGGGACGGGATGCCCTGGCGCGGCCACTGCGCGGCGGCCGCGATCAGGGCTTCCTGGACGGCGTCCTCGCACGCCGCGAAGTTCCCGTACCGGCGGACCAGTGCGCCGAGCACCTGGGGCGTCAGCTCCCGCAGCAGGCCCTCGGCGGGATCGCCGCTGCTCACATCGGGGCCTCCAGTCCGTCCGGGCTCAGCATCGGCCGGACCTCCATTCCCCACAGCCGCGCGTCGGGCCAGCGGGCCGCGATCTCGACAGCCCGCTCCGGCGTCTCGCAGTCGACCACGCAGTAGCCGACGATCTGCTCCTTGGCCTCGGCGTACGGGCCGTCGGTCACGGCCGGGACGCCCTCGCGGACCCGCACGGTCCGGGCCGTCGCCGGGTCGGCGAGGCCCTCCCCGCCGACCCACTCGCCGGTCTCGATCAGCTCGCTCACGATGGCGCCGGCCTCGTCCATCAGCGCCTGCCGGCCGGCCTCGGGCAGCTCCTGGAAGGCCGCCGGGTTCTGATAGATCAGCAGCATGTACTTCACGCCGCCTGCTCCTTTCCTGGCGCGTAGACCAGCTCGGCCGAGCCGTCGGCGAACACTCGCTCCGACCGCAGCAGCCGCAGCGGCATCGCGGGGCTGTCCGGCGGCGACAGCGGCACTCCCGTGCCGAGCAGCACCGGCAGCAGCACGAGCTCCAGCCGGTCCAGCTCGCCCGCCTCGTAGAAGGCCCGGATCGTCTGCGGCCCGCCCACCAGGTGCACGTCGGCGTCCGAGCCGCGACCGCGCAGCAGCTGCGCCAGCTCCGTCGCGCTGGCCGCCGCCGTGACGCCGTCCGGCGAGCCGCCGGGCAGCGGCTGCGAGGTCAGGACGTAGACGCTCACGCCCGGCCACGGGAACCGCGGTGCCTGCACGCCGGCCGTGAATGTGCTGCGGCCCATGACGACGCTATCGCAGCTGGCGAAGAACTCCGGGAAACCGTGCGATACGCCCGGCTCGAAGCCGGGCTGCAGGGCGATGGCCGGGATCCCGGCCTGGTCGGCTACGAAACCGTCGGCGGTGACGCCCATCCGGGAACGGATCAGCATGGCGGTAGTCCTTCCTGGGTGACTGCCCGCCGTCCGGGCAGTGTCACCCCGGAGGTCGGGGCCCGGCCACGATTCTCGACACGGGTTCGGCAGAAATCTTCTGATCCCGGCCGGCGGCCTGCTTCCTGCCGTTGTCGACGGCACGGTGCGCGGGTGAAACGGGGTCGCGGCCAGCGGCGGCGGCCCGGCAGCCAGCAGCGCCGGGGACATCAGCGAGGCCGTCCCGCCCGGCGGCTCCCGCGATCCCGGCCAGCAGGCGGCGTCCAGCAGGAGGGCGGGCGTCCCGGCTGTCGCCGTGGTGCGGCCCGGCCGCCAGCGCCGCCGGGCCGGGCCCCTGCTGCCGCTGCGCCCGTCGGCGGTGGTCACCGGAAGCAGCCGTCAGGCCAGCGTCGCAGCGGGCGCTGGCCCGTCATCACGGCAGCCGGGTCAGACGCCGGCCGCCTGCATGCCGCGCAGCTCGTGCTTGAGCTCGCGGATCTCGTCCCGGATCCGGGCCGCGACCTCGAACTGCAGCTCGGCCGCGGCCGAGTGCATCTGCTCGGTCAGCTCACCGATCAGCGAGACCAGGTCGTCCCTGGCCGGGCCGCCGCCGGACCCCTCGCCCTGCCGGGCCTCGGCCGACGCCGCCACGGCGACCTTCGCCCGCGACGACAGCCCGGGCACCGGCGCCTTGCCGCGGGACTGCTGCCGCCCGGCGCCGCCGAGCAGTTTCTCGGTGTCGGCGTCCTCGCGGGCCAGCTGGTCCAGGATGTCGGCGATCCGCTTGCGCAGCGGCTGCGGGTCGACGCCGAGCTCGGTGTTGTAGGCGATCTGCTTGTCGCGGCGCCGGTTGGTCTCGTCGATCGCCCGCTGCATCGACGGGGTCACCTTGTCGGCGTACATGTGCACCTGGCCGGATACGTTCCGCGCGGCGCGGCCGATGGTCTGGATCAGCGACGTGCCCGAGCGCAGGAACCCTTCCTTGTCGGCGTCCAGGATCGCCACCAGCGACACCTCGGGCAGGTCCAGGCCCTCCCGCAGCAGGTTGATGCCGACCAGCACGTCGTACTCGCCGACGCGCAGCTCGCGCAGCAGCTCCACCCGCCGCAGGGTGTCCACCTCGCTGTGCAGGTACCGGGCCCGGATGCCCAGCTCCAGCAGGTAGTCGGTGAGGTCCTCGGCCATCTTCTTGGTCAGCGTGGTGACCAGCACCCGCTCGGACTTCTCCGCCCGGTCCCGGATCTCGTGCACCAGGTCGTCGATCTGACCCCTGGTCGGCTTGATGATCACCTCAGGGTCGATCAGCCCGGTCGGCCGGATGACCTGCTCGGTGACCTCGCCGGCGGTCCGCTGCAGCTCGTACGGGCCCGGCGTGGCCGACAGGTACAGCGTCTGCCCGATGCGGTCGCAGAACTCATCCCAGGTCAGCGGCCGGTTGTCGATCGCGCTCGGCAGCCGGAACCCGTGCTCGACCAGGACCCGCTTGCGGGAGACGTCGCCCTCATACATCGCGCCGATCTGCGGCACGGTGTTGTGCGACTCGTCGACGACTAGCAGGAAGTCCTCGGGGAAGTAGTCCAGCAGCGTGTTCGGCGGGCTGCCGGCCTCCCGGCCGTCGATGTGCCGGGAGTAGTTCTCGATGCCCGCGCAGCTGCCGACCTGCCGCATCATCTCCACGTCGTAGGTGGTGCGCATCCGCAGCCGCTGCGCCTCCAGCAGCTTGCCCTGCTGCTCCAGCACGGCCAGCCGCTCCTCCAGCTCGGCCTCGATGCCGGCGATGGCGCGCTCCATCCGCTCCGGCCCGGCGACGTAGTGCGAGGCCGGGAAGACATACAGCTCGTTGTCCTCGCTCATCACCTCGCCGGTCAGCGGGTGCAGCGTCATCAGCCGCTCGATCTCGTCGCCGAACATCTCGATCCGGACGGCCAGCTCCTCGTACTGCGGGATCACCTCGATGGTGTCCCCGCGCACCCGGAACGTGCCGCGGGTGAAGGCCAGGTCGTTGCGGGTGTACTGCATGGCCACCAGCTGGCGCAGCAGCTGATCCCGGTCGATGGTGTCCCCGACCCGCAGCCGGGTCATCCGGTCGACGTACTCCTGCGGGGTGCCCAGGCCGTAGATGCACGACACCGAGGCGACCACGATGGTGTCCCGGCGGGTCAGCAGCGAGTTCGTCGCCGAGTGCCGCAGCCGGTCCACCTCGTCGTTGATCGAGGAGTCCTTCTCGATGTAGGTGTCGGTCTGCGGGACGTATGCCTCAGGCTGGTAGTAGTCGTAATAAGAGACGAAGTACTCGACAGCATTGTTGGGCAGCATCTCGCGCAGCTCGTTGGCGAACTGGGCGGCCAGCGTCTTGTTGGGCAGCATGACCAGCGCCGGCCGCTGCAGCCGCTCGGTCAGCCAGGCCACCGTGGCGGTCTTGCCGGTGCCGGTGGCACCCAGCAGGACGGTGTCCTTCGCGCCGGAGCGGATCCGCGCTTCCATCGACGCGATGGCTGAGGGCTGGTCCCCGGCGGGCACCATGTCGGTGACCACCTCAAAGGGGGCGACCCGCCGCTGGATATCCGTTACTGGTCGCATGACACCTCCGGCCCGGCCTGCGCGAGCGTGCCGCCCGCGGGGACCGCGAGCGCAGCGACATGGAGCACGCCAGGGTTGAGCATGGGGATTCCAACGAGTGAGACGGCCAGAAACTTCCTCACGTGCCCACTGTAGGCGGGGCCTCTGACAGCCGGGCCGCGCGGCGGCGCAGCTCGGTCCACAGCTCGCCGGACAGCCGGTCCAGCTCGGCCAGCGAGCCGGAGTTGTCGATGACGATGCTGGCGATGGCCAGCCGGTCCGCGCGGCTGGCCTGCGCCGACATCCGCGCCCTGGCCTGCTCCCGGCTCAGCCCGCGGTGCCGCACCAGCCGGTCCAGCTGCACCCGGGGCGGCACGTCCACCACGACCACCAGGTCGTAGCTGGCGGCCAGCTGATTCTCGGTGATCAGCGGCACGTCATGCACCACGATCGCGGCCGGCCCCGCGGCCGCCTCCAGCTCGCGCATCCGGGCGCCGACCAGCGGGTGGATGATCCCGTTCAGCCGGGCGAGCAGCTGCTCGTCGCCGAAGACGATGTCGCCCAGCCCCGGCCGGTCCAGGCTGCCGTCTGGCGCCAGGACGCCGGGGCCGAACGCGGCCACCACCTGCGCCAGCCCGGGCGTGCCGGGTGCGACGACTTCGCGGGCGATCGCGTCCGCGTCGACCACCACGGCCCCGTGCGCGCCGAGCCGCCGGGAAACCTCGCTCTTGCCGGCGCCGATGCCGCCGGTCAGGCCGACCCGCAGCATGTCACCCCGCCCGGCGCCGGCCGGCCGCGCCGGGCGAGCCGGCGCGGCGCCGCAGACAGTCGCGGCGGGAAACCCCCGCAGGGGCCCCCGCCGCGACACGGAACGGAACTGTCCCGGAGGTCAGCTCTGCCCGCCGGACAGCTTGTCACGCAGCGCCGCCAGTGCCTCGTCGGAGGCCAGCGTGCCGGTGGCCGGCGAGTCGCTGCGCCGGTCCTCCCGCTCGGCCGCCGCGGTGCTCGCCCGGTGCTGCGCCTCGGCCACCTGGGCCTGGTGCGCCTCGTACCGCGAGCGGGCCTCGGTGTACTGCCGCTCCCACTCCTCGCGCTGGGCCTCGTAGCCTTCCAGCCACTCGCCCGACTCGGCGTCGAAGCCCTCGGGGTAGACGTAGTTGCCCTGCTCGTCGTAGGTGGCGGCCATGCCGTAGAGGGTGGGGTCGAAGTCCTCGCCCAGCGCCTCGCCGATGGTGCCCTCGTTGGCCTGCTTGAGCGACAGGCTGATCCGCCGCCGGTCCAGGTCGATGTCGATGATCTTGACGAAGATCTCGTCGCCCACCTGCACGACCTGCTCGGGGATCTCCACGTGCCGGTCGGCCAGCTCGGAGATGTGCACCAGGCCCTCGATGCCCTCCTCGACCCGCACGAACGCGCCGAACGGCACCAGCTTGGTGACCCGGCCGGGGACAACCTGGCCGATCTGGTGGGTGCGGGCGAACTGCTGCCAGGGGTCCTCCTGCGTCGACTTCAGCGACAGCGAGACGCGCTCGCGGTCCATGTCGACGTCGAGCACCTCGACGGTGACCTCCTGGCCGACCTCGACGACCTCGCCGGGGTGGTCGATGTGCTTCCAGGACAGCTCCGAGACGTGCACCAGGCCGTCCACGCCGCCCAGGTCGACGAAGGCGCCGAAGTTGACGATCGAGGACACGACGCCCTTGCGGATCTGGCCCTTCTGCAGGGTGTTGAGGAAGTTCTGGCGGACCTCGGACTGGGTCTGCTCGAGCCAGGCCCGGCGGGACAGGACCACGTTGTTGCGGTTCTTGTCCAGCTCGATGATCTTGGCCTCGATCTCCTTGCCGACGTACGGCTGCAGGTCGCGGACCCGGCGCATCTCCACCAGCGAGGCGGGCAGGAAGCCGCGCAGCCCGATGTCCAGGATCAGGCCGCCCTTGACCACCTCGATGACGGTGCCGGTGACGACCCCGTCCTCGTCCTTGATCTTCTCGATCGTGCCCCAGGCGCGCTCGTACTGGGCGCGCTTCTTGGACAGGATGAGGCGGCCTTCCTTGTCCTCCTTCTGCAGGACCAGGGCCTCGATGTGCTCGCCTGTCTTGACTACGTCATTGGGGTCGACGTCGTGCTTGATCGACAGCTCGCGCGAGGGGATGACGCCCTCGGTCTTGTAGCCGATGTCGAGCAGGACTTCGTCTCGGTCGACCTTGACGACGGTGCCCTCGACAATGTCGCCGTCGTTGAAGTACTTGATGGTCTCGTCGATCGCGGCGAGGAAGGCCGCCTCGGAACCGATGTCGTTGACCGCTACTTTGGGGGTCGAGGTGGCCTCGGTGCTGCTCGTCATGTGTTGGTGGACTCCGGATGCGGACAGGATTGCGGACGCGCGCCGTGCACGAAGCGCCCGACATATGAGGCCAAGGTGTAAGACTTGACACGCCTGGCCAGCACCACCGCGGCAGTCCACGAGCGACCGCCCTCAGGCTGCCCGGCCATGGCGGACGGCACAGAACACAACGCAGCGTTCAGCATATGAGAGGCCCGCCCAGGGGTCAATCTCCAGCGGGCCTTACGCCGGGCGGATCACGCAGCCAGGCTAGGCCCCGGGTACCTCAGTGCGCCGCCTCGGCCCAGCTGCGGCCCGTCCCCATGGAGACTTCCAGCGGGATATCCAGGTCGAAGGCGCCGGCCATGGCGGCCGCCACCAGCTCGCGCAGCGGCTCCAGCTCGCCCGGCGCGACCTCGAACAATAGCTCGTCATGGACCTGGAGCAGCATCCGCGAGCGCAGCCCGGCCTTGGCCAGCTCCCGGCGGGTGGCCAGCATGGCCACCTTGATGATGTCGGCGGCCGAGCCCTGGATCGGCGCGTTCAGCGCCATCCGCTCGGCCATCTCCCGCCGCTGCCGGTTGTCGGAGACCAGGTCGGGCAGGTACCGGCGGCGGCCCATCATCGTCTGGGTGTAGCCGCTGGTGCGGGCCCGGGCGACGACCTCCTGCAGGTAGTCACGGACCCCGCCGAACTGCTTGAAGTACTCGTCCATGAAGCCGCGCGCCTCGTCGGCGCTGACGTGCAGCTGCTGGGACAGCCCGTAGACCGACAGGCCGTAGGCCAGGCCGTAGTTCATGGCCTTGATCTTGCTGCGCAGCTCCTGGGTGACCTGCTCGGGCTCGATGCCGAACACGCTGCCCGCGGTGGCGGCGTGGAAGTCGTGGCCGGAGCCGAACGCGGCGGCGAGGGCGGCGTCCTGGGACAGGTGCGCCATGATCCGCAGCTCGATCTGGCTGTAGTCCGCGGTCAGCAGGCACTCATACCCCGGCCCCACGATGAAGCCCTGCCGGATCCGGCGGCCCTCCTCGGTCCGGATCGGGATGTTCTGCAGGTTGGGGTCGGTGGACGACAGGCGGCCGGTGGCCGCGACCATCTGGTTGTAGGTGGTGTGGATCCGGCCGTCCTGGCCGGCCATCGGGATCAGCGAGTCCACGATGGACTTGAGCTTGGCCACGTCGCGGTGCCGCAGCAGGTGGGCCAGCACCGGGTGCTCGGTCTGGGCCAGCAGGCTGGTCAGCGCCTCGGAGTCGGTGGTGTACCCGGTCTTGATCCGCTTGGTCTTGGGCAGCCCCAGCTCGGTGAACAAGATCTCCTGGAGCTGCTTGGGCGAGCCGAGGTTGAAGTCGTGGCCGACGATGGAGAACGCCGCCTGCTCGGCCGCCTTGACCTCGCCGCCCAGGCTGGCCGACATCCCGGCCAGGTGGTCCGCGTCGGCCGCGATGCCGAACTGCTCCATCTCGGCCAGCACGCTGACCAGCGGCAGCTCGACGTCAGCGAGCAGGTCGGTAGCGCCGCGGCTGGCCAGGTCGGCGTCCAGCGCGTCGGCCAGCTCCGCGGTGGCGCGGGCCCGCTGGGCCAGCGAGTCCGCGGCCTGCGCCGGGTCGGGCATGTCCAGGGTCAGCTGGCCCGAGGTGGCCTCGACCTCCTTCAGCCCGCGGTTGAGGTAGCGCAGCGACAGGTCGGCCAGGTGGAAGCTGCGCTGGCCGGGCAGGGCCAGGTAGGCGGCCAGCGCGGTGTCGCTGGTCAGGCCGCCCAGGGTGAGGCCGCGGGCGTGCAGCGCGTGAATAGGCCCCTTGGCGTCGTGCAGCGCCTTGGGCCGGGTCTCGTCGGCCAGCCAGGCGGCCAGCGCCTGCTCGTCATCCTCGGTCAGCGCCGTCGGGTCCAGGTAGGCGCACGCGCCGTCCGGGGCGGCGATGGCCAGGGCTTCCAGGCTGCCGGTCCCCCGGCCCCAGTGCCCGCTGGCGGCCAGCCCGGCCCGCCCCTCGTCCTGCGCGTGCTGAGCCAGCCACGCCGCCACCTCGCCGGGGCCAGGCCGGTCGGCGGTCACGTCGAACTCGTCCGCGGCGGCCTGCGCCGCCTGGTCGTCGGCGGCCCCGGCGATGCCGTTGGGCAGCGTCTGGTACAGCCGGTCGCGCAGCACCCGGAACTGCAGCGTGTCGAACAGCTGGTGGATCTGCTCCCGGTCCCAGGGCACGGGGCGCAGGTCGAGCGGGCCGGTGCCGACGGGCACGTCCCGGGCCAGCTCGGTGAGCTGGCGGTTGAGCAGCACCGCGGCCAGGTGCTCGCGCAGCTTGTCGCCCGCCTTGCCCTTGACCTCGCCGACCCGGTCGACCAGCTCGGCCAGCGAGCCGAACTCGCTGATCCACTTGGCCGCCGTCTTCTCGCCCACGCCGGGGATGTTGGGCAGGTTGTCGCTGGGATCGCCGCGCACCGCGGCGAAGTCGGGGTACTGGGCCGGGGTCAGGCCGTACTTCTCCTGGACCGCGGCCGGGGTGAACCGGGTCATGTCGCTGATGCCGCGGCGGGTCATCAGCGCGGTCACGTCGTCGGTGACCAGCTGCAGCACGTCCCGGTCGCCGGTGACGATCAGCACGCTCATGCCCTCGGCCGCCCCCTGGGTGGCCAGGGTGGCGATCAGGTCGTCAGCCTCGTAGCCGGCCACCGACAGCCGGGCGATCCCGAGCGCGTCGAGCACCTCGAAGATCAGGCTCAGCTGGCTGCGGAAGTCGGCGGGCGTCTCCCGCCGGTTGGCCTTGTAGTCGACGTACTGCTCGTGCCGGAAGGTCGGCTCGCTGCGGTCGAAGGCCACCGCGATGTGCGTGGGCTTCTCATCACGCAGCACGTTGATGAGCATCGCCGTGAAGCCGTACACGGCGTTGGTGGGCTGGCCGGTGGTGGTGGCGAAGTTCTCCGGCGGCAGGGCGAAGAAGGCCCGGTAGGCCAGCGAGTGCCCGTCCAGGAGCAGCAGCCGGTCGCCGGCGGCCGCCGGGGCGGCCGGTGCCGATTTCTGGGGAGTCGGCTTGTTCACCACGCGGGAAGTCTAGTCGGCGGCACTGACATCGGCCGCGCCGATCGGCAGGTGCCCGGCCCCGCCCGGCGGCTGAGCTGACTGGCCAGGGTCCGGGCAGGCGGCTGGCCTCAGATGCGCCTGCCCGGGCCGGCCACCGCGCGCCGGCTCCCGGGCCGGGCGCCGGCGCGGCTGGTGCCTAGCTGCTGAACTGGAAGATGGTGCTGGAGTTGAAGACCTGACCCGGCTTCAGCTCGGTGCTGGGGAAGCTGGGCTGGTTCGGCGAGTCCGGGTAGTGCTGAGTCTCGAAGGTGTAGCCCGCCGTCTGCCGGTAGATGTGGCCGCTGATGCCCACCAGCGTCCCGTTCAGGAAGTTGCCGGAGTAGAACTGCACGCCTGGCTGGTCGGTCCAGACGGTCAGCTCACGCCCGCTGCGCGGGTCCCAGGCGCGCGCGGCCAGGCGCAGGCCGCCCATCGTCGGGCCGGAGTGGTTGAGCACCCAGTTGTGGTCGTAGCCCTGGGCGAGCAGCAGCTGCTTGTTGTCCTCGTTGATCCGCGAGCCGATGGTGTGCGGCTGCAGGAAGTTGAACGGGGTGCCCTTGACGGTGGCGATCTTCCCGGTGGGAATCTGCGTCGTGTCAGTGGGGGTGTAGTGGCTGGCGTTGATCTGGACCTTCTGGTTGTAGGCCGCGCCCGAGGCCTCGCCCGCCAGGTTGAAGTAGCTGTGGTTGGTCAGGTTGAGGACCGTGTCCTTGTTCGTGGTGGCCCGGTAGTGGATGCGCAGCTGGCTGCGGTTGTTGAGGGTGAAGGTGACGGTCACCGACAGCCGGCCGGGAAAGCCGGTGCACGTGCAGCCGACGTTCGCGCCGTCATCCCCGTTCGGGCTGACCAGGTGCATCTGGACGCCGGCCGCGTTCCCGGCGCGCACCTTGTGCGAGGCCCACACGTGGTTGCCGAAGCCGACCAGGCCGCCATGGAGGCTGTTGACGCCATTGTTGATCGGCAGGGTGTAGGTGTGGCCGTCCAGCTGGAAGGTGCCCTTGGCAATGCGGTTGCCGTAACGGCCGATCGTCTCGCCGAAGTAAGGACCGCCGTTGGCCGTGACCGGCGGGCTGTCTTGCTTGATGTAGTCCTTGAGGGTCTTGAATCCGAGGACGACGTCAGCCTCGCGGCCGCCGCGGCCGGGCACGTTAATGGACTGGATGATGCCGCCGTAGCTGAGGATCCTGACCCGCATGCCGCGGCAGTTGGCCAGGATGTAGCGGAAGACGGGCAGCTTCTTGCCCGCGTACAGGTCAAAAGCGCTGCCGAGGCTCTGCCGGGTCACGGTCGGGCTCGTGCAGCCGGCCGGCGTGCTCTTAGCGGCGACGGCCTGGCCGATGCCCAGTGATCCGGTTAGTCCCAGGGCGAGGACGCCAGCTGCCCCCACCCGTGTGGCCCATGTAATCCTGCTCGACCTGAGGTTAACCATGAAGCCTCCTGCCGTATCTGCGTCCCGGTCGCCTGAATCGGGATCACTCGGCAAATTGTTTACGCTAACAACGGATAAGTCATCCTCTTCAGAATAAAAAGCGAGCAAAGTTCTCAAAGTAACGAATGCGTCCGTTGTTTCTGCTGTGAACAATGGGGATCATTGCCCTGACCTGCGGCGGCTCGGGGCGGGCGCGGACCGGGAGCCGGCCGGCGTCTAGGCTGCGTCGCGGAGGTGGCGAGGTGCAGGAAGACGATCGCGCCGCGGTGCGCCGCGGCCAGGCGGGCGGCCCGGGCGCCGGGCCGGGGGCCGGGGCAGGCAGCGGGCCGGCGGCCGGGCCGCAGGCCGCGCCGGCGGCCGGGCAAGGGGCCGGGCCGGGGGCGGAGTACGCGATGCGCGTCCGGTCGATGTTCGATCAGCCGGGCGCCGACACGCTCGTGGGCCGGATGGGCATCCGGATCCTGGAGGCGTCCGCGCAGCGCGTCGTGGCCACGATGCCGGTAGCCGGCAACACCCAGCCCTACGGCCTGCTGCACGGCGGGGCCTCCTGCGTGCTGGCCGAGACCCTGGGCTCGCTCGGGTCCGCGCTGCACGCCGGCCCGGGCCGCGCCACCGTGGGGATCGAGATCAGCGCCACCCATCACCGGGCGGCATCGGCGGGCGTGGTCACCGGCGTGGCGACGCAGTTGCACGGCGGCGCGACGATGACCACCTACGAGATCGTGATCAGCGACGAGCAGGGCCGCCGGGTATGCACCTCGCGGCTCAGCTGCCTGCTGCGCGATGGCGTGCCGGGCGGCGGAACCGGCGGCAATGCGGGCAGCAGGCCAGGGACAGATGGCAGCGGATCAGGCGGCGCCGGATCAGATGGTGCGACACGCCCGGCGGCCAGGGACGTTTAGCCCATACCGGCCGCCGTATCGCAGTGTCTTTGCGCGGCACGGCCGGGCATCGCTACCGTTGTGGGCCGAGCCCGGAGCGGCCGAGTAGAGAACGTGGCGGCCCGGGGAAGGCTGACATGGCACCAAAGGTTCTCCGGGGCTCGTGACCGCTGGCTGGCAGGGACAACTCCCGGGCCGGCCAGCGGCGGCAGGCGGCGGGACGCCGGGGCGGCACCGGGGGGTTGTGCCCCCGGCTCCGGCCGCCAGCGAAGATGGCCCGGCCGGCTGCCAGGCTCCGTCAACCCGCGGCGCAGGGGCAGCGCCCGGCACGGAGCCGGCGGCCGGCCCGGGACAGCCACACTGCGCACCGGACGGTTCCGGGCGCTTGAGATGGCTCCCAGGCTGCACCGCGAAGCCGCCTGGCATATCACCCGTCGGTCGCCTCCGGCGAGGGACGAGGGGCGGCAGGGGGCCGGGGAAGGCCGGTCTTGGCCGGTCCCGGAAGGCCGGGGCAGCCTGGCTTGATCCCGGATGGCAGCGTTGCCGGAGCGACTCGCCCCGGGGCCGGGCATGCGGTGCGCCAGGCCCGCCCGGCGGCGCGCCCCCGCGGTGCGCCAGGCCGCTCGTGCCTTCGATCAGGATCCGGAACCGGGCGTGTCCGGCGCCGGGCCTGCGCCTGGCTCCGCGCTGGAGCCAGCGCCGGGCTTCCCGGTCGCGGAACCCGGACCAGGCCTGCCGCCTGGCGCCGGACCCGGCCGGGCGGCCGGGCCGGGCGGCGGTGCCGGCCGGGCGGCCGAGGCCGGCGGCGGCCCGGACGGCGCCGGGCCGGCAGCCGCGCCCGGTGCGGCCGGGCGCGCGCCCGGACCGCCCTGGCCCGGAGCGGTGCCCGGCGGGGAGTCCGGTGCGGTCTCGGTCCCGGTGCGCAGCACTTCCTCGGCGACCGCGCGCATGGTCATCCGCCGGTCCATCGAGGTCTTCTGAATCCACCGGAAGGCCTCGGCCTCAGTGAGGCCGCGGCCGGCCTGCAGCTGCCCCTTGGCGCGATCCAGGAGCTTGCGGACCTCGAGGCGCTCGCGCAGCCCGGCGACCTCGGAGTCCAGGGCCGAGATCTCCTGGTAGCGACTCACCGCCACCTCGATGGCGGGCACGAGGTCAGCCTTGGTGAATGGCTTGATGAGATAAGCCATGGCGCCCGCGTCGCTGGCGCGCCTGACCAGGTCACGCTGCGAGAAGGCGGTCAGGATGACCACCGGGGCAAGTCGCTGCGCCGATATCTGCTCCGCCGCCGAGATGCCGTCCAGGCCGGGCATCTTGACGTCCATGATGACCAGGTCGGGACGGAGCTGATGGGCCAGGTCCACGGCGGATGCGCCGTCGCCGACCTCGCCCGCGACCAGGTAGCCCTCCTCCTCCAGCATCTCTTTCAGGTCCAGCCGGATGAGGGCCTCGTCTTCGGCGATAACCACGCTCAGGGACTTGCTCACGCGCCGAGATTACCGAAGGGCGGGCACCCCGCGTGGCGCCCACTCCCCCGCGGCCGGCGCGCGCGGCCGCGGGGCGCGCGCATCAGCCCGTCTGCCAGTAGATTGTTCCTGCGCGGACTCGGTGCCAGATTAAGCTGGCTAATGTCCGGAATATGCCGGGATGGCGGAACGGCAGACGCTGGTGCCTCAAAAGCATCTGCCCGAAAGGGCGTGCGGGTTCGAATCCCGCTCCCGGCACGAATGGCCGCGGGCTTAGCCGGCGGCCGCCGCGGCACGAGCCTGCGGCTGCGGCGGCCGCGCCCGCGCAGTGCGACGCGCTGCCGCGGGCCGCGGCAGCCCGCGGCCCGTCCCGCCCCCGGCGCCGCGCCGGTCAGGGCACCGTGGCGGTGCCGCCCGACGGGACCCGCCGGTACACGGTGATGTCCAGCCCGAGGTGCGGGATCTGGACGTAGTGGCGGTGGAAGTAGGCCCTGATGGCCGGGGTCCACGGGATCCGCTTCACGTGGTGGAACGACAGCCAGATGTACCGGGAGTGGGCCAGTGCCGACTTCCACAGGTGCTCGACGGCCGGCACCTGGCCCGCGCCGGTCGCGGTGTTCAGCCCGTTCGACAGCGCGTAATTCACCCCGGTGCCGTCGTCGATCGCCGGGCAGCCCGGCGCATCCGACCAGAACCGGTTGGCCGCGACCGTGTAGGACACCTGGTCGGCCAGCACGCACGCGCCGGGCGGGATGACCCGCTGGACGTTGGCCAGCTCGACCGGGGTGATGCTGGACCGCAGCGTCCGCTCGTAGCTGACCTGGATCACCGACGCGATCACGATCCCGATCATGACCAGCACCGACGCGCCCCACCGCAGAGCTTCCTGCGGGTCGCCCCGCCGCAGGATGCGCTGCAGCGGCAGCACCCGCGCGATGCCGCGCCGCTCGCGGGGGGCACCCCAGGCCGCCACGGCGCGGGCCTCGCCGGCCCGCTCCCGCAGCACGCTCATGATCCCGGATGCGGCCAGCGCGATCGAGATAGCCATGAACGGGACCAGGAACGCGACGAAGTGGTAGTGGAACTGCGGGGGCCACAGGAACAGCAGCGCCATCAGCGCGCCGGTCGCCGCGGCGAACCACTCCAGCGGCGCCGGCAGCCGGCGCTCGGCCCGGCAGACCATGATCGCGCCCCCCAGCACCAGCCCGATGACTGCCAGCGTGGTACCGATGACCAGCGCGTTCGCCGGCGAGACGATGTCCGACAGGCCGACCATCAGCCGGATCCGGAACAGGCCGAAGACCCGCTCGGCGCTGGGCCTGCTGCCGACCTGCGCCACGATGATGCTCTTGTAGAAGCTGCCGGGTGCCAGGGCAGCGAACGGCACGGTCGGGATCAGGAACCCGGCGGCGACCGAGGTGGCGAACGAGATGGCCCGCCGCGGCTGGCGCGCGAGGATCGCCAGCAGCACCACGACCGGGACGATCGCCCAGCCCTCGATGACGCCGGCGAAGCCGAAGGCCAGGCCGGCCAGGATGATCCGCCTGCCGCTGCGCGCGATCCGGTCGCGGCGGAAGAAGGCGAGCGCGCCGGCCAGGCAGAACAGCACCAGCCACGGCTCCACCAGGATGGTGTGCGCCGCCGCGATGCTGTCCGGGTGAATGGCCATGATCCCGCAGGCCAGCAGCACGGCCAGCACGCCGCGGTGGCGCACCAGCAGCCCGGTCATCGCGATGCCGGCGGTGCCGGCCAGCACGGTCAGGACACGGCCCAGCACCAGGCCAGCCCCGCTGCCGGTCAGCTCGGAGATCAGCGCCACCGGGGTCATCAGCAGCGTGATCCCCGGCGGCTGGACGAAGACGAAGTCCTTGTAGGGCAGCTGGCCGTGCACCAGGCGGATCGCGCTGCCGAGGTAGGAGCCGTCGTCGTACTCCGTGACCCCGGTCAGGTAACCCGGCCGCGACAGGTAGTACAGCCGCAGGCCCAGCCCGATCAGCGTCAGCACGACGATGATCCGGCCCGGCGTGACCCAGTCAGCCCAGGCCCGCGCCCTGATCCTGCCTAGGGTGCCGTGCGATTCGATTGCTGGCGTGAGACGAACATCGGCCATGACTGGCTGCTCCCCCTGGAGTCCCATCTCCTGGCACGCGGGCGCGGGCACGCCGGCCAGCGTGAGTGCCGGGCCCGGCGGGGCAGGCTCATCCGGCGAATGTCAGGCCAGGCTATGGGCTCTGCGCCGGGGCCGGCGGGCGCATGGCCGAGAGTTGCGCCGAAGTTTTGACGGCCGTGAAGGTGCCGTTACCCGGCACGTCCGCATTCGTTCACTTATCCGGGGATCCCGTCGGCGCCCGCGGCCGCGGGCGGCCCCGGCGCGCCGTCTCCCGCTGCCAGCTCGGGCACCGCGCCCTGGCCCGCGGCCGCCGGGCGGCTCCGGCGGGCCCGCGAGATGGCCAGGTAGGCCACAGCCGCCAGCGCGATCACCAGCATCTCCAGCTCGGCGACGCGCGATCCGAGCAGCCTCGGCGAGTAGTCGATGCGGAGCATCTCGGCCGCCAGCCGGCCCACCGCGTACAGCCCGGCGTACAGCGCGAACGCGCGGTCGCCGGTCAGCGAGAACCGCCGGATGGCGTAGATGACCGCGGCCGCGACGATCAGGTCCCACAGCGACTCATACAAGAACACCGGCTGGAAGGTGGAAAAGCTCTCGTAGCCGTTGGCGCGGCGCTCGGGCCCGATCGCCACCGCCCACGGCAGCGTCGACGGCGCTCCGTACATCCGCTGGTTAAACCAGTTCCCCCAGCTCGCGACGGCCTGGCCGACGGCCAGCGCCGGCGCGGCGGCCAGCGCCATCGGGGTCAGCGCGTACCGGTAGCGGCGGCAGTAGGCCCAGGCGCCGAGCGCGGCCGCGGCGAACAGGCCGGCCAGGCCCAGCCCGCCGTCCCAGATCCGGAACACCGAGACCCAGTCGCGGCCGGGGCCGAAGTAAGAGCCGAAGCCGGTCAGCACGGTGTAGGCGCGGGCGCCGATGAGCCCGGCCGGCACCGCGACCGTGGCCACGTCCCAGATCATGCCCTGCGGCCCGCCCATCCGCCGGTACCGGCGGTCGGTCAGCCACAGCGCGACGATCACGCCCGCGATCGCGCACAGCGCGTAGGCCCGGACCGGCAGCGGTCCGAGGTGCCAGACGCCGCGCGCGGGGCTGGGCAGGTAGGCCACCGACATGATCTGTGACGTTACCCGCGCCCGGTGCGTGGTTCGGCCAGTTTGCGCGGCCGGCCGGGCCGTGGCCCCCCGGTGGCGCCCCGCTAGCGGAGGGGCACGGCAGTCGGCTCGATCGCCGCCGGCAGGGCCGTCTGCCCGCTGAGGTAGGCATCCACGGCGGCGGCAGCCGACCGGCCCTCGGCGATCGCCCAGACAATCAGCGACTGGCCCCGGCCCATGTCCCCGGCGACGAACACGCCGGGGGCGGAGGTGGCGAAGCGGGCATCGCGCGCCACGTTGCCGCGCTGGTCCAGGTCGGCGCCCAGCTCGGTGACCAGCCGGCCGCGCTCGGCCCCGGTGAAGCCCATCGCCAGCAGCACCAGGTCGCAGGGCAGCTCGCGCTGCGACCCCGGCACCGCCCGGAATGAGCCGCCGTCCCGCTCCACCTCCTCCAGCACCAGCGCGCGGACCCGGCCGGCCGCGTCGGGCAGGAACTCGCGGGTGGAGACCGCGTACACGCGCTCGCCGCCCTCCTCGTGCGCGCTGGAGACCCGGTAGACCATCGGGTAGGTCGGCCACGGCTGACTGTCGGGCCGCTGGTCGGGCGGCCGGGGCAGGATCTCCAGCTGGATCACTGACGCGGCACCCTGGCGCAGCGCGGTGCCCAGGCAGTCGGCGCCGGTGTCGCCGCCGCCGATGATGACCACGTGCCGCCCGCGGGCGCTGATGGCGGGCTCGGCCGTCCCGGCGCCGGCCTGGCCGGCCCCCGCGGTACTGCCGCGCTGCCGGGCGACCGCGCGGTTGGCCAGCGGCAGGTAGTCCATGGCCTGGTGGACGCCGTCCAGGCTGGTGCCCGGCACCGGCAGCCCGCGCGGCACCGTCGCACCGCAGGCCAGCACGATCGCGTCGCTGCGCGCCCGCAGCTGCGCGGCGGTGATGTCCTCGCCGGCCCGCACGCCGCAGCGGAACTCGGTGCCCTCGGCCAGCATCTGGACCAGCCGCCGGTCCAGGTGGCTTTTCTCCATCTTGAACTCGGGGATCCCGTAGCGCAGCAGCCCGCCGGGCGCGTCGGCCCGCTCGTAGACCGTCACCGCGTGCCCGGCGCGGGTCAGCTGCTGGGCCGCAGCCAGGCCCGCGGGCCCCGAGCCGATGACCGCCACCCGGCGCCCGGCCGCCGCGGCCGCCGCCGAGGGCCGCCGCGGCGGTACCCAGCCCTCCGCCCAGGCCCGGTTGATGATCTCCACCTCGACCTGCTTGATGGTCACCGGGTCGGCGTTGATGCCCAGCACGCAGGCGCTCTCGCAGGGCGCCGGGCACAGCCGGCCGGTGAACTCGGGAAAGTTGTTGGTCGCGTGCAGCCGCTCCGCCGCGCCGCGCCAGTCCCCGGTACGGACAAGGTCGTTCCACTCCGGGATCAGGTTGCCCAGCGGGCAGCCCTGATGGCAGAACGGGATGCCGCAGTCCATGCAGCGGCCCGCCTGGCGCTCCAGGTCGGCCGGGGCGAACTCGGTGTAGACCTCGCGCCAGTCCTGGATCCGGATGTCGACCGGGCGCCTGGCCGGGGTGCGCCGCGGCGTGCTCATGAATCCGCGCGGATCAGCCATGCCGCCTCCTCAGCCTGTCCCCGCGGCCATCACGGCCTCGTTCACGTCCAGCCCGTCGCGCTCGGCGCGCCGCGCCGCGGCCAGCACCCGCTTGTAATCGCGCGGCATCACCCGGCGGAACCGGGGCAGCGCCGCGGGCCAGTCGGCCAGCAGGTGCCCGGCCACCGCCGAGCCGGTCTCGGCCAGGTGCCGCCGGATCAGCCCGGCCAGGGCGTCGGCGTCCTCGTCGGCCGGCTCCAGGTCAGCCATCTCGGTATTGACCAGCCCGGGATCGGGATCCAGCAGGTAGGCGATGCCGCCCGACATGCCGGCCGCGAAGTTGCGGCCGACCGGGCCGAGCACGACCACGCGGCCGCCGGTCATGTACTCGCAGCCGTGATCGCCGGTGCCCTCGGCGACGGCGGTGGCGCCGGAGTTCCGCACGCAGAACCGCTCGCCGACCACGCCGCGCAGGAAGATCTCCCCGCTGGTGGCGCCGTACCCGATCACGTTGCCCGCGATGACGTGCTGCTCGGCGGCGAAGCCGGCGGCCGGGTCCGGGGCGGCGATGATCCGCCCGCCGGACAGGCCCTTGCCCAGGTAGTCGTTGGCGTCCCCGGACAGCCGCAGCGTGATGCCGCGGGGCAGGAACGCGCCGAGCGACTGCCCGGCCGACCCGGTCAGCGACACGTCGATCGTGTCGTCGGGCAGGCCGGCGCCGCCCCAGCGCCGGGTCACCTCGCTGCCCAGCATCGTGCCCACCGTCCGGTTCACGTTGCGCACCGGCAGCTCCAGCCGGACCGGCGCGCCCTGCTCCAGCGCGCCCTCGGCGAGCAGGATCAGCGTGTTGTCCAGCGCCTTGTCCAGCCCGTGGTCCTGGCCGCCGACGCAGTGCCGGGACCCGCGCGGCGCCGGCGGGACATGCAGCACCGGGCTCAGGTCCAGGCCGGCCGCCTTCCAGTGCGCGGTTGCCCGCGCGGTGTCGAGCAGCTCGGCGTGCCCGACGGCCTCCGCGACTGACCGGAAGCCCAGCGCGGCCAGGTACTCGCGGACCTGCTGCGCCAGGAACTCGAAGAAGTTCACCACGAACTCCGGCTTCCCGGTGAAGCGCTGGCGCAGCTGCGGGTTCTGCGTCGCGACGCCGACCGGGCAGGTGTCCAGGTGGCAGACCCGCATCAGCACGCAGCCCGCCACCACCAGCGGCGCGGTGGCGAAGCCGAACTCCTCGGCGCCGAGCAGGGCGGCGACGAGGACATCACGGCCGGTCTTGAGCTGACCGTCGACCTGGACCACGATCCGGTCCCGCAGGTCGTTGCGCAGCAGCGTCTGCTGAGTCTCGGCCAGCCCCAGCTCCCACGGCGCTCCCGCGTGCTTGATGCTGGTCAGCGGGGCGGCGCCGGTGCCGCCGTCATGGCCGGAGATCAGCACCACGTCGGCATGCGCCTTGGACACCCCGGCGGCCACCGTGCCCACGCCCGGCTCGGCGACCAGCTTGACGTGCACCCGGGCCCGCGGGTTGGCGTTCTTCAGGTCGTGGATCAGCTGGGCCAGGTCCTCGATCGAGTAGATGTCGTGGTGCGGCGGCGGCGAGATCAGGCCCACGCCCGGCGTGGAGTGCCGGGTCGCCGCGATCCACGGGTAGACCTTGTGGCCGGGCAGCTGGCCGCCCTCGCCGGGCTTGGCCCCCTGCGCCATCTTGATCTGCAGGTCGTCGGCGTTGACCAGGTACTCGCTGGTCACCCCGAACCGGCCGCTGGCCACCTGCTTGACCGCCGACCGGCGCAGGTCCCCGTTCTCGTCCGGGGTGAACCGCCGGGCGTCCTCGCCGCCCTCGCCGGTGTTGGACCGCCCGCCGATCCGGTTCATGGCGATGGCCAGGGTCTCGTGCGCCTCGGCCGAGATCGAGCCGTAGGACATGGCACCGGTGGCGAATCGCTTCATGATCTCGGCGGCGGGCTCGACCTCCTCGACCGGCACCGGCGGCCGGGCGCCGCCCGGCTCGTCGATGCCGCGGATGCGCAGCAGCCCGCGCAGCGTCATCAGCCGCTCGGCCTGGTCGTCGACCAGCCGGGTGTACTCGCGGAAGATGTCGGCGCGGCCGCTGCGGGTGGCGTGCTGCAGCCGGAACACGGCCTCGGGGCTGAACAGGTGCGGCTCGCCCTCGCGGCGCCACTGGTAGTCCCCGCCGGTCTCCAGCCGCCGGTGCGCCGGCCTCGCGCCGCGCGGCGGGAAGGCCCGCGCGTGCCGCTGGCTGGCCTCGGCGGCCAGCTCGTCGAACCCGACACCGCCCAGCGGCGAGGAGGTGCCGGCGAAGCACTCGCCGATGACCTCGCTGCCCAGCCCGACCGCCTCGAAGATCTGCGCGCCGGTGTAGGAGGCGACGGTCGACACGCCCATCTTGGACATGATCTTGAGCAGGCCCTTGCCGAGCGCCCTGATCAGGTTGGCGCCGGCCTGCGCCGGGGGCACGTCGAGCACGCCGCGGCTGGCCAGCTCCTCGACCGAGTCGATGGCCAGGTACGGGCACACGGCCGCGGCACCGTAGCCGATCAGCAGCGCGATGTGGTGGCACTCGCGCGCGTCCCCGGTCTCGACGATGAGCCCGGCCAGGCTCCGGGTGCGCTCGCGGATGAGGTGGTGGTGCACGGCGCCGGTGAGCAGCAGCGACGGGATAGGCGCAAGCCGCTGCTGGCCCGGGCCGGCCCGGTCACTGAGCACGATGAACCGCGCCCCGCCCGCGATCGCCGCCGACACCTCGGCGCGGATCTCCGCCAGGCGGCGGCGCAGGCCCGCGCCCCCGGCGGCCACCGGGTACCGGCCGTCGATCACGTGCGCGGCGAAGCCGGGCAGGTCGCCGTCGTCGTTGACGTGCACGATCTTGGCCAGGTCGGTCTCGCTGAGCACCGGGTAGGGCAGCACGACCTGGCGGCAGGAGGCCGGGCCGGGGCTGAACAGGTTGGTCTCCGGGCCCACCGTCGCGGCCAGCGAGGTGACCAGCTCCTCGCGGATGGCGTCCAGCGGCGGGTTGGTCACCTGCGCGAACAGCTGGGAGAAGTAGTCGAAGATCAGCCGCGGCCGGTCCGACAGCACGGCCAGCGGCGTGTCGGTGCCCATCGACCCGACCGGCTCGGCGCCGGTGCGCGCCATCGGCGACAGCAGCACGCGCAGCTCCTCCTCGGTGTAGCCGAACTCCTGCTGCTGAGTCAGCAGCGCCCGGCTGTCGGGCAGCTCGCGGGTCCGGCCGGGCAGCTGGTCCAGGTGCAGCTGCCCGGCGTGCAGCCAGTCCTCGTACGGGTACTGCGCCGCCAGCTCGGCCTTGACCTCCTCGTCCTCGATGATCCGCCCGGCCGCGGTGTCGGCCAGGAAGATCCGGCCCGGCTGGAGCCGGCCCTTGCGCACGACCGAGGCCGGGTCCAGGTCCAGCACCCCGACCTCGCTGGCCAGCACCACCAGGCCATCGCTGGTCACCCAGTACCGGCCAGGCCGCAGCCCGTTGCGGTCCAGCACGGCGCCGACCACGGTGCCGTCGGTGAAGGCGACCAGGGCGGGCCCGTCCCAGGGCTCCATCAGCGCAGAGTGGAAGCCGTAGAAGGCCCGCCGCGCGGGGTCCATCCGCTCGTTGTTCTCCCACGGCTCGGGGATCATCATCAGCACCGCGTGCGGCAGCGATCGCCCGCCCAGGTGCAGCAGCTCCAGGCAGGCATCGAAGCTGGCCGAGTCGCTGGCCGACTCGTCCAGCACCGGCAGCAGCCGCTCGAACCCGCGGCCGGCCGCGTCCGGCCCGATCAGCGGCGTGTCCAGCAGCGCCTCGCGGGCCCGCATCCAGTTCCGGTTGCCGCGGATGGTGTTGATCTCGCCGTTGTGGGCCACCATCCGGTAGGGGTGGGCCAGCGGCCAGGACGGGAAGGTGTTGGTGGAGAACCGCGAGTGCACCAGCGCCAGCGCGGAAGCGTAGCGGGGGTCGGTCAGGTCAGGGTAGAAGGGCTCCAGCTGGAGCGCGGTGAGCATGCCCTTGTAGACGATCGTCGCGCTGGACAGGCTGGCGAAGTAGCAGCCGGTCTCGCGCTCGGCGCGCTGGCGCAGGCAGAACGCGCGGCGGTCCAGGTCCAGGCCGGACTCGCCGGCCTGGCCGGCCACGAAGAGCTGGGCCAGCCAGGGCAGCGCGGCGCGCGCGCCGGCGCCGCAGCTAGCCGGGTCGTGCGGCACGTCCCGGCGGCCGAGTACGACCAGGCCCTCGTCGGCCGCGATCGCGTCGATGACCGCGAGCGCCTGGCGGCGGGCGGGCGCGCCGGCGGGCAGGAACGCCAGGCCCGCCGCGTAACTGCCGGGCGCGGGCAGCTCGAAGCCGCAGGCCGAGCGGAAGAGCTCGTCGGGGATCTGGGTGAGAATGCCGGCGCCGTCGCCGGTCTCCGGGTCAGCGCCCTTCGCACCCCGGTGGTCCAGGTTGCGCAGGACCGTCAGGGCCTGGCCGACAGTGTCATGCCGGCGTGCTCCGGTCAGGTCAGCCACGAACCCGACGCCGCAGGCGTCATGCTCGTTGCGGGGGTCATACAGCCCCTGGCTGCGGGGATCCCGGCTGGCCGGGTGGAGAGCAGGTGCCATCAACGCTCCAGTCGTCTCGTCCGCCATCAGAACTTCAGGTGGGGGCGGGACGACATTGGCCCTGCCGGCAGGTGATGCAGTTATCGCTGCTGGGCAGCGGTCCGGGGCCGTGCGCGCTAGCCGCCTTGGCTAGCTGACAGAACCTGGCCAGATGGGCTAGGTGCCTGACCCGTCTGGACTAGTTACCCGAAAGTTTCATCATTATAGCCAGGCACGCCCGGGTGTTAACCAGACATTTCCGGCGCGGGGGCCGGGCGGCAGCAGGCCGTCAGCGAGCCCCGGCCGTCTCCAGCGGCGGCCCGGCGGCCCCGCGGGCGCCGGCCGCCAGCTCGGCGGCCAGGCTCGCGACCGCGGCCAGGCCCTCATCCGGGCCGGGCGCGGCCAGCAGCCGCTGGATGAATGCCGAGCCCACGATGACCCCGTCGGCGAAGCCGGCCACCTGGCGGGCCTGCGCTCCGTCCCGGACGCCCAGGCCGACCGCGACGGGCAGGCTGGTGTGCTCGCGAACCCGGCTGACCAGGCCCTCGGCCTCGCTGCTGACGGCATCCCTGGCCCCGGTGATGCCCATCAGCGAGGCGGCGTAGACGAACCCGCGGCAGGCCCGGCTGATCAGCTCCAGCCGCTCCGGCGGCGAGCTGGGCGCTACCAGGAACACCCGGTCCAGGTCATGATCGTCGGAAGCGGCCAGCCACGGGCCGGCCTCCTCCGGGGTGAGGTCGGGAGTGATCAGCCCCGAGCCGCCGGCCGCGGCCAGGTCGCGGGCGAAGGCGGCGACGCCGTAGTGGTCGACCGGATTCCAGTAGGTCATCACCAGGACCGGGACGCCGGCGCTGGCCACCGCCTCCACCGTGGTCAGCACGTCGGCTACCCGCACCCCGCCGGTCAGCGCCTGGTGCACGGCCTCCTGGATGACCGGGCCGTCCATCAGCGGGTCGGAGTAGGGCAGGCCGATCTCCACCACGTCGCAGCCGGCCCGGGCGATCGCCGTCGCCGCCGCGATGGCGCCGCCGACCGACGGGAAGCCGGCCGGCAGGTAGCCGACGACGGCGGCCCGGTTCTGCGACCGCGCCTTCCCGAAGGCCTCGCTGACCGCGCTCATCGCGACGCCTCCCCGCTGGCCGCGCCGTTCGCCGCGGTGGTGCCGCTCGCCGCGGCCGGGCTCCCGGCCGCGTCGTCCAGGTGGCCGAACCAGCGGCCGGCCAGGTCCACGTCCTTGTCCCCGCGGCCCGACAGGTTCACTACCACGACCCCGTCCGGGCCGAGCTCCGGGCCGACCTGCAGCGCGCCGGCCAGCGCGTGCGCGGACTCGATGGCCGGGATGATGCCCTCGGTCGTGCACAGCACCGAGAACGCGTGCATCGCCTCGGCGTCGGTGACCGGCCGGTAGCGGGCCCGGCCGGTGTCATGCAGCCAGGAGTGCTCGGGCCCGACGCCGGGATAGTCCAGGCCCGCGGAGATGGAGTGGGTGGGCAGGGTCTGGCCGTCGGAGTCCTGCAGCAGGAAGGTCCGCATGCCGTGGATCACGCCCTCCGAGCCGCCGGCCACCGTGGCGGCGTGCCGGCCGGTGGCCACGCCGTCGCCGCCGGCCTCGCAGCCGATCAGCGCGACCTGCGCATCGCCGATGAAGGCGTGGAACAGGCCGATCGCGTTAGACCCGCCGCCGACGCACGCGATCACCGCGTCGGGCAGCCGCCCGGCGGCCGCCTGCACCTGCGCCCGCGCCTCGACCCCGATGACGCGCTGGAAGTCACGGACCATCATCGGGAACGGGTGCGGCCCCATGGACGACCCGATGCAGTAGTGCGTGGTCGTCACCGAGGAGACCCAGTCGCGGAAGGTCTCGTTAATCGCGTCCTTGAGGGTCGCGCTGCCGGTGGCGACCGGGATCACCTCGGTCCCCAGCATGCGCATCCGGGCCACGTTCAGCGCCTGCCGGCGGGTGTCCTCCTCGCCCATGTAGACGACGCACTCCAGGCCGAGCAGCGCCGCCGCGGTCGCGGTGGCGACGCCGTGCTGGCCGGCGCCGGTCTCGGCGATGATCCGCGGCTTGCCCATCCGCCTGGCCAGCAGCGCCTGGCCGAGCACGTTATTGATCTTGTGCGAGCCGGTGTGGTTCAGGTCCTCGCGCTTGAGGAACACCCGGCAGCCCGCCGCGGCCGAGAACCGCGGCACCTCGGTCAGCAGGGACGGCCGCCCCGCATAGCCGGTCAGCAGCGCGTTCAGCTCGGCCTGGAACTGCGGGTCGGACCTGGCCTGCTCATAGGCGGCGGTCAGCTCCGCCAGCGCGGCCATCAGCGCCTCGGGGGCCAGCCGCCCGCCGAACCGGCCGAAGTGGCCGCTGGCATCGGGCAGCCCGGGCGCGGCGGGCACGAAAGCCGGCCCTGCCGTCCCGGCTTGCGCCGCGGCCGGCGGGCTGGGAGCTGCGCTCATTGCTCGTCCTGCTTCGGATCGTCGGTGCGGCCCGCGGCTCGCGAGCCGGGGCGGCGGCCGGTCGCGCCGCGGTCGCCGCGCAGCGCCGGATGCTGGCCGGCGGTGACCAGGTCGGCGACGGCCGTGCGCGGGTCGCGTCCGGTCACCAGGCTCTCGCCGACCAGCACCGCGTCGGCGCCGGCCGCCGCATAGGCCAGCAGGTCATGCGGACCGCGCACCCCGGACTCGGCAATCTTGATGATGCCGCCGGGGATGCGCGGCGCGAGCTCGGCGAAGATCGTGCGGTCGACTTCCAGGGTGGCCAGGTTGCGCGCGTTGACGCCGATGACTTTCGCGCCGGCCTCCAGCGCGCGGTCCAGCTCCTCGCCGGTATGCACCTCGACCAGCGGCATCAGGCCAATCGACTCGGCGCGCTCGACCAGCGACACCAGCGCGTTCTGGCTCAGCGCGGCGACGATCAGCAGGGCCAGGTCAGCGCCGAAGGCCCGGGCTTCCCACAGCTGGTAGGAGCTGACCACGAAGTCCTTGCGCAGCACCGGGATGTTCACGACCTCGCGGACGGCGGCCAGGTCCTGCAGGCTGCCGCCGAAGCGCCGCTTCTCGGTCAGGATGCTGATGACGCGCGCGCCGCCGGCCTCGTAGTCGGCGGCCAGGCCGGCCGGGTCGGCGATCGCGGCCAGCGCCCCCTTGGACGGGCTGGCCCGCTTGACCTCGGCGATGACGGACACCTCATCGCCGCCCAGCGCGGTCAGCACATCGCGGGGCGACGGTGCCCGGCTGGCTGCCTCTTTCAGCCGGTCCAGCGGTGTCAGCTGCTGACGCTCTGCAAGGTCGCTGCGCACATCCTCGAGGATGTCGTCGAGCACGCTCACGCGGTTCTGCCGCCCCCTTGGATGCGGATGCCTTGCGACCAAATCGTAGCGAGAGCGTCGCAGCCCGCTCGCGGAGCCCCCATGCCAGGGCCGGCCGGGGCGGACCGGGGCGGCCGGGCCGGGCCAGGCCGGCGCGGGCCGGACGGCGCGCCAGCAGAACGCGGGCCGTCGGCGCGCCGACGCCATCAGTAACGGACTGCGCGGTGCCAGCCCGCCCGGTCAGGTGCCGGCCCCGGCCGCTCAGGGAACCCCGGGCCCGCTGACAGCAGTGCAGCCGCCGGCGGCTGTGCCTCGCGGCGGCTTCAGCTCCCGCCGGCGTTCTGCGGCACGGCCGGCTCGGCCAGCCGGGTCTCCCCCGGCGCGCCGCGCCGCGCGCTGAACGCGCGGCTCACCGCCGGGTGCGCCAGCGCGCCCAGCGTAATGATGGCCAGCAGGGTGCCGCCGAGATAGCGAGCCGCCACCAGCCGGGCCAGGCCCGCCGCCAGGCAGCAGGCTTCCACCGTGACCGCGGCCACCCACGCGGCGTGCGTGCCGGCCCGCGCCAGGCTGGCCAGTCCCGTCAGGACGGCGGCCATGACCATGCCCAGGGCCAGCCAGGCCACGCCGCCGGGAAAGGCCAGGCTCAGCACGACGGTCATCGCAGCCTGGGCGACGAGGAGCCGGCGAACCAGCGCGATCAGGTCCGGCGGCCGGCCCGGCGCCGCGCCGGCCGGCCGCGGCGGGCCGGCCTGCGGCCCTGCTCTCGTCATCGCCGCTCAGCCGGCTGGCCGGCGGCGGTGGGATCCTCGCCGCGGCTCAGTGATTCCCACATGCTGGCCGAGTCAGCCGGGTGCGCCCGGCCCGGCGCACCGGACCGCGGCGGCGCCGTCGTCCGCCCGGCGGGCCGCGCCGCCGCGCCGGGCACCGGCGGCTGCCCGCCGGCCGGGCGGGCGGGCCCGCTCGCGGCGGGGGCGTCGTAGCGGCTGGACATCACCGGCAGCCGCGCGGCGCGCCAGGCCACCAGCACCCCGGCAGCCATGATCGCCAGCGTGCCGGCGATCGCCAGCGCCTGCCAGCCGCCGGCGGTCAGCACCGCATGCGGGTGGAACCCGGCCACCTGCGGGACGGCGGACGCGCCCTGGGCCGGGCCGCCGGTGACCGATCCCGCCCCGGTGCCGGCACCCGATCCGGCGGCCGGGCTCGTGCTTGTCGCCGCGGCGGCCAGCGCCGCCGGGGCAGAGACGCCGCCGGCCACGGCGGCCGCGATGCCCGCGCCGAGCGCGGCCAGCAGCACCCCGCTCACCCGGCGGGCCAGCCGCCGGGTGGCCAGCACGGCCCCCAGCGTGGCCAGCGCGGCGAACGCCAGCGCGCCGGCGAACGGCACCAGGCTCTGGCCGGTGACCGTCACGACGCTGTCGGGCAGCGGGGCGGGCACGTCGGTGCGGACCTGGGCCCAGCCCTGCCGGGTGGCCAGGAACACCAGCCCGGCCCCGGCCGCGCCCAGCAGCAGCAGCGCCGTGAGCTCCTGGCGCGGCGACAGCGCGCGCAGCCGCCGCGGGCCCCGGCCGGGCCGCGCGGGCACCGGGCCGGTCGCGGGCATGCCGCTGGTCATGGCTCTCCTCCTGCAGCAGGGCTGGCTGGCGGCCGCCGGCGGCCGCTGCCCCAGGTAGAACGGTAGCGCGCGGTGCTAGCCCGCGAGCCGGCGGGACGCCCGGGTGGCGCTGCCGTCCTTCGTCGCAAGCTCCTCAGTCCAGGCGGCGCCGGCATCCCGTCGGGTCGCTGTGCCTGCCCGCTCGGTGCGGCGGAGGTTCCGGCACTGTTACGAAATGCATCCTGGGCCTGGGGCGGCGGACGCCGTGTCACCTAGGATCTGCGGGTGACATATGCCCGAGAAGAGCGCCTGGCCGTGGCGGACCTGCTGACGAAACTCGGCCCGGATCAGCCGACCCTGTGCGCGGGCTGGAAGACCCTGGACCTGGCCGCGCACCTGGTGATGCGCGAGCGCCGCCCGGACGCCGGCCTCGGCGTGCTCGGCGGCCCGCTGGCCGGCTACACCCGCCGGGTGCAGGGCCGCTACGCTGCCCGGAACTCCTACGCCGGGCTGGTCGAGCAGATCCGCACCGGGCCGCCCCGGCTGTCACTGTTCGCCCTGCCCGGCGCCGATGAGCGCGGCAACACGGTGGAGTACTTCGTCCACCATGAGGACATCCGCCGCGCGCAGCCCCGCTGGGAGCCGCGCGAGCTGAGTCCGGGCCTGTCCGACCTGCTGTGGCAGCGGCTGCGGCTGGCCCGGCTGATGCTGCGCCGGGCGCCGGTGGGCGTGGAGTTCGCCCGCGATGCGGACGCGTGGCAGGAAGGCGACGCGCCGCTGCGGATCACGGCCAAGGCCCGCGCACCGATGGTCACGGTCACCGGCACGCCCGCCGAGCTGACGATGTGGGCCTTCGGCCGGGCCGCCGCGGCCCGGGTACGGCTGGAGGGCAGCGACCCGGACGTGGCCGCGCTGGCCGCGGCCGGCTGGCGGCACTAGCGGGTCAGGCGGCGGGCAGGCCCGCCTCGCCGGCCGGCGAGGGCACCGGCCGGCTCAGGCGCCCGGCAGCCGGCTCAGCGGGAACGGCGCGCGGATCCGCAGGTCCACGTTGCGGTCGGCCGCCGTGCCGGCCCGGCCGGAATCCGCGCCGCCGGCGGGCACGTTGGCAGCCAGCTCACGGTGCAGCGAGGCGATCTCCGCGCTGGTCTGGGTCGCGGTCACCATGGCCGGGGTGTCGTGGTCGAGCATCGTGCACACGACCGACAGGTAATCGCCGCAGTCGGTCAGCTCGACCAGCCGGGTCTGGCACGGCCAGTCGATGACCGCGCAGGTGGTGACCTCCCAGAACCCGCCGGCCGCGCCGCCGGGGGCGGGCCGGGCGCGGACGGCGTTGAGGTGGGTGTGCCCGTTCAGCCACAGCACCACGTTGGGGAACCGGTGCAGCAGCGCGGTCAGCTCGCGGCCGCCGAGCATCGGCTGCCCGCCCGGCCCGGCGTGGCCGCCCTGCGTGCCGGCCAGGGTGTCGGTGCCGTGGTGCGAGAACAGCACGACCAGCCGGTCGTCGTGACTGCTGCGCACCGTGCTCCCGTCGGGCGCGCGATGGGCCGAGTGGACCTCGGCCAGCCGCTCGGCCAGCCAGCGCGCCTGGTCGTGGTCCAGGCACCCGTCAGCGCCGCCGGACAGGCAGTTGGTGTCCAGCGCGATGAACCGGACCGCGGGGGTGTCGTGCACGTAGTACGCGGTGCCGTCGAGGCGGTTGCGCTCGGTGAAGCCGTGCCCGGCCGGGCGCGCGCCGGGGCGGAAGTGCGCCGCCACGAACTCCTGCCGCGTGATGGTCCGCCGGTCAGGATCGGCGGTGACGGTGCGCAGCGGGCCGGCCAGGTAGGCCTCGGGGTGCCGGGTGAACAGCGCCACCGCCCGGTCGTGGTCGAAGTTCTCGGCCAGGCCCGCGGGCTTGCGCCCGCCCACCAGCGCGGCCGCCAGGCCGGGTGTCGGGACCCCGACGCCCTGGATGAGCGCCTCGTGATTGCCGAAGCACGACAGCCACGGCATCGCCAGGCCGGCGGCGGTGAACTCGCGCAGCGCCCGGTCCAGCAGGCCGGGGTGGCGCGGGAAGCCGAAGGCGGTGCGGAAGATGTCCGGGCCGCCCGCCCCGTCGCCGTCCGGCTTCCAGAAGATGTCATCGGGCCAGTCCGGGCCCTGCACGCCCTCATACCCCCGGCCGCCGGAGTCCGGGCGGACCGGCCCGCCGTCGAGTAGCGCCAGGAAGTTCTGCAGCTCGTTCCACTGCGTGTTGTCGATGGCGTCACCGGTGGTCACCGCGAGCTGGGCGGCCATCTCAGTGGCCGGGCCGCGGGCGGCGCTGACGGTGGCCAGGGTGGCCGCGATGGCATGCGCGGTCAGTGCCTCCTGCGGCCGCTGAACCGGCACCAGCTCGGCATAGCGGGGGTCGGCGTAGTGGCGGTTGAGGAACTCAAACCGGGCCGGCGACTGGACGTCGGCGAGCTGCAGGTCGGTGATGTGCACCAGGCTGGCCAGCGGCCGGGCGCGGCCGCCGGGCCGGCGGCCGTCCTCCGGGACGGGCGGGTCACCGGCGCCGCCCAGGTCCTCGCGTACCAGGTGCGGCTCGCCCGGCGTGTACTGCAGGCTGCGGTAGGGCGCGGCCGACCCCTGCCGCCGGACCGCGCCGGGCCCCAGGCGGCGGTGGCTGGTCAGCGGCGGGTGGCTGCCGCTCACGCCTCGCTCGCGACAGCCGGGTCCGCGGACACCAGGACCGGGTCGGGGCGGATGGCCAGGGTGACCGGGGTCCCGGCGGTGACCTGCGCGGCGTCCGCGGTGGGCAGCTGCGCCATGATCGTCGTGCCGCCCAGGTCGACCGTCACCCGGCTGGTCGCGCCGAGGAACGTCACGGCGATCACGGTCCCGGCCAGCGGGCCGGACTCGCCGCCGCCGGCCGCGGACACCGTCACGGCCTCGGGGCGGACCAGCGCGATGACCGGGCCGTCGGCGACGCTGTGGTCCACCAGCGGCAGCTGGCAGCCGCGCACCACGACCTGACCGCCGCTGACCTGGCCGGGGAGCCGGTTGGTGAGGCCCACGAACTCGGCCACGAACGAGGACGCCGGGCGGGAGTAGATCTCCGTCGGCGGTCCGAGCTGCTCGATGCGCCCGTCCTGCATCACGCCGACCCGGTCGGCGATGGCCAGCGCCTCCTCCTGGTCGTGGGTCACGAACAGGGTCGTGATGCCCACCTCCAGCTGGATCCGGCGGATCTCGTCCCGCAGCTGGCTGCGGACCTTGGCGTCCAGCGCCGACAGCGGCTCGTCCAGCAGCAGCACCTTCGGCTCGATGGCCAGTGCCCGGGCCAGCGCGACCCGCTGCTGCTGCCCGCCGGAGATCTGGCTGGCGTAGCGGTCAGCCTGCGCCGACAGGCCCACCAGCTCCAGCATCTCCAGGGCCCGGCGGTCCCGGTCCTGCTTGCTGACCTTGCGCAGCCGCAGCCCGAAGGCCACATTCTGCGCCACGGTCAGGTGCGGGAACAGGGAGTAGGCCTGGAACACCATGCCCATGTCCCGCTTGCTGGCCGGCAGCCGGGAGATGTCCGCCCCGCCGACGATGATCTGCCCGTCGTCGGCGTCCTCCAGGCCGGCCAGCAGCCGCAGCGTGGTGGTCTTGCCGCAGCCCGACGGGCCGAGCAGGGCGACCAGCTCGCCGGGGTGCAGGGTCAGGTCGACGCCATCCAGGGCCACGACCTGCCCGTAGCGCCGGCGCAGCCCGTCCAGCCGGACCTCGACCCCGGCGCGCGCGGGCGCGGAGTAGGTGTCTGCAGCCGAGGTTGTCACATCGTCTCCCTCATCCGCGGCGGCGCGAGCGGCGGCGGCTATAGGACAAGATCACCAGCAGGAAGAAGGCGAACAGCAGGGCGGCCAGCGAGGTGGAGAACAGCACGCCCGCATTGGTGGTGGCCCGGCTGATGTTGAACAGCGCCACCTGCAGCGTGGTGTAGTTGAGCGTCTCGGCGATGGTGAACTCGCCGAGCGCCAGGGCCGCGCTCAGCAGCAGGGCGTTCAGGATCGCCTGGCCCATGTTGGGGGCGATCACCCGGGTCATCACGGTGAGCCAGTTCGCGCCGAGGCTCCGGGCCGCCTCCGACAGCGTCGTGACGTCGATCGCCTCCAGGCCGGTGGCCAGTGCCCGGTAGGCATACGGCAGAGCCAGGATGACGTACACCCAGCACAGCTGGAGCGCGGACAGGTTGTAGTGCTCGATCCAGTTGTAGATCGGGCCGAGCCCGACCACCAGCACGATCGCCGGGATGGTCAGCGGCAGCAGGCACAGGAACTCAAAGACCCGGCTGATCCACTGCACCCGCAGCCGGATCCAGATCATCGTCGGCAGCAGCAGCACCAGCACCAGCACGCAGGTAATGGCGGCCAGCTCCAGGGTGATCTCGATCGCGCTGAGCAGGCCGGGGTAGGTCGCGATCTGCGCCCACGCCTTCATCGTCCAGGAGCCGGCCTTCGTGCCCTCCAGCGAGTACCGGGCCGTGGCCAGCAGCGGCAGGAAGAAGAACAGCCCGAAGATGACGAAGACCACGTAGCGGAACAGGTTCAGCTTCCGGCGGCGGCCGGCGTGCATGCTGCCCGGGGTGGCCGGCCGCGCGGCCGGCGCCGACTCGCCGAGGGAGGTTACCGCAGCCATCGGGCCGCCCTTCGCTGCAGCAGGGCATACAGGGTCATGATGATGGCCACCAGCACCACCATGCCCAGGGCCAGGATGTCACCCTCGTTGGAGGCCAGGCCCACCTCGCTGTTGATGGCGATGTAGATCTGCTGCGGCACGGTGTAGGAGATCTGGTTCTCCCAGGCCAGGATCGTGGCGAAGGCCGACAGCGCGTTCGCGAACAGCAGCAGCATCGAGCCGAAGAAGGCCGGGGTAAGCAGCGGGCCGCCGACCAGCCGCCAGTACTGGAAGGTTGACCCGCCGAGGTTCTCGGTGGCCTCCCGCCACTGGACCTTCAGCCCGTCGATGGCCGGCAGGAAGACCAGCACCATCAGCGGGATCTGGAAGTAGACGTAGATCAGCCCGATGCCCCACGGGAAGGTGTAGTACCAGCCCGCGTGAAACAGGAAGCCGCTGCTGGGCCCGATGGCGGCGTTGAACGCGAACGCCAGCGTGACGCCGCCGAACTGGGCCAGCACTCCCGACCCGGCCAGCGACAGGCGCCGGATCACGCCCTCCGGGTTCCCGGTCGCGATCGCGTAGGTCAGGATCGCGCCGAGCACGGCGCCGGCGAAGGCCGTCGCTGCGCACAGCTCGATCGAGCCGGTGAAGTAGCTGCGCACCACCGGGTTGCCGAGCAGCTTGAGGCTGCCCAGGTCGAACTGCCCGGCCGGATTGCGCACCGCGTCCCAGATGATGATCCCGGTCGGCAGGAACAAGAACACCCCGACGTACCCGAGGAACGGGAGCGTGCCGACCCAGGCGAGGGACGGCAGGTGCCCGGCCCGCCGGGGCCGGGCACCTGCCGTCGAGACTGCTGCTGCCACGAGCTGGCTACTTCACCGCGGCGGCCCAGTTGGCCGCCAGGTAGCTCGCCGCGGCGGTGGACTGGGGGCCGCTCAGGAACACCGGCGAGCCGGTGACCGGCGGCAGCGCGGCCGCCGCCGTCTTGTCGATGCTGCCGTTGCTGGTCATCGCGGACTGCTCGACCGGCCGCGCGCCGCCGCGCAGCCACAGGTTCTGCCCGCCATCGGCGGCCTGGGAGAACAGGTACTCCTCCCAGAGCCGGGCCGCGGCCGGGTGCGGCGCCTCCTTGTTGATGGCCTGCGCGTAGTAGCCGCCCAGCGTGGCGTCGGCCGGGATGAACACCTTCCAGTCCGGGCCCTGGCCCACGACGCTGGCGGTGTTCAGGTAATCCCAGTTGATGACGACCGGGGTGGTGCCCGCCTTGATCGTGGCCGACGTCGCCTGCACCGGGGAGAAGTTGCCGGCCTGCTTGAGCTTGTGGAAGAAGCTCACGCCCTGGGCGATGCTGCCGGCACTGCCCCCGTTGGCCAGGCTGGCCATCATCACCCCGCTGAATGCGGCGGCAGCCTCGGTCGGGTTGCCGTTCAGCGCCACCGCGTTCTTGAACTTGGGGCCGAGCAGCTGGCTGAGCGAGGTGACCGTGCCGAACTTGGCCGAGTTGTACCCGACCGACATGTAGCCGCCGTAGTCCTGGGTCCACAGGCCCTTCACGTCCTTCTGCGCGGCCGGGATGTCGCTCCAGGTAGCCACCTTGTAGGGGGCGAACAGGCTGGTGCTGACCAGGGCGACCGACATGCCCACGTCCATGACGTCGGGGGCCTTGGCCGTGCCCTTCTCGGACTTGACCGCGTTCACCTCGTCCTGGCTGCTGCCGTTGGGGTTAGCGGAAACGACCTTAATCCCGTACTTCTGCTGGAAGGTCTTGATGATGTTGCCATAGTTTGCCCAGGTCGGCGGGAGGGCGATGACATTCAGCGTGCCCTCTTTCTTCGCCGCCTTGACCAGCGCGCTCATGCCGCCGCCGCTGGCCGCCGAGGTCGCCGTGGCCCACTTGGACGAGCTGGAACTAGAGACTGAGGAGCACCCGGCTCCCAGCAGCGCCAGGGCCGTCAGGCCCACGAGCGCGAACCGATGTGGCGATCTCACGTGATGCCTCCTGTTGGCTTCCCACGCATTTGCCTACGCCGCGATGTCGGAAAGAACAGGCGGCGCCTAGTGGCGGCACCACCTGTAACCCCCCCATGGGCCCAGCATTGTGGTCAAATGCCTAAAACGTTTAGCATCGGTATGCTGGCGCAGCCCTCGCAAGGGTGTCAAGGGACGTTACGAAGTTGACGCCCCTGGCTATCCCGCCGTTCATCTGGGCAGGTGAGGCGGCTGGTCCGGGGGGTTTCCGGGGCCGCCAGCGAGGCTCGCTCCACCAGCTCGACGGGGGCGGTGTAGTCACCAGGCGGGACCCGCCCCAGCAGCCGCTCCATCAAGGCCCGGCCCATGGCCCGCAGGTCCATCGCGACCGTCGCCAGCGGCGGGTCGAGCAGCTCGGAGGTAGGCAGGTCATCGTGGCCGATCACCGACACTCCCGGCCCGATGACCCGGCCAATCTCGCGCGCGGCCTTGTAGACGGCGTGCGCGGTGTAGTCGGAGTTGGTGATGATCGCCGTGGGCGCGCCCGGCTGCGCCAGCACCTGCGCGGCGGCCTGCTGGACGTCGGCGATCGTGAGCTGCGTGTGCAGCACCAGCGGATCCAGGCTGAGCTCGGCGGCCAGCCGCCGGAAGTGGCGCAGCCGGTCCGGGTCGGCCATCAGGCTCTGCGGCGCGGCCAGGAAGCCGACGCGGACATGACCGAGCTCGGCCAGGCGGCGCATCGGCAGCTCGACGGCCGCGGCGTCGTCCGGGCGGACCCGGCAGACGCCCTCGATGCCCGCCGCGGCTGAGTTCAGCGCCACCACGGGCGCGCCGGGCCGGGCGTCCTGCCACAGCCGGATCGACTCCCCCTCGCCCGCCGAGGCGATGGCCAGGCCGGCCAGCCGCTGGGCGGCCATCTCCCGGACGTGCTCGCGCTCGCGTTCGGGCGAGTAGCCCGAGTCCAGTACCAGCAGCGTCGCGCCCGTCTCGGCCGCGACCTCCTGCGCTCCGCTCAGCACCCCCAGGAAGAAGGGGTTGGCGAAGTTGCGGACTATCAGCCCGTAGGTGGTGCTGCGCCCGGTCCGCAGCGCCTGCGCCTGCGGGTTGGCGTGATAGCCGAGCTGCCGGGCGGCGGCGATGATGCGGCTGCGGGTGGCGGCGGCCACGCCGGGCTGCTCGTTCAGCGCCAGGCTGGCGGTGGCCACCGAGACACCGGCAGCCCGCGCGACATCGCGGATCCCGACCGGGCGACCTGCTCCGCGCGTGTGACTCGGCATGACCCTCCTGCAGGCAGCTGCGAGCCCGAGCAGCAGGCCCGGCCCCCTGGCCCGGTACGCCACGGGAGCAGCGTGCGTGCCGAACTCACCTTGCATGAGCGGCCGCCGCTCGGCAACCCCGCGCCGGGCAGGCCGCCGCAGCCGGGTCTGCCCGGCCGCCGGCGTTCAGCCCGGCAGGCCCGGTGATTCGCTGGCTGGCACCCGGTCGGCGGCCCGGGGAGCACTGTGCGCCGAGCCCAGGCCGAGCAGCGGCAGCAGGCCGGTGACGGAGTCCAGCACATACGGTGCGCCGGCCTGCTCCAGCTCCTCCCGGCTGGCGGACCCGGTCAGCACCCCGGCGACCACGCCCGCTCCCGCCCGCAGGCCCGACTGCACGTCGCTGGCGGTGTCCCCGGCCACGGCCAGCTCGCTGACCGAGCCGCCGCCCAGCCGCAGCAGCGCGGTCAGCGGCAGGTCCGGCCACGGGCGGCCGCGGCCCGCGTCGGCCGGGGACAGGGCCAGGTCGATCAGCGGCCGCCAGGCCAGCGCATCCAGCAGGGCATCGCGGGTGGCCGGCGAGAAGCCGGTGGCCAGGCAGACCCTGATGCCGGCCGCGCGCAGCGCGGTGATGGTCTCGGCCGCGCCGGGCACCGGGGTGACCAGTCCGTCCCGGACTGCCCCGGCGTAGCTGGCCTCGAACACCTCGCTGGCCCGCCGGGCCCGGTCCGCGTCGCCCAGGATGCGCCCGAGCACCTCGAGCTTGGACTGGCCCATGCTCTCGTGCACGGTGGCGAGCGCCCCGTCGTACCCGGCCGCGCCCGGCACCAGCCCGGCGCTCGCCATCGCCGCGGTGAAGGCGGCCATGACGCCGCCGTCGTCGGCGACGGTCGTGCCGGCCATGTCGAGGCAGGCAACCGTGATCTTGCTCATGCGAAGGTCTCCCCGGTCGGTCCGGCGTTCCCGGCGCCCTGCTGGCGCTCCGGCTCAGTTAATCGCGGCCGGCTGACATCGCGGTCCGCTCGATAATCCCGGGCCTGCGTCTGGCACCTAACGACGGCAGGGCCACCGCCTCGTTGCGGCCTGTGCTACCGAGTGCCACATGCGGGCACAGTAGGAATGTGACAGCCCACCCTGAGATCACCCAGCGGGACCTCCGAATCCGGTCCAGGGAGATCATGGACGCGGTCGAGAGCGGCCAGGCGTTCACGGTGACCCGCGATGGCCATCGGATCGGGGAACTCATCCCGCTGCGCCACCGGCGCCGCTTCGTGTCGCGTCATGAGTTCGCCGCCATGTCGCGCGGCGCGCCCGACATGGACGTTGCTGCGTTCCGCGCGGACCAGGAGCTTGCTTCTGACCAGCACCTATGACCGATAGCTCCGAGTCGCAGGGCCTGCTCGACACCAACATCCTCATCCGATCCCGCGCACGTGGATCAGGGCTGACGCTCTGCACCCGAAGATCAGCGCGGTATCGCTGGCCGAGCTGTCGGCCGGGCCGCACGAGGTACGAGCCGTTACCCCCGGCTGCCGTCGGCCAGCTCGCGGACGATGTCCAGGTGCCCGGCGTGCCGGGCGTACTCCTGCAGGACGTGGAACAGGATCCAGCTCAGCGTCGGCACCTCGCCGGTGAACCGCGGCCCCGGCACCGCGCGGTCGCTCAGCTGCGCGGCGGCGGTGACCGCCCGGGAGCGCTCGCACTGCTCGTCGAAGAACTGCCGGATCTGCGCCACCGTCTCCTCCTCGGTGACCAGCCACGGCTCCTCGGGGCGGCGCTCGCCGGGTCCCCGGTCGCCGAACGGCTCCGGGACGTCCTCCCCGGCGAACCCCCAGTTCAGCCACCGCCGCTCCATGTAGGCCAGGTGCTTGAGCAATTGCAGCGGGGTCCAGCCCGAGGGCAGCCGGCTGGACCGCAGCTCCGCCTCGCTGAGCCCGTCCAGCTTCCGCAGCACCTCTGACCGGTAGTAGTCGAGGTAGCCCGCCAGCAGCTCATCCGGCTCGGACAGTTTCCTGGACGGCTCGGGCAGGACCGGGTGCGGGGCGAAGCCGGCCGGAGAGGAGGGGTTCGGGGGCGCGGAGGTCATGCTCAGTAGTTAACTAGGTACCGCACAGCCCGGCATCTTCTTAATGATCGCTCACGGGACCGCCGGGCCTAGCTGCGCCCGCAGGCCGATCCGGCCCGGCGCGCACGCGGGCAGCGTCGCCCGCCCTCTCCGGTTACCGGCACGACAACGTAGGACCTGGAGGCCCCCGTGCCTGCTTTGCGCTCGCGGACATCAACGCACGGCCGCAACATGGCGGGCGCCCGCGCCCTGTGGCGGGCGACCGGCATGACCGATCAGGATTTCGGCAAGCCGATCGTCGCCATCGCCAACAGCTTCACCCAGTTCGTGCCGGGCCACGTGCACCTGCGGGACATGGGCGCGCTGGTGGCCGGCGCAGTGGCCGAGGCCGGCGGCGTGGGCCGCGAGTTCAACACCATCGCGGTGGACGACGGCATCGCGATGGGGCACGGCGGCATGCTGTACAGCCTGCCCAGCCGGGAGCTGATCGCCGACTCGGTGGAGTACATGGTCCAGGCGCACCAGGCCGATGCGCTGGTGTGCGTCAGCAACTGCGACAAGATCACCCCGGGCATGCTCATCGCCGCGATGCGGCTGAACATCCCGGCGGTGTTCGTCAGCGGCGGGCCGATGGAGGCGGGCAAGGCGGTCGTGACCGACGGCGTGGCCCGCTCCGGGCTGGACCTCATCGACGCGATGACCGCCTCGGCCGACCCGTCGGTCAGCGACGATCAGCTGACCGCCATCGAGCGCTCGGCGTGCCCGACCTGCGGGTCGTGCTCGGGCATGTTCACCGCCAACTCGATGAACTGCCTGACCGAGGCCCTGGGCCTGTCGCTGCCCGGCAACGGCACCACGCTGGCCACCAGCGCGGTGCGCCGCGAGCTTTTCCTGCGGGCCGGCGAGCTGATCGTGGACCTGTGCCGCCGCTGGTACGACAAGGACGACGAGGGCGTGCTGCCGCGCAGCGTGGCCAGCCGCGCCGCGTTCAGCAACGCCATGCGCATGGACATCGCGATGGGCGGGTCCACCAACACGGTGCTGCACCTGCTGGCCGCCGCCCGTGAGGGCGGGGTCGACTTCGACCAGGACGCGATCGACGAGCTGAGCCGGGCTACCCCGTGCATCTGCAAGGTGGCGCCCAGCTCCAGCTATCACATGGAGGACGTGCACCGGGCCGGCGGCATCCCGGCGATCCTGGGCGAGCTGGACCGGGCCGGGCTGCTGGACCGCAGCGTGCACCCGGTGCACGCGGGCAGCCTGGAGCAGTGGCTGGCCGAGTGGGACGTGCGCGGCGGCAGCGCCAGCCCGCAGGCCCGCGAGCTGTTCGCCGCGGCGCCCGGCGGCGTCCGCACCACCGAGGCGTTCACCTCGACGGCCACCTGGGCCAGCCTGGACACCGACGCGCAGGACGGCTGCATCCGGGCCGTCGCCACCCCCTACAGCGCCGACGGCGGGCTGGCCGTGCTGCACGGCAACCTCGCCCGGGACGGCGCGATCGTGAAGACCGCGGGCGTCCCGGCCGAGCTCCTGACCTTCCGCGGGCCGGCCCGGGTGTCGGAGAGCCAGGAGGAGGCCGTCGAGGCGATCCTCAGCGGCAAGGTCCAGCCCGGCGACGTCGTGGTGATCCGGTACGAGGGCCCCCGCGGCGGGCCGGGCATGCAGGAGATGCTGTACCCGACCAGCTTCCTCAAGGGCCGCGGCCTGGGCCAGGCCTGTGCCCTGATCACCGACGGCCGGTTCTCCGGCGGCACCAGCGGCCTGTCCATCGGGCACATCTCCCCCGAGGCGGCCGCCGGCGGCCTGATCGGCCTGATCGAGGACGACGACATCATCGAGATCGACATCCCGGCCCGGACGCTCCGGCTGGTGGCTGACGACGCGGTCCTGGCCCGGCGGCGGGCCGCCCGCGACGCCGCCGGGTGGCAGCCGGCGCACCGCGACCGCCCGGTCAGCGCCGCCCTGCGCGCCTACGCCGCGATGGCGCTGTCGGCCGACCAGGGCGCCGCGCGGCACGTGGACTAGCGCTGCCGTTGCCTGCACCGGAGATCACGCTGCAGCTCGGTGCCCGGCCGGAGGCCGTCCGGGACGCCGGCGAGCTGCAGGAGCTGGCCGCCGAGGTTTACGCGGCGCCGCCGTACCGGCAGGACGAGCTGGACGCGGCGCGGTTCGCCGGGCGGCTGGCCGTCCGGCAGCGCCAGCCGGGCTTTGCCCTGGCCGAGGCCCGGCACGGCGGCTACCTCGTCGGCTTCGCGCTCGGCATGCCGCTGCGGCCGTCGACCTCATGGTGGCGCGAGGTGACCACGCCGCTGCCGGATGACGTCACCGCCGAGCGCCCGGGCCGTACCTTCGCGCTGGCCGAGCTGGTCGTCCGCGCGGCCTGGCGACGCCAGGGCATCGGCCGGGACCTGCATGACCTGATCCTGGCCGGCCGCCGGGAAGAGCGGGCCACCGCGGCGGTGCTGCCGGCGGCCACCGCCGCGCAGCGGGCCGCCCGTGAGTGGGGCTGGCAGAAGGTAGCCCGGACGCAGGAACCCGGCGACCCGGCCGGCCCGGTGCTCGACGTCCTGGTCCGCGCCCTGCCGGGCGGGCGCGGCTAGGCCGCCGCCGTGCCTCGCGCCGGGCCGGCGCCAGGTGCTGTGATCAGCGGCTGCCGTCAGGTGCTGGTATCCGCCTCAGGACGGCCGGTGGCCGACGCTGCCGTTGATGGTCAGCCCGCCATCGACGACGAGCTCCTGGCCGGTGAGGTAGCGGGCCGCGTCCGAGGCGGCGAACACCACCACGTCGGCGATCTCCTCCGGGTCGCCGATCCGGCCCAGCGGGATGCGCTCGGCGTAGGTGCGCCGGACCGTGTCGTCCCACGCCCGGGCGTTCAGCGCTGTCTCGATGGCCCCCGGCGCGACCGCATTGACGCGGATGCCCCGCCCGGCCAGTTCCACGGCCAGTGTCCTGGTCAGCGCGACGACCCCGCCCTTGGCGGTGACATAGGCGGCCATGCTGGCTACCGCCTGGATGTCGGTGGCCGAGCTGATGTTGATGATGGCGCCGCCGCGGCCCTGCGCGGTCATCGCCCGGGCGGCCGCCTGGCAGCCGTAGAAGTACCCGTGCAGATTGGCGGCCAGCAGCCCGTGCCAGTCCTCGGCGCTGGTGTCCAGGAATGGCTGCACCCGCAGCCCGGCCGCGTTATTGACCCAGATATCGATGCTGCCGAATTCCCGCGCGCAGGCCGCGGCCAGGTTCTCGACATCGGCCTGCCGGCCGGTGTCGCCGGCCCGGACCACGGCCCGGCGCCCGGCCGCCTCGACCAGTGCCGCGGTCTGCGCCGCGCCGTCCTCGCCGCCCGGCGCGTAGATGCCCGCCACGTCGGCACCGCGGCGGGCCAGCGCCACCGCGATGGCCTGGCCGATGCCGCGAGACAGCCCGGTCACGACCGCGTGCCGGCCGGAAAGGTCAAAAGGGTCAGCAGTACTCATCACTCGTGGCTCCTCAGGTGCTGCCGGGCCGGGCGCCCGGCCGGGGGTAACCGGGCCCGCCGGCCAGCGGCCGGCTTAGGCTCAGGAGGTCTACTACTATCCCCCCGGCCCGCCGGGCATATTGAGATGAACACCGGGGACACGGTCCACCAGGCACGACTACCGGACAAAAGCGGCAGCGATGGAGGCCAGATGGCACAGGTACTCGGCATCGACATCGGGGGCACCGGGATCAAGGGCGCGCCCGTCGACCTGCTGGCCGGCAAGCTCGCCACGCCCCGGCAGAAGCTGCTCACCCCGCACCCGGCCAAGCCGGACCCCGTCGTCGAGGTCGTCCGCCAGCTGGTCCAGGCCTTCGACTGGACAGGGTCCGTGGGGATCACCTTCCCCGGCGTCGTGACCGGTGGCGAGATCCGGACCGCGGCCAACCTGGACGCGGACTGGATCGGGGTCAATGCCCGGGATCGCTTCAGCGAGGCCACCGGCCTGCCGGTGACGGTCGTCAACGACGCGGACGCGGCCGGGATCGCGGAGATGCGGTTCGGGGCCGGCGTCGGCCACCGCGGCACGGTGCTGATGCTGACCCTGGGCACCGGGATCGGCAGCGCGCTGTTCATTGACGGCGAGCTGGTGCCCAACACCGAGTTCGGCCACATCGAGATCCGGGGCAAGGACGCCGAGAAGCGCGCCTCGGAGCTGGCCCGCGAGGAGCACGACCTGAGCTGGGGCAAGTGGGCCGGCCGGGTGGATGAGTACCTGGAGCACATGGAGGCGCTGCTGTCCCCCAGCCTGATCATCATCGGCGGCGGGGTCAGCAAGAAGTCGGCCAAGTTCCTGCCGCTGCTGACCAGCCTGCGCGCCGAGGTGGTCCCCGCCAGGATGCTGAACGACGCCGGCATCGTCGGCGCCGCGATGGCGGTCGGGGCCGGCGAGCCGCCGGCCGTGGTCCGGGCCGCGCGCGGCTAGCTGCCAGGCGTCCTGCCCTCGCGGCTCGCCGCCGGGCGGCCGCCCTCGCGCCTGCAGGGACTGCCGGTCACGCCCGCCCGGACCATGCGGCTGGCCCGGCTAGCTGTCGGAGGGATCCGGCGCCGGGCCCGGCTGCCGCCAGCCGGGCTGGCCGTCAAAGGCCTGGCCATCCCGGCGGTGCCCGTCCGGGTACGGGCCCGCGGCCGGGCCGCCGGCGGCCCGCTGGCCGAAACCGTATCCGTCCAGGCCACGGCTGCCCGCGCCGTGCCCGTCTACCCGGTGCCCGTCCGCGCCGTGCCCGTCCAGGGCGCCGCGCTGCTCTGGCCCGCCGGCCCCGGGGTACTGGCCGGGTGCGGGGTACTGGCCGGGTGCGGGGTACTGGCCGGGCGGCACCTCACCGGGCGGCACGGGCGGTGCGCCCGCCGCCGGCCCGGCCCCCAGCGGCACGGCCCCGGGAGCGGATGACTGAGCCGCCGCGGCCAGCTGCCGGCGCTGCCGCTCGCGCATCGTGAGCAGCAGCTCGATCCCGCCGACGACAGCCCCGGCGGCCAGCGGCCAGAAGGCCAGGGCGCCGTGCGCGCCGAGCTGCGCGGGCTGCCGCAGCAGCACGCCGGGCTTAGCCGCCGCCAGCCGGTGCCGGAAGTCGTCCAGTCCCACATTGCTGCCGGCCCAGTAGGCCAGGAAGGCCGCGGCCGTCGCGCCGGCCAGCGCCGCCGCCGCCGGGATCGGGCCGAACCGGCGTACCCCGGCCAGGTAGGCGGCCAGGCCGATCAGGGCGCCGCCCGCGACGGCGATGATGCTGAAATAGCCGTCGGCCGCGATAAACGCGCTGGTCTCGGGATTAACCACGTAGGCCACGCCGCGGCTGGCGACCATGAACAGGGCCTGCGGGGCGATCGCGGACCACAGCAGTCCCGCGACGATGCCCAGCAGCGCGCTGCCCAGCAGTATGGCCAGGGAAATCAGCAGAGCCCGCGGCGCCAGGGCCGCTGCGGGGCGCGGGGCCACGGCGGCAGGGCCGCCGGGCGGCGGGGTCGGGTGATGTCTGGAATCGGCCATTCTCCGCAGCAGCGTACGTGACAACACCCCCCATGTGGTGACCGGCTGGCCACAACACGCCACGCAGGCCCGGCCGCATCGGTCCCGAGCGCCCTGCCGCCTTGCTAGTTTGGAAAATGCGGGGACCCGATTTGTCCGGGCCCTTACCGTCGCTACGGGGGATCAATGATCGAAGCTCGCGACCTGACTAAGAGCTACGGGGGAAAGCTGGCCGTCGACCACTTGTCGTTCACGGTCCAGCCTGGCCTGGTAACGGGTTTTCTCGGGCCTAATGGCGCCGGGAAATCCACTACCATGCGGCTTATTCTCGGCCTGGACCGGCCGCAGAGCGGCGAGGCCACTATTGACGGCAGGCGCTACGAGGACCTGCCGAGCCCGCTGCGGACGGTCGGCGCCCTGCTGGAGGCCAAGTCCGTCCACAACGGCCGCAGCGCCCGTAACCACCTGCTGTTCCTGGCCCAGTCCCAGGGCCTGCCCGCCAGGCGCGTGGACGAGGTGCTCGACCTGGTCGGCCTGCGGGAGGTGGCCGCCAAGCGGGCCGGGACGTTCTCCCTCGGCATGGGCCAGCGCCTGGGCATCGCCGCGGCCATGCTCGGCGACCCGCGCGTGCTGCTCCTGGACGAGCCGGTCAACGGCCTCGACCCCGAGGGCGTGCTGTGGATCAGGAACCTGATGAAGTACCTGGCCGCCCAGGACCGGACGATCCTGGTGTCCAGCCACCTGATGAACGAGATGGCCGTCACCGCCGACCACCTCATCGTCATCGGCCGCGGCAGGCTGATCGCCGACGCGGCCACCGCCGAGGTCATCGCGCGCAGCTCCGAGCAGGCTGTCCGGGTGCGCACCCCGGACCCGGCGCGGCTGACCCAGCTGATCAGGGCCGAGGGCGGCCAGGCCACCGACGGCCAGGCTCCGGCCGACGGCGGCGCGCCAGCGCTGATGGTCACCGGCCTGCCGGCGCCGCGGATCGGCGAGCTGGCCGCCTCGGGGGCGGTCGTGCTGCATGAGCTCAGCCCGCAGCTGGCCTCACTGGAGGATGCGTTCATGGAACTGACGGCGGGAAGCCTGGAGTTCGGCGTGCACGGGCCCGGGCCGGCCGGCGGACCGCCTGGCCCTGACCCGGCCGCCGCGGGCAGCCCGGCCGCCACCCCCGGCGGGACCGCCCGGTGACCGCGGCGCAGGCCGGCACCGCCGGCGCCCTCCCCGCCTCGCACAGCCAGCCGAAACGGGCCAGCTTCGGGCAGCTCATGCTGTCGGAGTGGACGAAGATCCGGTCGGTCCGCTCCACCGTCTGGTCGCTGATCCTGTTCGTCATCGTCAGCATCGGCTTTACCGTGCTGTTCACGGCGCTGACCGCGGCCAACTGGAGCCAGGCCGGCGCGGACACGCGGGCCCGCATCGTGACCGACCCGGTGAGCTTCATCATGGGCGCGGGCCTGGGCCTGGGCCAGCTCACCCTCTGCGTGCTGGGCGCCCTGGTGATCACCACCGAGTACTCCACCGGGGTCATCCGGTCCTCGCTGCTGGCGGTGCCGCACCGGGTCCCGATGCTGGCGGCCAAGGCCGTGGTGTTCGCGGTGCTGATCCTGATCGTCGCCGAGGTGGTCTGCTTCGGGATGTTCCTGACCGGCTCGGCGATCCTGCACTCCCACGCACCGGTGTCGCTCGGCGACCCGAACGTGACCAGGGCCGTCGTCGGCTCCGGGCTGTACCTGACCGTCGTGGCCCTGCTCGCGCTGGCCATCGGCGGGATCATCCGGCATACCGCGGGCGCGATCAGCACGGTCATCGGCGTGATCCTGGTGCTGCCCATCCTGACCGGCCTGCTGCCCGGCAGCTGGGGCAAGCACATCGACGCCTACCTGCCCGAGCAGGCCGGGACGCTGATCGGCCAGGCGCACCACCAGTCCGGCGATCTGCTGTCCGCCTGGCAGGGCTTCGGCGTGCTGTGCATCTGGGCGGCGGTGCTGCTGGCCGTGACGGTTGTGCTGCTCAAGCGCCGCGACGCCTGACCGCGCGGGCGGGCCCGAGCAGCGGCGTGCCGCCGGCCCGGGCGACGGCACGGGCGGCCTGGCTGAAGGCCCGGATCCGGCTGGTTTCCGCGGCCGCCCGCCATACGAGCCTGCGCTCGCGCGGCAGGCCGTCGCGGATCGGGACGTAGGCCACGTCCGGCCGGGTGTCGTAGGTCGCCGCATGCGCGGGCACCGGGAAGATGCCCTGGCCGGAGCCGATCAGCGAGAGCATCTCCTGCACGGTGCCGAAGTCCGGCCCGCGCTCGACGAGGCGGCCGGATGGCGTCTGCTCCGGGACCAGGCTGCGGTCCATGTAGTCCGGCAGTGAGCGCGGGCGCAGGACCTTGTCGGCGGCGAGGTCATCGAGCCCGACCGAGGAACGCCGGGCGAACGGGTGCCGGGCGGAGACAGCGAGCACCGACGGCTCGCGGAACAGCACCGGGCCGGCGGTGAGGTCGGGCTCGCGCACCGGTACCGGGACCAGCATCATGTCGGTCTCGCCGCCGCGCAGCAGGTCCAGGATGTCGCCGTAGCGGGCCTCGGAGACCTGGACCTCGCAGCCGGGGTGGCGGGCCCGGAAGCCGGCGGCCGCCTGGTGCAGGAACTGGCCGACGGCGGTGCCGATGAAGCCGACCCGCAGCACGCCCTCGACGCCGCGGCCCGCCGCGACCGCCCGCTCGATCCCGTCCTGGATCTGCTGGTACGCCGGCCGCAGGTCGCCGGCCAGCCGGGCGCCGATCGGAGTCAGGGTGACCCGGCGGCTGGTCCGCTCGAACAGCGCGGCGCCGATCTGGCGTTCCAGCTTCCTGATCGTCTGGCTGACCCGCGCGGTGGACACGTGCAGCCGCTCGGCGGTCCGGCCGAAGTGCAGGTCCTCGGCCAGGACCAGGAAGATCTCGATGTCGCGCTGCTCCACGAGCGCCCCCGGAGTTCGTTCGTGAACCTCCAGGTTAACGGTCGTTGCCGGACTGCCCGTTGTTGCCGGCCGGGCGCTGGCCGAGGGTGGAGACATCCGGCCGGGCGAGGCGGGCAGAGGCCGCCCGGCCACCACCCAGGGGGGCACCGATCATGAGGGACCACCAGACCGACGACCTGACGCTGGTGCTGGGCGGCACCGGGAAGACCGGCCGGCGGGTCGCCCGGCGGCTGGCCGGCCGCGGCCGGCCCGTGCGGATCGGCTCGCGCTCCGGCGGGCTGCCCTTCGACTGGACCGACTGGGACACCTGGGCGCCGGCCCTGCGCGGCGCCGGGGCCGCGTACCTGTCGTACTATCCCGACCTGGCCGTGCCCGGAGCCGCCGACACGATCGGGGCGCTCACCGAGCTCGCGGTCCGCTCCGGCACCCGGCGGCTGGTGCTGCTGTCGGGCCGGGGCGAGGAGGAGGCGCAGGCCTGCGAGAAGGCGCTGGCTGGCTCGGGCGCGGACTGGACGGTCCTGCGCTGCAGCTGGTTCAGCCAGAACTTCAGCGAGGGCTACCTGCTCGAGCCGGTCCTGGCCGGGCAGGTCGCGCTGCCCGCGGACGGTGTCGGCGAGCCGTTCGTCGACGCCGACGACATCGCCGACGTCGCGGCCGCCGTGCTGACCGAGGACGGCCACGGCGGGCAGGTCTACGAGCTCACCGGCCCGCGGGCGCTCACCTTCGCCGGCGCCGTCGCCGAGATCGCCGCCGCCACCGGCCGGCCGATCAGCTACACGCCGGTGACGGCCGCGGAGTTCGGCCAGGGCATGGCCGCCGAGGGCGTCCCGGCTGACATCATCGAGCTGCTGATGTACCTGTTCACCACCGTGCTCGACGGCCGCAACGCGCCCACCTGCGACGGCGTGCAGCAGGTCCTGGGCCGCCCGGCCCGCGACTTCACGGCGTTCACCCGCGACGCCGCCGCGGCCGGCGCCTGGGCTCAGCGCTGACCCGCGGGCCGCGCGCCACCACCGCCGGTGCCGGCACCGACACCAGCACGACGGGCACGGGCTCCGGCCCGCCGACCCGCGGCAGTCGATGATTACAGTGTTACACTCTTACGATGAGTGAGCCGCCGTCACTGTATGACTGGGCCGGGCAGCGTCCCGCGATCGCCGCGCTGATCGACCGGTTCTATGACCGGGTGGAGCGCGATGACCTGATCAGCCCGCTGTTTCCCGGCGGGGTCAGCGCGGCGCACCGGGACCACGTCACCACCTGGTGGTGCGAGGTCTTCGGCGGGCCGGCGGACTACACCGCGCAGCTGGGCGGGTACCCGGCCATGCTTGAGCACCACCGCAACCTGAAGATCACCGCCGGGCAGCGGTTCCGGTTCGTCTCGCTGATGAGCCTGGCCGCCGACGACGCGGGCCTGCCGGATGACCCGGAGTTCCGGGCCGCGCTACTCGGTTACCTGGAGTGGGGCACCCGGCTGGCCATGCACAACTCCCAGCCCGGCGCCCCGGTAGTCGATCAGGCCCCGGTGCCGCGGTGGGGCTGGGGCGTGGCGCCGCCCTACCAGCCCTGAGCCGGACCGGTCAGCCGGAGCGCAGCGCGGGTGCCCCGGCCCCGCCAGCCCCGGCCCCGGCTGGTCCGGGCTCCATGTCCGGATCCGGGACGATCAGCGGGTCCGGCTCCAGGACCGGCTCGCGGATGTCCATGGCCACCAGCTGCGGGATGTCCTCGCGGCGGTCCAGCCGGCCCCGGATCAGCACGATCGCGTCATCGGCCAGCATGCTCCCGAACTGCTCGTAGGCGCTCGGGAAGACCAGCACGTCGATGGCCCCGGCCAGGTCCTCGCAGATGGCCGAGGCCCAGGCCAGCCCCTGGCGGGTGACCTTGCGGCGGACGCCGGACAAGATCCCGCCCACCGTGACGACCTGCCCGTCGGCGATAACCCGGTGGCCGTCGGCGGGCGGGTGCGGCGCCGAGCTGACCAGCTCGGCCACGGTGCAGTCGGTGACGGCGGCCAGCGCCTTCTCCCGGCCTAGCAGCGGGTGGTCAGACACGTACAGGCCGAGCATCTCCCGCTCGAAGGCCAGCACCGCGGGCTTGGCCCACTCCCCCGGCGGCACCGGCACCTCGAAGGCCGAGGCGCTCTCGGCGTCGCCGAACAGCGAGTCCTGGCCGAGCGCCTCGTTGCGCTTGACGTCGATGACCGAGTCAACGGCCTGCTCGTGGATCAGCATGAGGCCGCGGCGCGGGTGCCCGAGCGAGTCGAACGCGCCGGCCTTGATCAGCGACTCGATCACCCGCTTGTTGCAGACGCTGGCCGGCACCTTGCGCAGGAAGTCCGCGAAGCTGGTGAACGCCCCGGCGCTGTCGCGGGCGGCAAGGATGGCCGCGACCACCGCAGCGCCCACGTTGCGGACCGCGGCCAGGCCGAACCGGATGTCATCGCCGGCGGCGGTGAATACCGCCGCGGACGCGTTCACGTCCGGGGGCAGCACCCGGATCCGCATCCGGCGGCACTCGTTCAGGTACAGGGCCGAGCGGTCCGGGTCACCGGACACCGAGGTCAGCAGCGCGGCCATGTACTCGGCCGGGTAGCTCGCCTTGAGGTAGGCCGTCCAGTAGCTCACCAGGCCGTAGGCGGCGGCGTGCGCCTTGGTGAAGGCGTAGTCGGCGAACGGGATCAGGGTGTCCCACAGCGTCCGGGTGGCCCCGGCCGAGAAGCCGGCCGCGGTCATCCCGGCGGCGAACGGCTCGTACTCGGCGTCCAGGATCTCTTTCTTCTTCTTGCCCATCGCCCGGCGCAGCAGGTCGGCCCGGCCGGCCGTGTAGCCGGCCAGCTGCTGGGCGATGGCCATGACCTGCTCCTGGTAGACGATCAGGCCGTAGGTCTGGCCGAGGATGCCGGCCAGCGGCGCGGCCAGCTCGGGGTGCAGCGGCACGACCGGCTTGCGCCCGGCCTTGCGGTCGGCGTACTCGTTGTGCGCGTTGGCGCCCATCGGTCCCGGCCGGTACAGGGCGAGCACGGCCATGACGTCGGTGAAGCTGTCGGGCCGCAGCGCCCGCAGCAGCGCCCGCACCGGCCCGCCGTCCATCTGGAACACCCCGAGGGTGTCGCCGCGGGCCAGCAGCCGGTAGGCGGCGGGATCGTCCAGCGGCAGGTCCTCCAGGGTGAGCCGGACGCCCCGGTTAGCCGCGATCCCGGCGACCGCGTCCGACAGCACGGTCAGGTTGCGCAGGCCCAGGAAGTCCATCTTCAGCAGGCCCAGGTCCTCGCAGGCCGGGTAGTCGAACTGGGTGATCACCGCGCCGTCGGCCTCGCGCCGCCACACCGGGATGTGGTCCAGCAGCGGCTCGCTGCTCATGATCACCCCGGCCGCGTGCACGCCCGCCTGGCGGATCAGTCCCTCCAGCCCGCGGGCGGTGTCGATGACCTGGCGCACCGGCGCCTCGGCCTTGTACAGGGCGCGGAGCTCGCCCGCCTCGCCGTAGCGGGGATGCGCCGGGTCGAACACGCCCGCCAGCGGCATGTCGCGGCCCAGCACCGGCGGCGGGACGACCTTGGTGATCCGGTCGCCCACCGAGTAGGGGAAGCCGAGCACCCGGGCGGAGTCCTTCACCGCGGCCTTGGCCTTGATGGTGCCGAAGGTGATGATCTGCGCCACCCGGTCGTCGCCGTACTTGCGGGTGACGTACCGGATCACGTCGCCGCGGCCGCGCTCGTCGAAGTCGATGTCGATGTCGGGCATGGAGGTGCGCTCGGGGTTCAGGAACCGCTCGAAGACCAGGCCGTGGCTGACCGGGTCCAGCCCGGTGATGCCCAGCGCGTAGGCCACCAGCGAGCCCGCGGCCGAGCCGCGGCCCGGGCCCACCCGCACGCCGTGCTCGCGCGCCCAGCTGATCAGGTCGGCGACGACCAGGAAGTACGAGCAGAACCCGGCGGCCTCGATGATGCCCAGCTCATACTCGGCCCGCCGGCGGCGCTCGGCGTCCGGGCCGCCAGGGTAGCGCCGTTCCAGGCCGGCCCGGACCTGCTCGCGCAGCAGCCCGGCCTCGGTCTGGCCGGGCGGCAGCGGGAAGCTGGGCAGCAGGCTGCGCCGCTCGAAGCGGACGTCGGCGCGCTCGGCGATCAGCAGCGTCGCGTCGCAGCCGGCCTGCCACTCCTGCTCGGTCCAGCCCGCGGCGGGCCCGCCGCGTCCCCGCCCGGTCCCGGTCCCGGCCAGCGCGCGCATCTCCCGCGGGCTGCGGAGGTAATAGCCGCTGCCCTCGAACCGGAACCGGCCGGGGTCGGCCAGCGTGGTGGCGGTCTGCACGCACAGCAGCGCCTCGTGCGGCCCGGCATCGGCGCGGTGGGTGTAATGCGTGTCGTTGGTGACCACCAGGGGCAGCGCGAGGCCGGCGGCGATCTGGCGCAGCCCCTCGGTGGCGCGCTGCTCGATCGGCAGGCCGTGCTGCATGATCTCGATGAACAGGCTGTCCGGGCCGAAGATGTCGCGCAGCCCGGCGGCGGCCTCCAGCGCCTGCCGGTCCTGGCCGAGCCGCAGCCGGGTCTGCACCTCGCCGCCGGGGCAGCCGGTGGTGGCGATGATCCCGCGGGCGTGCGCGGCGAGCAGCTCTCGGTCCAGCCGCGGCTTGCGGAAGTACCCCTCCAGCCAGGCCCGCGACGACAGCCGGAACAGGTTGTGCAGGCCCTCGGTGGTCTCCGCCAGCAGGGTCAGGTGGGTGTAGGCGCCGGCCCCGCCGACGTCGTCGGCGGCCTGAGCGGGCGAGCCCCAGCGGACCGGCCGCCGGTCGCCCCTCCGGCCCGGGGCCAGGTAGGCCTCCATGCCGATGACCGGCCGGATCCCGGCCGCCGTGGCCTGCCGGTAGAACTCGAAGGCGCCGTGCACGTTGCCGTGGTCGGTGACCGCGATGGCCGGCATGCCGTCGCGCTGGCAGGCGGCGATGAGGTCCCGCAGCCGGGCCGCGCCGTCCAGCATCGAGTACTCGGAGTGCACATGCAGGTGCACGAAGGATCCGCCCGGCCCGCGCCGCGCGCTGCCCGGGGTGCCTGCTCCGGCCGCCGGAACCGCCTGTCCGGCGCCCGGCTCCGCGCCCGTCCCTGCTGTGCTCATGCCGGATTCACACTATCCGCCGGCACCGACAGTCCGGCCGGCCGCGACAGCGGCAGCACGAGTCAGGAAGCAGGCCAGCCAGCGTTCTGGCTGATCAGGCACCTGCCATGGTTGCGGCGATCGCAATCAGATGCAAAGTGCCTGGTCAGGGCACTGATGGCGGATTCCTCCCGGCCGCATCGGTGAGTGACCACCTGGCTCCGGGCCGGGCAGCCGCTGCCTCGCGGGCGCAACAGCGCTCAGCCCGTGTCACGGCCCGGCCGGCCGCCGGCACGATCGCGGCCAGCAGGACGCACAGGGCAGCGCCGGTGAGCCAGGCCACGGGGACCCCGGCGGACAGCAGGCGAGTCGAGGCAACCGGCCCGAGGGTCTGGGCGATGCCCCAGCAAGTGCCGAACGCCGCCAGGTACCCCGCGCGGGAGCCGTCGTCCGCGAGACCGGATACAACGGCGTACGGAGGCCCGAGAAGGAAGACCTGGCCCAGCGCGACGATGGCGGCACCCAGGCAGAGCAGCGGGATCATGTCAGCGAACGCGATAACGGCGAATCCCGCGGCGACGATGACAAGCCCGGCCGCCATCAGGGCGAACGGCCGTGCCGCAGCACCACGGAGGAGCCGCTGGCCGACGATCGTCACGACAGCCCCTATTGCGAGCGGCCAGCCCGTTTCCGCCGGGCCAAGGCCGCGAGCGGCAACCGTCAGCGGCAGCGCGGTGACCGAGAGGTTCCAGGCGAGGGCGAGTCCGGTGCCGACACCGAGCATCACCAGCAGGCGGCCATCCCGCCACGGGCTGCGGATGCCGCCGGAGGTGGCCGGCCGCGGCGGCGACGGCTCCTGCACCCAGATCAGGATCAGCGCTGCTGCTGCCAGGCAGGTGACCGAGTCGGCGACGAACAGGAGCCGCAGGCTGACGCCGCCGAGCAGCGCCGCAAGGATCCCCGCGCCTACGCCAGCGGCGGCCAGCGCGGCACCGAGCAGCCCGAAGGCCTGCGGACGCCGGTCAGGCGCCACCATCTCGGCCAGGAGCGCCTGGCTAGGCGGCTCGTAGATCTCGAAGGCCAGGCCGAGCAGGACGGCTCCCGCCGCGGCTCCGCTGACACCCGGCGAGACGGCAATGACGAGCAGGGCAGCGCTGCAGCCCAGGAGCCCGGCCACGATCGTCGGGCGCCGCCCGAGGCGGCCGGCCAGCCGCCCGCCGGCCAGCCGCGAGGGCACCGTGGCAAGGCCGAAGAGCGCGACCACCCACCCGGCGGTGACGAGCGAGGCGCCATAGACGTCGACGAGCGCGACGGCCAGGAACGACATCGCGAAGGCACCGAGCTGATTGACGGCACGGGCCATCACGAGCGCCAGTACAGGGCGCGGCCAGCCGCCACCTGCGTGACTGGCAAATAGTCGGATGGGAGTGATGTGCGAGACGATACGTCACGGGAGAATAACTGGTCAAATACATTTCGACAGTCATGTCTGGGGTGGTCACCAGCGTCGCGGGCCGCCTGATCAGCGCTTCACCCGCGCGTTGACACTGAGAAACGAGATGACTAGATTTCAGTACGTTCGCGCAAAGAACCTATGTTCGAACTGCGCACGACAAGCCCAGGGGACGCTGACTAAGGGAGCGCTCAGTGGCATTTCTCGATGAGGCAACCTGGCAGGGCAAGGTCTACTCCGGCGGCTGGACCGCGGCCAGCGCCGAGGCGGAGGTCACCGAGCCCGCTACCGGCGGCGTGCTCGGCCGGACCGGGATCGCCGGGCCGGCCGAGGTGGCCAGGGCGGCGCAGCTGGCCGCCGCGGCCCAGCCCGCCTGGGCCGCCACCCCGCACACCCAGCGCGCGGCCATCCTGCGCAAGGCCGCGGAGATCTGGCGGGCCAACGCGACCGAGATCGAGAACTGGAGCATCCGCGAGGGCGGCAAGATCCCGCCCGCCGCGCAGTTCGAGACGCACGTGGCCACCGAGGAGATCTTCGAGGCCGCGACGCTGCCGAACCGGCCCGCGGGCGAGATCATCCCCAGCGAGCAGCCGCGGCTGAGCTATGTCGAGCGCGTCCCGGCCGGCGTGGTCGGGGTGATCGCGCCGTTCAACTTCCCGCAGATCCTGGCCATCCGGTCGGTCGCCCCGGCGCTGGCGCTGGGCAACGCGGTGGTGCTCAAGCCGGACCCGCGCACCGCGGTGTGCGGCGGCCTGGTGCTGGCCCGGGTGTTCGAGGAGGCCGGGCTGCCCGAGGGCCTGCTGCACGTGCTGCCCGGCGGCGCGGACGCGGGCGAGGCGCTGATCACCGAGCCGGCGGTGCGCATCATCTCCTTCACCGGCTCCACCGCGGCCGGCCGCCGGGTCGGCGAGCTGGCCGCCCGTCACCTCAAGCGGGTGCACCTGGAGCTGGGCGGCAACTCGGCGCTCATCATCTGCCAGGACGCCGACCTGGACAAGGCGGCCTCGGCCGGCGCCTGGGGCTCGTTCCTGCACCAGGGCCAGATCTGCATGACCACCGGCCGGCACCTGGTGCACGAGTCCATCTACGACGAGTACGTGAGCCGGCTGGCCGGCAAGGCGGCGCACCTGCCGGTGGGCGACCCGGCCACGGCCCAGGTGGCGCTCGGCCCGGTGATCGACGAGCGGCAGCGCGACAAGATCCACGCCATGGTCACCGGCACCGTCGAGGCGGGCGCCCGGCTGGCCGCGGGCGGCAGCTACGACAAGCTCTTCTACGCCCCGACCGTGCTGGCCGACGTCGCGCCGGCCATGCCGGCCTACGCCGATGAGGTGTTCGGCCCGGTGGCACCGGTGATCCGGTTCGGCACCGCCGACGACGCGGCCAAGCTGGCCGCCGACAGCGAGTACGGCCTGTCGCTGGGCATCCTGACCCGCGACGTGATGCGCGGCCTGGACCTGGCCAGGCGCATCCCGACCGGGATCGTGCACATCAACGACCAGACCGTCGACGATGAGCCGAACGCGCCGTTCGGCGGCGTGCTGGCCTCGGGCACCGGCGCCCGGTTCGGCGGCAGCGCCAACCTGGAGGCCTTCACCGACACGCGGTGGGTGACGGTGCGCGGCGAGATCGCGCCGCACCCCTTCTAGACGCGAGGCAGCGAAGACCTGCCGGGCAGGCACGGCTGAGCGAGAGGACGGACAGGCTCGGATGAGCGGCCAGGACGAGCGCGGGTGAGCGCCGCCCGGCAGCGGACGCAGGTCGGCATCGTCGGCGCCGGGCCGGCCGGCCTGCTGCTGTCGCACCTGCTGGCGCTGCGCGGCATCGACTCGGTCGTGGTCGAGCTGCGCAGCCGTGCCTACTGCGAGGCCCGGCAGCGGGCCGGGGTGCTGGAGCAGGGCAGCGCCGACCTGCTGCGCGCCGCGGGCCTGGGCACCCGGCTGGACGCCGAGGGCCTGGAGCACGGCGGGATCTACCTGCAGTTCGGCGGCGAGCGGCACCACCTGGACTTCCGCGACCTGACCGGCGGCCGGACGGTGACCGTCTACGCCCAGACCGAGGTGGTCAAGGACCTGATCGCGGCCCGGCTGGCGGCGGGCGCGCAGATCGAGTTCGAGGTGACCGGCACCGCCGTGCGCGACCTGGACACCGGCGCCCCGGTGCTCAGCTACACCACCGCCGGCGGCGAGCGGCGCGAGCTGACCTGCGAGGTGATCGCCGGCTGCGACGGCTTCCACGGCATCTGCCGGCCCGCCATCCCGGCCGCCTGCCGGTCGGTATGGGAGCGCGAGTACCCCTACGCCTGGCTGGGCATCCTGACCCGGGTCGCGCCATCCACCGACGAGCTGATCTACTCCCACCACCGCCGCGGCTTCGCGCTGCACAGCCTGCGCAGCCCGCAGGTGAGCCGCCTGTACCTGCAGGTGCCGCCGGGCACCGACGTGGCGGACTGGCCCGATGACCGGATCTGGGCCGAGCTGCAGACGCGCCTGGGGCTGCCCGGCTGGGACCTCCGCGAGGGCCCGGTGCTGGAGAAGGGCGTCACGCCGATGCGCAGCTTCGTCAGCGAGCCGATGCGCTACGGGCAGCTGTTCCTGGCCGGCGACGCGGCGCACATCGTGCCGCCGACCGGCGCCAAGGGCCTCAACCTGGCGCTGGCCGACGTGGCGGTGCTGGCCGACGCGCTGGGCGCGCTGCTGCGCGACGATGATGCCCGGCTGGCCGACGCGTACTCGGCGACCTGCCTGAACCGGGTCTGGCGGTCCACCCACTTCTCCTGGTGGATGACGACCATGCTGCACGCCACGCCGGGCGCGGACCCCATGGAAGCCCAGCTGCAGCGGTCCCAGCTGCGGTATGTCACGTCCTCGCGGGCCGCGGCGGCGTCGCTGGCCGAGAACTACACCGGCTACCCGCCGCTGGCACCCGGCTCAGGACTCGGCGGCTAGCACGTCCAGCGCGTGCGCCAGGTCGGCCGGGTAGGAGCTGGTGAACTCCGCCCGCCGCCCGTCGGCCGGGTGGGCGAAGCTCAGCGCCATCGCGTGCAGCCACTGCCGGGTCAGGCCGAGCCGGGCGGCCAGCACCGGGTCCGCCCCGTACAGCCGGTCCGCCGCGCACGGGTGCCGGATCGCCGACATGTGCACCCGGATCTGGTGCGTCCGGCCGGTTTCCAGCCGGACCTCCAGCAGGCTGGCGGCCCGGAACGCCTCCAGCGTGTCGTAGTGGGTGACCGAGGGCCGCCCGTCGGCGACCACCGCGAACCGGCCGTCCCCGGCCGGGTGCCGGGCGATCGGCGCGTCGATGGTGCCGCGCAGCGGATCGGGATGGCCCTGCACGAGCGCGTGATAGCGCTTGTCCACCTCGCGGTCGCGGAAGGCCTGCTTGAGCAGGCTGTAGGCACGCTCGCTCTTGGCCACCACCATCAGCCCGGTGGTGTTGGCGTCCAGCCGGTGCACGATGCCCTGCCGCTCGGCCGCGCCGCTGGTGGCGATGGTGTACCCGGCGGCCAGCAGGCCCTGCAGCACCGTGGGGCCGGTCCAGCCGGGGGTCGGGTGGGCGGCGACGCCAGCGGGCTTGTCGACGACGATGATGTCGGCGTCCTCGTGGACGATGGCCAGGCCCGGCACCGGCTCGGGCCGCGCGGCAGGCGGCACCGGCGGCGGCAGGGTGACCTCCAGCCACTCCCCGGCCGGGACGCGGTCGGACTTGGCCGCGGGCTGCCCGGCGACCAGCACGTCGCCGGCGCCGATCAGCTCGGCGGCGCGGGCCCGGGACAGCCCGAACATGCGGGCCAGCGCGGCGTCGAGACGCTCGCCGTCGAGCCCGTCGGGGACCGGCACGCGGCGCGTGCCCGGCCCGCTCATCGGCCGCCCGCCGGGCCGCCGCGGGCGGCGGGGTCAGCGGCATCGCGGCCGCGGCTGCCGGGGCCGGCCGCCGCGCCGGGCACGGCCGGGTCCGGCGCGGGCAGGCGGCCGGCCTGGTCAGCCGGGCCGGCGCCGGGCGTTCCGTTACTGCTGTGCTCCTGCGGCAGCACCGCCGCCGGACCGCCCCCGGTACCGGGGGCCTGCTCAGGAACGACAGGTCCCGTGCTGACCCGCAGCCCGTCCAGGCGGGTGCCGCGGGCCGACAGCAGGACGGCCAGCACGCCGCCGCACACGATCGCCGAGTCGGCCAGGTTGAACACCGGCCAGTGCGGCACCATGATCCAGTCCACCACGTAGCCCCGGAACGGGCCGGGGTAGCGGAAGAGCCGGTCCAGGAGGTTGCCGGTGGCGCCGCCGAGCAGCAGGCCCAGGGTCAGCGCCCACGGGATGCTGCGGATGCGCCACGAGGTGCGCAGGATGAGGACGATCACGCCGACGGCGATGGCCGAGAACACCAGGGTCATCGACGTGCCGATGCTGAACGCCGCGCCGGGGTTGCGGGAGACCAGCAGGGTCAGGAAGCCGCCGAGCAGCCGCACCGGAGGATGGTCCGACAGGTTCGCCACGACGGCGACCTTGGAGACGATGTCCAGCGCGAGCACCAGCACAGCCGTGCTGACTAGTACGCCGATCCGCCGTGGTCTCACTGATCTTCCCGGCTCGTCCTCGCCGCGGTTGTGGTCCTGCCCCGGGCCTGGTGGCGCCGGGTGCCCGGTCAGCGTCGTTCCTCGCGCTGCTTGCAGCTCACGCACAGCACGGCACGCGGGAAGGCCTGCAGCCGGGCCTTGCCGATCGCCTCGCCGCAGGACTCGCAGGTGCCGTAGGTCCCGGCCGCGATGCGCTCCAGCGCGTGCTCGGTCTGGCTCAGCAGCTCGCGGGCGTTGTGCGTGAGCGCGAGCTCGTGCTCACGCTCGAAGGTCTTGGCGCCCGCGTCGGCCTGGTCGTCGCCGGCGTCCCCGGTGGCGTCGGTGAGGCGGCTGGCGATGTCGGACTCGGCCCGCGCGATGTCGGACCGCAGCTCCGCCGCCTCGGCGCTGAGCTGATCGCGCGCCGCCTTCAGCTCGGCCGCTGTCCAGCGCTTCTCGCCCTTGCGCACCGGAAGGGCAGCAGCTCCTGATTGCGCGGCAGCAGTCATGTCCCGCCTCCCTCGGCGCCCTCGAAATGATCAAGAAAAGCTGGGCAGTCACCGGAGAATAAGTGCTGACCGCAGCCGTCCGCAAACATACCTGCCGGCGCGGGCTGCCCCGACCGGAGGGCGGCCGGGGCAGGCCGGCCGGCAGCCGCCGGGGCGGGCGTTCCGGGACGGGAAAGATGCCCGGAGTATCCCGTGATATCCGGCGTGCTGGCCAGCCCGGCGCCGCCGGGGCGGGCGAATAATCAGCGGGCAGCGTAACCCCGTTCCGTTATCCTGAACGCTTGCACGGCGCTGCGGGGGCAGCCGCCGCTCGCAGCTTCCGGCGGCGGTGCAGGGGCGGGCCCGCGAGCGCACGAACCCGCGGAGGCCGTTGATCATGCCGGGCATGCCCTTCCCGGAACTGCCGGGCAGCGTCGACCTGCCCGCGCTCGAGCGGGACATCCTGCGCCGCTGGGCGGACGGCAAGGTCTTCCGGCGCTCCCTGGAGCAGACCGCGGGCGGCGAGCGGTGGATCTTCTACGAGGGGCCGCCGACGGCCAACGGGATGCCCGGCGTGCACCACATCGAGGCGCGCGTGTTCAAGGACGCGTTCCCGCGGTTCAAGACCATGCAGGGCTACCACGTGCCGCGCCGGGCGGGCTGGGACTGTCACGGGCTGCCGGTCGAGGTAGCGGTGGAGAAGGAGCTCGGGCTCACCGCCAAGCGGGACATCGAGGCCTACGGCATCGCCGCGTTCAACGCGCGGTGCCGGGAGTCGGTGCTGCGGCACGTGGACGCCTTCGCCGAGCTGACCCGGCGGATGGGCTACTGGATCGACCTGTCCACCGCCTACAAGACGATGGACCCGGCCTACATCGAGTCGGTCTGGTGGTCGCTGCAGCAGATCTACCGCCAGGGCCTGCTGGTCCGCGACCACCGGATCAGCCCGTACTGCCCGCGCTGCGGCACGCCGCTGTCCGATCACGAGATGGGCCAGCCCGATGTCTACCGGACGGTGACCGACCCGTCGGTGATCGTCCGGTTCCCGCTGCGCGACCTGCCGCCGGGCGGGCGCGCCGAGCTGCGCGGGGCCGACCTGCTGGTGTGGACGACCACGCCGTGGACGCTGGTGTCCAACACGGCGGTCGCGGTACACCCCGGCGAGGTGTACGCGGTGGCCCGCCGGGCCGGGCACGGCGACCGGGTGGTGGTCGCCGACAACCTGGCCGCCCGGGTGCTCGGCGAGGGCTGGCACGTGACGGCGCGGATGCGCGGCAGCGAGCTGGCCGGGGCGACCTACCAGCCACCCTTCAGCCTGGTCGAGGTGGCCGGCGCGCACCGGGTGGTCCCTGCCTCCTTCGTAACCACCCAGGACGGCACCGGGCTGGTGCACCTCGCGCCGGCCTTCGGCGCCGACGACCTGGCCGCCGGCCGCGAGCACGGCCTGCCCGTGGTGAACCCGGTGCGGCCCGACGGGCGGTTCGACGAGGGCCTGCCGCTGGTGGGCGGGCTGTTCTTCAAGGCCGCGGACCGGCCGCTGATCCGGGACCTGGACGACCGCGGCCTGCTGTTCCGGTCGGAGGGGCACGAGCACAGCTACCCGCACTGCTGGCGGTGCGGCACCCCGCTGCTGTATTACGCGATGCCGTCCTGGTTCATCCGCACCACCGCGATCAAGGACCAGCTGCTGGAGCAGAACGCCCGGACGAACTGGCAGCCGCCGTCGATCCGGGACGGCCGGTACGGCGAGTGGCTGCGCAGCAATGTGGACTGGGCACTGTCCCGGACCCGGTACTGGGGTACGCCGCTGCCGCTGTGGCAGTGCCCGTCCGGGCACGTGACCTGCGTCGGCTCGCTGGCCGAGCTGTCGGAGCTGGCCGGGACCGACCTGACCGGGCTGGACCCGCACCGGCCATTCGTCGACGACGTGCTGATCGGCTGCCCGGACTGCCACGAGCCGGCCCGGCGGGTGCCCGAGGTCATCGACGTCTGGTACGACTCCGGCTCGATGCCGTTCGCGCAGTTCGGGGCGCCGCTGCGGGACGAGGCGGAGTTCCGGCGCTCCTACCCGGCGCAGTTCATCTGCGAGGCCATCGACCAGACCCGGGGCTGGTTCTACTCGCTGATGGCGGTGGGCACGCTGGTGTTCGGGCGGTCGGCCTACGAGAACGTGGTGTGCCTGGGCCTGATCGCGGACGAGCAGGGCCGCAAGATGAGCAAGCACCTGGGCAACGTGCTGGAGCCGCTGCCGCTGCTGGAGGCGCACGGCGCCGACGCGCTGCGCTGGTTCTTCTTCGCGGCCGGCTCGCCGTGGGCGACCCGCAAGATCGGCTCGGCGGCGCTGGAGGAGATCGTCCGGAAGGTCCTGCTGACCTACTGGAACACGGTGTCGTTCCTGGTCCGCTACGCCAACGCCGGGGCGGCCGGGGGCCAGGCGTGGACGCCGGCCGCGCTGGCCGCGGCCCCGCCGCCGGCCAGCCGCCCGGCGCTGGACCGGTGGCTGCTCAGCGAGCTGAACGCGGTGGTGCGGGACGTGACCGCCGCGCTGGAGGCGTTCGACTCGGCGGCGTCCGGACGGCGCATCGCGGCGTTCATTGATGACCTGTCCAACTGGTACGTACGCCGGAGCCGGCGCAGGTTCTGGGAGGGACCGGGCACGCCGGGCGGGGCGGCGGCGTTCGCGACGCTGTACACGGCGCTGGAGACGCTGACGCGGCTGATGGCGCCGGTCACGCCGTTCCTGACGGACTACCTGTGGGGGGTGCTGCACGGGACGGCCGGGGACCCGGCGCCAGGCTCAGCGCCGGACCCGGCGCCCGGCTCAGCGCCGGACTCCGTGCACCTGGCCGCCTGGCCCGCGGCCGACGCCAGCCTGATAGACGCGGAGCTGGCGGGCCAGATGGCCCTCGCCCGGCGGCTGGTCGAGCTCGGCCGCGCGGCCCGGGCCAGCGCGGTCCTGCCGGTGCGCCAGCCGCTCGCCCGCGCGCTCGCCGGCGCCGCGGGGTTCGCCGCCCTGCCGGCCGAGCTGCGCCACCAGGTCGCCGACGAGCTCAATGTCCGCGTGCTGGAGCAGCTGGACGCGGCCAGCGGCGAGCTGGTCAGCTACACGGTGCGGCCCAGCTACCGCGCCCTGGGCAGGCGGTTCGGCAAGGACACGCCGCTGGTCGCGGCCGCGGTCGAGGCCGCCGACCCGGCCGTCCTGGCTGCTGAGCTGGGCTCGGCCGGATCGGCCGCGGTGCGGGTCGCGGGCGTGCCGGGCGAGGAGCCCGGCGGCCTGGTGCGGCTGGCTCCGGAGGACGTCACCATCACGCAGACGCCGCGGGCGGGCTGGGCGGTGGCCAGCGACAACGGCGAGACAGTGGCCCTGGAGACCGCTATCACCCCGGAACTGCTCCGCGAGGGCTACGCCCGTCAGGTCATCCGGCTGGTCTCCGAAGCCCGCAAGCGCGACGGCCTGGCGGTGAGCGACCGGATCGAGCTGCGCTGGGCCACCGAGGACCCGGAACTGGCCCGGGCACTGGCGGAGCACGGGGCGCTGGTCAGCACCGAGGTGCTGGCGACGAGCTACGGGCCGGCCGCCGGGGGCAGCGGGCCGGCCTCGGGCGAGGTGGCGGCTGCCGGTGTCGAGCATGCCGACACCGACCTCAGGCTCACCTTCTGGATTCGGCGAGCCTGAGCCGGTTCCGGGGCCGAGTTACGAGGCAGCGCTATCGGGGTTACGAGGCAGCGCTATCGGGGCGGCACGCCTTGCACGGCACGCAGCCCGCGGCCTCGGCCGCCTGCCTGGTCATGCTGTCCAGGTCCTCGGGGCCGAGGAACCGGATGAGGATGCAGTCAGCCAGGTGGTACCGGCCGATGCCGGGGACCACGCTGACCTGAGTGTCCGCTCCGGCAGCCGCGCCAGCGGCCCCCGGCGGAGCAGCTCCCGAGGGAGCGGCGGCCGGCGGCTTCGCCGCACTGGCGGTGCTGGTGCTGGGCCTTACAGACCTGGCCGTGCTGGTGCTGGCCGCGCTGATGCTAGCCGCTGGCCGGGCGGCCGGCACTCCCGGCCGCGGCGGCGGCCCGCCCGCGCCGGGCTTCGGCGCGGAAGCCGCGGACGGGGACTGGGACGAGGACGCAGCCCGGGCGGCGGTGCCGGAGGCGGAGGAGCCCGTCTTCGCGGGCGCCGGGGCAGCCGCGCTGGCCGAAGCCGCTGCCGGGCGCGGTGCTGCGTCCCGGTCCCGCGCAGGCTCGTGCTCTCGCGCTGGCCCGCGGTCCCGCGCTGGCCCGTGCTCTCGGGCCGGGCCGCGGCCTCGGGCCGGGCCGGGCGCCCGCTCGCTGGCGGACCCGGGAGACGCAGGGGACACGGCTGCGCGGCCCGCGGCACCGCCGGGCGACGCGCTGGTCCCTGCCGCCGGCGCGGCGGTCCGTCCGCCGGATGATCCCGGCGGACCGCTCGCCGACCGGTCGCCGCCTGAGCTGGTCGCAGCGGGCTGACTCGCGGCCGCGGGCCTGGCGGGTGTGCCTGCCGCGGGCCTGGCGGGCGTGCCGATGGTGCCCGGCGGGACGGCGGCAGCCGCCGGACGGGCCGGCTCGCGCTCTCCTGACCGCCGACGCTGCTCCCGCTCTGCCGCGTCCGCGGCCGGCTCCCGCCCGGCCCCGGCCCGCTCGCGCGCGGCGTGGCGCTGGTCCGGCTCGCGGTCCAGCTGGATCTCCCAGCGCCGGCCAGACCAGGGGCTGCCCGGATCCGGTGATCCGCTGCCGGGCCGGTGCCCGGCCGCCTGCCGCTCGGCTGGCGCCACGCTGCCCGGCCGGCTGTCGCGCCGCCGGCCACCGTAGTCGGGGTCGCGGCTGGCCCGGCGCCGGTCCTCGCGGCCAGCCCGGAACCCGTGACCGCCGCGCTCACCCCGGTCATCGGGGTCAGCGCCCGGGCCCCCGCGCCCCCCGCCTTGTGCCGCCCCGGCACCCACCGTGGCCGCCGGGCGCGGGGACGAGCCGGCCCGCTGCCCGGCAGACCCTGCAAGCTCCTGCGCAGCGGAGCGGAATGGCGCCGTGGATCTCGAGGCCGCCGGCGCGCTGGCGGCCCGCTGCCGGCCTGCCCCGGACGCAGCAAGCTGCCCGCCGGCGTCTGCGCCGGCGGGCAGCTCACGTACTGCCTCTTGCTCAGGTGACGAGACCGCTGCGCGGCCCGGCTGCCCGGCCCTGACATCGGGCCGGCGATCCTGGCCGATCGCGGCCGCTCCCCCGAAGACCTCCTCGCGCCAGATGACCACGCCCGCGATCAGCAGGACCAGGGCCAGTGCCGCGACGCCGATGGCCAGGTAGACCAGCAGCAGGCTGCCGGAGATCGCTCCTGCGCCCAGCAGCGCGATCGCCACGACGACGACCGACAGGACGGCACTGAACCGGATCACCGACAGGCTCCACTAGCTAGCGACGCGTTCCGAGGGCCCCCGCCATCGCGGTCGCGACTAGCGGCGGTCGTGCTGGCCCGTGTCCGACGGGTGGAAGCCAGAGCCGTTGTGCGCGACGGGCTCGGGAACGCCCGGGTAGGACCCTGCCACCGACGGCTGGCCGCCGTTGCGGACGCCCATGCCGGCCGGCACGCTGTTCTGCGGGCTGGACCCGATGGCCGGGAACACCCCGCTGTCCGCCGCACCCGCTTCCAGGTCGCGGAGCTGGCCCTCCAGGTACGCCTTGAGCCGGCTGCGGTACTCGCGCTCGAAGGCACGCAGGTCATCGACCCGGCGCTCGAGCTCCTCGCGCGACTGGACGAGAGAGCCCATCGCCTGGCGGTGGCGCTCCTGCGCGTCCCGCTCCAGGCTCTCGGCGCGGGCCCGGGCGTCACTGGTGATCTGCTCGGACTGGCGGCGCGCCTTGGTCAGGATGTCGTCCGCCTCGCGGCGAGCGCGGCCCAGCGTCTCGTCGGCCTCGCGGCGGGCATCGGCAATCGCCTGGTCAGCGGTCTGCTGGGCGAGGGCCAGGACACGGGCTGCCGTGTCCATGTTGTCCTCGACCGGCTTCATCCCGCCCATCATCACGGGCTCCGGCCGGCGCTCAGGCTCATGACGAGGCGGCTCGGGAGCCATCAGCTCCGGCACCGGCTCGACGTGCGGCGCGTTAAGGGCCGCCGGTGCGGGTGCCTTCCCGCCGCGCAGGACTTCCGCGAGCTTGGCCCGAAGCTCCTCGTTCTCCTGGATCAGCCGGTCGAGTTCCGCCTCTACCTCATCGAGGAAGGCATCGACTTCCTCTTCGTCATAGCCGGGCCTGAGCCTCGTCGTGCTGAACTGCTTGTTCCGCACATCCGCGGGCGTCAGTGGCATCTCGTCTCCTTGGAGCGTGGTCCCCTATGGACGCTACATCACTTCTACTGCTGCACGACCTGCCAGAGCACGAGCACCACCAGGAACAGCAGCATGAAGCTGAGGTCAAGAGCCACAGTACCGAGACGGAGCGAGGGAATGTAGCGCCTTAGCAATCTCAGTGGCGGATCAGTCGCCGTGTAGACCGCCTCGGCGATGATCAGGACCACGCCGTGCGGGTGCCAGTCGCGCGCGTATGCCTGCACCCAGCTGAGAATCAGCCTGCCGATGAGCAGCAGCAAGTACACCGAGAGTACATAGAACAGCACAAGCTTGACTATGTTCACGTCCCTGCCCTGCTCGCAGCGGCCGCCGGCCCCCGGGGACCAGTCACCGCCGCGTCTTGTCTTGCCTGGTAGCGGCTAGCTCTGGTTAAAGAAGCCGCGCTCCGCGATCCGGGCCTTGTCCTCGGCCGCCACTTCGACGTTAGCCGGGGACAGCAGGAACACCTTGTTGGTGACGCGCTCGATGCTCCCGCGCAGCCCGAAGATCAGCCCTGCCGAGAAGTCGACCAGTCGCTTTGCGTCACTATCGACCATCTCGGTCAGGTTCATGATCACCGGAGTGCCTTCGCGGAAATGCTCTCCGATCGTACGGGCCTCATTGTACGTGCGCGGGTGCAAGGTCGTGATCCGGGCCAGGTCGGTGGTCTGCACGGGGCGCTCGCCAGGCGGGCGCACGCCGTCGCCGAACCCGTAGGCCTCGGGCCGTCCGTCCTGGGCGACCAGCTCGGCACCGTACTCGTCGTACTCCTCGTCGGTGCCGTAGTCGCCGGCGTAGGGGTCGTCGTAGCGGTGGTCGTCCTCTACCAGGCCGAGATAGACCGCCATCTTGCGCATCGCGCTGGCCATCTGCTGTCCTCCGTCATGCCCGCTGAGCGGCTCCGCTCACACCGCGGCGTGCCACGCTTGGTCGGACATTACCTGACGAAGGCTCGCCGGCCGCCGAGCAACGCCGTACCGATCCGCACGAGTGTCGCGCCCTCGGCAATCGCGTCCTCCAGGTCACCGCTCATGCCCGCTGATATCGCCACAGCGCCCGGATGCGCGGAGCGCACCTTTTCTGACACCTCGCGCAGCAGGGCGAAGGCCGGCCGGGCGGGCTCGCCCAGGGGCGCCACCGCCATCACCCCGCCGAGGGTCAGCCCCGGCTCGGCGGCGATCGCGCCGGCCAGGCCAGCGACCTCGGCGGGCGGCGCGCCGCCGCGGCCCGCGGCGGTGTCCAGGCTGACCTGGATCAGGCAGCGCAGCTCACGGCCGGCCGCGACCGCCCGGCGGCCCAGCGCCGTGACCAGGCGCAGCCGGTCCACCGAGTGCACCACGTCCGCGTAGCCGGCCACGCTGGCCGCCTTGTTCACCTGCAGCTGACCGACGAAGTGCCAGGTCAGCGGCAGTCCCAGCGCGGCCGCCTGAGCCGCCTTGGGCGCCGCCTCCTGGTCCCGGTTCTCGCCCACGTCGGTGACCCCGAGGTCGCTGAGCAGCGCGATGTCCGACACGGGGAAGGTCTTGGTGACCGCCACCAGCGCGACGGCGCCGGGCGGCCGCCCGGCCGCGGCGCACGCCGCGTCGATCCGCTCCCGCAGCGCCGCCAGGTTGTCCCGGAGCTCCTCGCGGCGGGCATCCGCGCGGCCGTCGCCGCCGTGATCATCGCTCATCCCGACATCATGGCGTGCCGCGGCGAGCGGAGCGAACCGCTCAGGCTCTACTTCAGGAAGTCCGGCACGTCCAGCTCGTCGTCTTCCTCGAACACCACCGAGCGCCGCCGGGTGCCCGAGGACGAGTCGCTCACCCGGGCCGGCGGCGGGTCCGCCGGGCGCGCGCTGCCGCCGGCGTTGCTGTCACCGCCGGCCGGCGAGCCGGCCGGGCGCGGCGCCGGGACGCCGTCCACCTTGGCCGGGCCGGCCGATGACTCCGCGCTGCCGGAGTCCGGCTCGCGGGCCGGGGCCGGCGGGGCGGCGTCCGGCTTGTGCGTCACCGGCGAGGCTGCCGGCGAGCCCGCGGGGTCCGCGCTGACCGGCGCGGCC